>NZ_JBWVAZ010000002.1:0-532638 GCF_057220975.1 Ruegeria sp. HKCCD9138 | reverse complement strand
CTAATCCAACTTTCCTTTCGCCATTCTGTTTGGGAATCGCTGGATAGATCCGCATTGACCGCCAGCCCGGCTCGAAAGTGCGGCCTGACTTGCCTGACGGTCAGTCCAAGGGTAGCAAAATCTCACGCGCTATTTCGAGTTTGACCCCGAATGAACGCCAACGATTTTATCGTTGGAATCAATTTGGAGCACTAAGGAGTAATTGGTTATTAGGTCAATTCCGGTCACCTTGGCAAAAATCGATGGTTTCTTCTCTCTATACTGTTCATTCGTCCAATTTGCCGAAATCATTTTTATTGGCTGTGTAGGAAATTCAGGCACATATTCATTACCCATAAACCCCATGACACCATTAAATGAGAAACCATGATACTGAAGCCAGCTCATTATTTCTTGTATACTGTTCAGGCTCCTTGAAATTCTGAAAACACACACCTCCAGTTCTGCAGCCAGCCCAACTCTTTCCCAATCTATCAGTAAAAGGTTTGGCCGACCGTGACTCCACTCTTGTGTGATCAAACAGTCATTGACGCTGGTGTAGTCCCTAATTGGGTCCCTATAGTCGCGCCACCTTGGATGGTGATTATCAACGACTCTCCCCAAGAACAAAAAAGGATCGGACTCCTGATCAGATAAGTACTCGTATTCTATGACGCAGCTGTCGTCTACCCGACACTCCGACCAAGCATCCGCGTTTGCGCCATCCGACCAGATTGTCCATGCCGTATACAGAAGCAATACCAAAGCTACGATGTGAACTGGGTTCCGCAATTTAATACCTAGAATCAAAGCAATACACGCCATTGGGGCCGACGGCACTTTTTCAGTCAAACTCGAGAGGCCTAAGAAGGAAAGTAGTGTAAACCATACCTGTAGGAGCACCCAATTGGCCAAACCATGGGTTCACACCGGTCACCTTTTTTACTATTGCCGCCATTGGTGATCACGGATGTCTGGTAAGGGCTCATACTGGTCATTTAACGCATTTGGCCGGGCTTCATGGCGAGTCATGCGGCGTTAACGACCACAGTGCGGACAAATCTTCTAATCCAACTTTCCTTTCGCCATTCTGTTTGGGAATCGCTCGATAGATCCGCATTGACCGCCAGCCCGGCTCGAAAGTGCGGCCTGACTTGCCTGACGGTCAGTCCAAGGGTAGCAAAATCTCATGCGCTATTTCGAGTTTGACCCCGAATGAACGCCAACGATTTTATCGTTGGAATCAATTTGGAGCACTAAGGAGTAATTGGTTATTAGGTCAATTCCGGTCACCTTGGCAAAAATCGATGGTTTCTTCTCTCTATACTGTTCATTCGTCCAATTTGCTGAAATCATTTTTATTGGCTGTGTAGGAAATTCAGGCACATATTCATTACCCATAAACCCCATGACACCATTAAATGAGAAACCATGATACTGAAGCCAGCTCATTATTTCTTGTATACTGTTCAGGCTCCTTGAAATTCTGAAAACACACACCTCCAGTTCTGCAGCCAGCCCAACTCTTTCCCAATCTATCAGTAAAAGGTTTGGCCGACCGTGACTCCACTCTTGTGTGATCAAACAGTCATTGACGCTGGTGTAGTCCCTAATTGGGTCCCTATAGTCGCGCCACCTTGGATGGTGATTATCAACGACTTTCCCCAAGAACAAAAAAGGATCGGACTCCTGATTAGATAAGTACTCGTATTCTATGACGCAGCTGTCGTCTACCCGACACTCCGACCAAGCATCCGCGTTTGCGCCATCCGACCAGATTGTCCATGCCGTATACAGAAGCAATACCAAAGCTACGATGTGAACTGGGTTCCGCAATTTAATACCTAGAATCAAAGCAATACACGCCATTGGGGCCCACGGCACTTTTTCAGTCAAACTCGAGAGGCCTAAGAAGGAAAGTAGTGTAAACCATACCTGTAGGAGCACCCAATTGGCCAAACCATGGGTTCACACCCTCACCTTTTTTACTATTGCCGCCATTGGTGATCGCGGATGTCTGGTAAGGGCTCAAACTGCCTAAACTAGATACGTCACAAAAGAGGCGGTTACTTGTCAGTGGTTTATGCAATAAACCGGTATCTGTTCTTGGCTTCATGCAGCTTGTTTGCGGCGCGCTCAGGATCAGCCGTTATGTTGTCTGCGAGCCTGCCCCCAACATTGTCCATGAAATCACTCAGCTCATTTTCCTGAATGTCTTCAAGTGCGGCCAGTGTAATTCCAAGGCCTGCCAGTTGCGCCGTTATTAGCCTAACTTGCTCATTGCGATGTACGTGCCTAACACTTGTTGCATCGACGTGGCTGCGCATTTCCAGCAGGTCATCTTCTGACGTTCCAGTAACCAAGTCCCATATTTTATGGTTAGACCACCGCGCGCGGTTTCCATCGTCAGGATCGGGCTCGCAGTATCGTATCTTCTGCAGTGCCTCGGCAATGACATCGCCGAACTCAGCATCGAACTGAGGCCACGTCCTGATCTGCCAACGATCCTTGAGCAAGTCCTTCCCGGCGCGCACCTCAACACGCCACACGCGACTCTGAGACGCATCAGAAGGGTCCAATGGGGGTAAACCTTCCCGCTCTAGGTTGGTGTTCCAAATATCCCACCAGATCGGCTTTTTCTTATCAATCACTTCGCGACGCTTGTCATAGATGATGACCTGTCGTCCCGGCATTTTTCCGACCGTGACAGATGTGAACTGACCAGATTTACCGTTGCTGCGCATGTCATCTTGAGCAGTAAGATAGTCGGCGCGGTTGGTGTGGCTGTGAATAACAAAGTTTTCAGGAACAAGTTCGAATTCCGGCGCGAGAATATCGACGCAGAAATCGGCACGGCTGATACTGACCTGATGCGACTCAAAGCGGATGCCAAGCCTAGTTAGGGTCTTGTCTATGTAGGAACGGGCGTATCCAAGCCCTTGTGTCGCTAGAAGAGTTGACCCTACAGAAACCCGAATGCCCCAAGGGTCGCGTGCATTTGGTTTCTTTAAGGACCAATGCACATCCAAAGGCCCACCTTTGAGGATAAAGCGATACCCGTTGCCGCCATGGGGTAACAAGTCAAAGTCTGCGCCGCCGTAGCTGAAAAGAACAGGGTGCCGCTCTTCTTCGGCCCTTTCCCGTTCGGCGTTCAGCAGGTCGAACAGCTCCTGAGAGATATTCGCTTGAATCGAAAGTGCGATAGTGTCGAATCCACGATGAACAACTTGCATTAGTGGGGTCTCCTTGAGTTCCGGTATTTCCAGAGGGGGGTGCTACAATCACCCCCCTCTTTCGGCGAATGCCGCGCGATTTGGTTGAGGTTGGGAAAAGGGGCGGGCGCTGGCGCGCCCTTCGATAGTGCCTCCGGCGGGGCAGCTATTGTTTTGGGGCCGGGCTGGACGCCCGGCGGATATCATTGGCTGGCTGCTGCCTGCTTGCGCGAAATCCAGTTTTCTGCACGTTCCGCGCATTTGGCGACATTCAGAAGATCATTGTGAGAAAACGCGCTGGTGGTGCGCCAGTCACCTTCCCCGTTCTTGTAGGAACGTGAGATATCGACTGAGAAGAAACCGTCATTGTCCCAGATTGTCGCGGAAATAAGCCCGATTTTGAATTTGAAAGCGGGTTGCTGTGTCATGGTGAACTCCTTGCTTAAACCGTTTGGCAGACACAGAAAGGGCGCAGGGTGGCGACACCCCGCGCCCCTAAGAGCCATCCGGCCCCAAAATCCCGCTCAGCGCTGCCAACTCTGAGTGGGCAAAACTCAAATGTTAGGAAGGTGCGGCGCTGGTATTGGCGACGCGCTTTTCAGCGATCCATTTTTGCAAGTCACTGCGCGTGTATCGGACAGACCGACCAGAGACCTTTACAAACATAGGCCCACCGCCTCGAACACGCCAATTCTGCAACGCGCGTACGGAATAACAGAGATAGTTGGCGGCTTCTTTCTCGTCGATGAGCCGGTCGAAGTAGTCAGGGTCAATCTGTGCTTGCATTGTTGCCTCGCTGCATATCGTTTCATTGCAGCCAATATGCAGCGTAGGTCCGTCTCAATCTAATGTCATATATGGCTCAAAATTTGTCCATTTATGACATCCCCTATTTTTTTAGGCCAAACACGCGCAATGTCGCGTTTCCGAGAGTGTGCGACGTCGGGAACCTGTGGTTGGGATTAACCCAGAAGAATGCATATAGGAAACTAAAGAAGTCGCTCTTGTAGGGCTGTTCTTCGTCCAGTTCGTCATAGCGATAGGTCTTCACTGGATTGCGCCCGGTGTAGTGTTGGAACACTTTCGCAAGCTGTTGGATTGTATCTTCCAAGCTTTCATTTTGTTTAGGGCGCGCGCGTGGGCGCTTGTGATGTTCCAGTCCTTCTTGGATCAGGAACGCTATCTCGGGGAGTTTCCCTGTCAGGACGTCAATCAAATACTCTCCGTAGTCCAGCCCTTCGTGGTCAGCACCAATCGCGTTCTCAAAATAGTCTTCCGGCTCATTCGCCATTCCAACTTCTTCGATTTCCCATTGGATGGAAGGTGGCAAATTAGAAAGCTGGTCCAGCAAAGAACTGACGGTCTTGTCCAGCTTGCTATAGATCGCTTTGCGCTCTTTCGCTGGCAGTGGTGTTATTCGCCGATCTTTGGGGTGGTAGTGCTGAGCAATCCAACCAATGTCCGAAATAAACCCTTCTGCGATGGGCAAAGGGAGTTGCATCTGGTTCCAAAGGTTTTCGAAGTCTAGTTCGTTTTTCTTGTCCTGATTATCCAGCATAAATCCTGAGCCTGTATTGTTATCTATCTTAAGTTCGCTGTGTGGCGGCCTATGTAACGTAACCTATACGTAGGGCGTTCAATCCCTTGCTGCTTTCCCTATGTAAGGTAACACTACCGAACAACCCGCAGTGCTGAGGTTCTCTTATTTTAGGCCGCGAACGCTGAGTTTCTTGAGCACGGTCACTGACGCGCCGCATTGCTCAAAAAGTAGGTGGTCGCAAAGGGCCGTAAGAAAAGGGAGCACACCTTCATGCTCCCCTTTCTTTTTTTGCTGCTTGGAAGCTTTAGCCAGTCACACCGATTTGGGGGCAATTCTTCGACTGCATAGCCTGCGTGATGGCGTCGTAGTTCCCCTTGGCAGCCGCCAACTGGTCGGCATGATCCTGTGTAGCAGCCATTGCTAACGCGGCAGGCCAGAACAGAACCAGTGTCACGCCTGTAATGACTGCGTCATCCGTAGCTGCTTTTTTTTGGTCTGCCGTCAACTTGTTAACGTTGCTTGCAATCTGGTTGCGCTCGGCGTGCAACTGCTGGCACGAGCGCCCATCGAAGATAGCCGGGCTGACATACGTGGCACCGACCTTATCCGGCGACTGTGCGCAGGCAGCGAC
Organism: Ruegeria sp. HKCCD9138; assembly: GCF_057220975.1. Lineage (NCBI taxonomy): Bacteria > Pseudomonadati > Pseudomonadota > Alphaproteobacteria > Rhodobacterales > Roseobacteraceae > Ruegeria > Ruegeria sp. HKCCD9138. Next base: position 527,276 of record NZ_JBWVAZ010000002.1, on the reverse strand, counting down.
GAAAGGCAGAAGGGCAACGGCAGTAAAAAACCTACGCATGAAATACTCCTTTACATACATGCGGTTACGGTTCGGGCAGACTACGAGAATGAGGCTCAACAGTGGCAATCTGAGACTTTTTCGATGTCCGTTTCGATATTTTCAACAGGCACTGATGCGCAGTGGTGTTTAACTACCTTAACCGCGACAGCGCATCAGAATTCAGATAGACAATTACCGAAACGGGATGCAAAACCGCGCGGGCCTGTTGAAGAGTGACGGTAAATGACAAAACAAATCTGTGTTGTGCTTGCCGCAGTTATTCTTGCGGGATGCGAAGACTCACCATCTGAGCCGTTGGGATCGGGTAGCGTTCCCGACACGGCTTTTCATGCACAAGCCAAAGCAGCATTTGCCGCGTATCAAGCGGTTAGCTTCTCTGAGAATATCGAAGTTTGCGGATACTTCGGTCTGAATTCTGAGGGCAGGTTTGTCGCCAGCGATCCCGTTCGCGGCACAAACGACGAGTGCGTCGTCGAAGACATCTCAGAGGAGATAGTCGACATCGTGGCGTCGTATCACACACATTCAAGTTTCGATACCGACGCAGATAGCGAAGTGCCCAGCACTGATGATTTGCTCGCCGACATGGATGAGCAGGTGTTTGGATATATCGGAACACCGGGCGGACGGCTTTGGCTGGTCGACTGGCGAGAGGCGAGGGCAACCCTATTGTGTGACCTCTATTGCCTGAGTTCAGACGACAATTTCAGTGAAGGTGGCGCAGGGCCAATTGCGCAAAGTTACACTTTAGAAGAGCTACGTCGGCGAGAAAGCGAATGAGAGAACCTTAGACATGCGTATTGCTTCCAACTTGCCCGCCTACCAAATCGACGCAATACGGCAACTCTTTCTGAAAGTTTGAACATCGCCGACCGGTATTGCCATACTGAGAAATCGGTTAGAGATTCAGGTTATTCCTAGAGTGCTCTTTGCACACGATACGCAGCCCAACGCCGTTTCTGAGCCTCCGCTAGATAGCCCCGAAGTCCTGTACTCGAGCCAACAACCCTTGGTGGTGTCGCGGTTGCATGAAGATTGAATAGCTTAAGGCAACGTGACATCCCGTGTGCTTTGCTCAAAAGGACTCGCACGCCAATTTTGGCGCTGAAACATGCAAGCCGAAACAAGTTCACCTCCGGTGTTTTGGGTGGGCGTTCCCACGATGAATCAGGCGGGTCGGTAACCCTGATTCTGGGAATCACCTGTCTTGCATGGCTGCAGAATTCGATCAACATGAAAGGCATCCACGAGTTCTGTGGATAAGTACGCGGATAAGCTGGAGTTGATGGCGAATTTTGTTTTGCAGAGTATAGGTTTTGCCCTGTTTGCCCAAATTTTAGGCGGCAAATTTCATAATTGTTTTACAATGGTTTTTTCCGCCTCATTTTTCTTTTGGCAGAAAGTAACTCCAGTATTGCGCGTTGTTTTTTGGCAACGCGCGTGAGGGGTTGAGATTCGGTGCACAACCTTTCCTCGCGAAACAAGCCAAAAAAACGCGCCGTAGAATCTCCCATGAGGCTTTAGTACTGACGTTTGGGTTTCCCTTTTTGTGCGGTTATTGAACGACCCGCAAAGGAGCGGTCCTGACATCCTTCCGAACCGCGCGAGCCAGACGGGATGCCACCGATCCCGCCGCCCGTTGCACCGCATCATCTGCCAGATGGGCATAGCGCAGAGTCGTCGTCAGATTCTTATGTCCCATAATCTCCTTTAGGGTGAACGGATCAATCCCGTCTTTCATGGCAACAGATGCATAAGTGTGCCGCAGGTCGTGAATGCGGACGTCTTCCAACCCGGCAGCCTTACGTATTCGTCTCCACGGTTTTTGCAGGTTGTTGAGCGGTCCGGTCTCCGACTCACCTAATATGACGTAAGGGTTTCCCGACTGCCGGGGCAGGTCCATCAAGATGTCATACGCCTCCCTCGGCAGGGGAATGCGGCGACGACCGGTCTTGCTGTCCGGCAGCTCCAGATGATGCGACGTTACATAATCCCAGCGCAGCGTCAGAATCTCGTTGAGACGGCATCCCGTGTAGATAAGCAGCAGGAGGGCAGAGACTACATATACAGTCTCTGTGCCGTCTTCCAACGCCTCTGCCAGCACTTCACCAAGCCGTATCTGTTCAGCATCTGATAGGTAGCGCTTCTTTTCTTCTTCGCGGAACTTCTTGATCCGGCGCGCTGGGTTCGATCCCGGTTGCCGCAATCCCCAATCCTCGGCCAGATTGAACAGCTTCGACAACATCGCCGCCGCCCGGTTGGCCTGATACGGCGTTTCGCGCAACCCGTGGTGAAACGCCACCACGTCGGCGCGGGTCACTTCGGCAATCGGGATGGGGCCAAGCTTGGGGCGGATGAACCTGCGAATGACGCTGTGATAGTCACGGGCGGTGGTCGGCTTGCAATGCTGATCGACATATTCCTCTAGAAACCGATCACACAAACCCGCCACGGTTGGCGCGCGCCTATTGGCCTGTTTCTCGGCGGATGGGTCCGAACCGCGCGCGACATCGCCCAGAAGCTGCTTCGCCCGTGTCCGTGCCTCCTCGGGAGTCAGAACACCATGCTGCCCGATGGTGAGTCGGCGCGTCCGGCGACCGGCCCGGTATTGGACCAGATAGGTCTTTTTGCCGGACGGATAGACCCGCAACCCGAAACCGCGCATGACCCGGTCCCAGACAAGGTATTCCTTGGCCTCAACGGCAAGCCCCTCAACTGCGCGTTTGGTCAGTTTGAACATATCCAGAACACTCCTTGCTTCCGGCCTGCTTCCGGAAGCTATACGGAAGCAAATGGCGGCGAATTCTGGAGTAATTCATGAATTCAAGGCGCAACGATGGTCAACCTAAAATATTGTTTTCGCTTCATTTTTGCCAGTATGGCGAAATCTGGCGAAAAGCAGCGAAATGGCTCTGGCCGTTCTTTTAATCAGTGGGTCGCAGGTTCGAATCCTGCACGGCTCACCACTTTTTCCCAGATTTTCTCTCTCTTGGTGCTTGTGGGTGCGCTTCGAAAGCTACTCATCAAGGTTTCCAAAGTTCTGTTCGCCGCTGGATCGCAGCGGCCCCGGCCTGCCAAGTGATCTGTTGAACTTGGTGCTTCGCTTGCGCCTTGGGCACCAGGGGAGGTAGGTCACAACATACATGCATCCTGAATCTCAATTGGCGCTAACAGGTTGCGGTCCGGTGTGGTTTCTATAAGTAGAAACGGGTGGGTCACGAAGCCCGTGGCACCTCGCAGGTCCTGTTTTTTCTTAACAATGCACGTACCGGATGGCCAAGATACCACTATGGAAACTCAAGCGGGAGCTCGCTCGCCTTGGCCGAAAGATCGCCTATGCGCCGGTTGAGTTTCTTCGCACGCTTTATGTGAGGCGGGTATATGATCTGACACGCACCCGGAAAACGAGACTCCATGCCGGCCAACAGGCCGCCACAAGTGAAATTGGCATTTACCTCATTTTTCCGAAAGACGGTGTTCTGCCATCGCATGTATCCGCGTTGAAAGACATGATCAAAGCGGGTGTCACCCCCTTCGTCGTTTCGAACCTGCCGCTTGAAACGGAGGATCTGGAGCGCCTGTCACCATATGCCTGGCAGATCATGGAGAGGCCGAATTTCGGTTATGATTTTGGTGGCTATCGTGACGCCGTACTGGAGTTGGCTTCCAAGCTGCACGATTTGGATCACCTGTGGATCATCAACGACTCCGCCTGGTTCGTACCGCAGACGCGAAGCTGGTTCGATTGTGCGCGCGACCTTGGGGTCGATTATTGCGGTGCGACGTCGAACTATGCCATGCCCAGAGTGGATCCTGAGCGTTTTCGCGAGATTTCCTGGAATTTTCGAACCGACCACAGGAATTTCCACTATGCTTCCTATGCGCTTGGGATTGGCCCTAGAATTCTGCGCGATCCCGCTTTTCTGTCCTATTGGAAAAAACTGGAGATCCGAAACGACAAGACCCGAACAGTGAGGCGAGGTGAGATCGGATTGACCCAATGGGTGATCAAACGCGGATACAGCCACCGCGCGACCTGCGAAGTGGACAAGCTCGATACCGAGCTGTCGGAAATGCCGGACGACGAAATTGATCGCATCACACGGGAGTTGGTCATGTTGGACGACAACCGGCTGGAGCAGATCAAGTCGGATGTACTTGCATCAGATCACACCAAGGCAAAGGGGCGTGCCGACCGGATCGCATTCATCCTTGCTGCCGTGTCCCGGCGAGCATCGGGATATGCCTTAGCCGGCTATTTGCTTCGGCGCAAGGGCTTCCAATTCCTCAAGAAATCGCCGCTTTGGCTGTCCAAGGACGGCGCACGCGTGACACTGCGGATCATCGAACAAATCGACGGGGAACGCGGTGCCGAAATCGCGCGTGAAGCGAGGCGGCTAACGCCTTTCGCCTAATGCCCGACGTTGCCGCGGTGTCAGGGCGGATTGACCCGGTCGACCAGACGCCGCAGGGGCATGGCCTCTATCGGATCGTTGGCTAAAGCGGGTCGTTGATTGTCTGAGATCCGGCCGCAGGGGTGAGTGTCAATCAAAAGCAAGAGATGAGCTCCAGGAGCAGCCCCGAACGCGTGGTCTTGCATATCTTTGGCAACTCGTCCAATTGGATCGATATTTGTCAACGCGTTCGGGATAACCAACTTTGACCGCTGAAAGCCGCCGCCACGACACGATTACCGGGCGATGATCAATTGACAATCGCGGTTGCGCATCCTGCTTACTCTGTTGTAACAGCCAACCAAATCTGTGTCTGTGATACCAGCGGCAGACCCACCGCTCGGGTTTCGCACGGAGTTCCGGCGTGAGTGGAGATTGACCACGCAATTTTCAAACAGATACTTCTTAGCGCATCGCCGAAGAAGTTGGAGGCGTCTTTATTTCCGGCAGAAGAGTCATAGGCAAATCCATCTGTCCACAATCTGGAAAGATGTTGTTAATGAGTAATCTTAACGTGTTGCCCCGACGGTGGAGGATTCTGTGAAAGTTGCACAAACTGAGTTGCAAGGGGTTCTGTTGCTGGAACCTGCCCGATTTGGCGACGAACGAGGGTTTTTTTCTGAAAGCTGGAACCGAAAAACGCTTCTGGCGGAAGGGATCGACATTGATTTCGTTCAGGACAATCATTCGCTTTCAGCGGCTGTGAACACTGTTCGCGGCCTGCATTTCCAGTCGCCGCCGCATGCGCAGGCAAAGCTGGTTCGATGCGGTCGCGGACTGTTTTTCGACGTTGTCGTGGATATCCGAAAAGGTAGCCCGACTTACGGAAAATGGATCGGCGCCGAATTGAGCAGTGAGAATGGTCGACAATTGTTGATACCGGAAGGGTTTCTCCACGGATTCGCTACGCGCGAACCAAACACCGAAATCATCTATAAGTGCTCGGATTACTACGCACCGGAATGTGACGGTTCTGTCCGTTTTGATGACCCGGACATCGGGATCGACTGGAAGCTGACCGCAGATCCTGTCTTGTCGGATAAGGACAAGAACGCGCCATTGCTGAAAGATTTTGACAGCCCATTTGAATACAAGGAACAGACATGAAGCTACTGATTACCGGCGGCGCAGGTTTCATCGGCTCTGCCGTTGTCCGTTTGGCCATCAGCAGAGGGCATGAGGTCATCAATCTTGATGCACTAACCTATGCAGGGCGCTTGGAAAATGTAGCGCCGGTCGTGGATAACCCGCTCTACCATTTTGAACATGCCGACATCAGAAACAGGGATCAACTGGATCGGATTTTTGCGCAGCATTCCCCTGATGCGGTGATGCATCTGGCTGCCGAAAGCCACGTTGACCGATCGATCGACGGGCCCGGCGATTTCATCGAAACCAACGTGACCGGAACGTACAACTTGCTTGAGGCTGCGCGCAGCCATTGGGTGGGACGTGGGCGACCTGACGATTTCCGGTTTCATCATATCTCGACGGATGAAGTCTATGGCTCACTTGGTGAAGAGGGCATGTTCACCGAGGAAACTCCGTACGATCCGCGCAGCCCGTATTCGGCGTCCAAGGCTTCATCCGATCATCTGGTGCGAGCCTGGCACGAAACCTATGGTCTGCCGGTGGTTCTGACCAACTGCTCGAACAATTACGGCCCATATCACTTCCCGGAAAAGCTGGTGCCGAAAGTGATCCTCAACGCAATCTCGGGAAAAGAGATTCCGGTCTACGGGCAGGGGCTGAACGTTCGGGACTGGCTCTATGTCGAAGACCATGCAGACGCGCTTTTGTGTGTTCTGGAAAACGGTCAGATTGGTCGCAGCTATAACATCGGCGGCGAAAACGAACGAACCAATATCGAGTTGATTGAAACGATCTGCCGACTGCTGGATCAAAAGCGCCCGGGTTCGAAGCCCTATGAGAAACTGATCACCTTTGTCACCGACCGTCCGGGTCACGATGCCCGTTATGCGATTGACCCTGATCGCATTCGAACCGAACTGGGCTGGCGCCCGTCGGTTACTGTCGAGGAAGGTCTTGAACGCACGATCGACTGGTATCTGAACAACGAGGATTGGTGGCGCCCGCTGTTGGACCGCGAAGGTGTCGGCACCCGTTTGGGGCGCGGCTGATGGCTGCTGCGATACTCATATTCGGCAAAACCGGGCAAGTTGCACATGAACTGGCCGGGCTGGCCCCTGACGCTGTATTCCTGTCCAGATCCGAGGCAGACCTTTCCGATCCGGAAGCCTGTGCCCGCGCCATCCGCCAACACGCGCCGCGCGCCGTGATCAACGCCGCGGCTTACACTGCGGTGGACAAGGCCGAAGAGGAATCGGAGCTCGCCCACGTCATTAATGGCGAAGCCCCTGCTGCGATGGCCCGTGCAGCGGCAGAGTCGCGATGCCCGCTGGTACATATTTCCACCGACTATGTCTTTGACGGAAAGGGCGCGACGCCAAGATCGCCGGCTGACCCGGTGGACCCGCAAAACACATATGGCCGGTCCAAGCTGGCTGGAGAGCGCGGTATCGGTGCTTCGGGCGCCACACATGTCATTTTGCGTACCTCCTGGGTATTTTCGGGGCATGGCAGCAATTTTCTGAAAACGATGCTGCGGTTGTCAGAGACGCGCGACGCGCTGTCGATCGTGGATGATCAGATTGGGGGACCCACTCCGGCGCGTGCCATTGCCGAGGCCTGCCTGACGATTGCGGATCAAATCCGTGAGGATGCGGGAAAATCCGGAACCTATCATTTTTCCGGTTCGCCGGACGTGAGCTGGAAGGACTTTGCCAGCACGATTTTTGAGGTCGCCGACCGAAAAGTAGATGTCACAGGAATCCCGACCTCGGACTATCCGACTCCGGCAACCAGGCCCTTAAACTCGCGCTTGGATTGCAGCGCGACCGAAGCCGTTTTTGGCGTGGCGCAACCGGACTGGCGCGATGCTACACAAGTTATCATTAATCAACTGCGGCAGAATGGTGAATTTTCATGAGCACTTTCCAGACCCACCCAACCAGCCCCAAAGAGCGCAATGTCACAGATCGCAAAGGCATCATTCTGGCCGGCGGTTCCGGCACGCGGTTGTATCCAATTACAATGGGCATCTCAAAGCAGCTTCTGCCGCTTTATGACAAACCGATGATCTATTACCCGATGTCGGTACTGATGCTGGCAGGTATTCGCGAAATTGCCGTGATTACCACGCCGCAGGACCAGGAACAGTTCAAGCGAACCCTGGGGGATGGCAGTCAATGGGGCATCTCTCTGACCTACATTGTCCAGCCCTCTCCGGATGGTCTTGCGCAGGCCTATTTGCTTGCCGAAGACTTTCTGGACGGCGCGCCTTCGGCCTTGGTTCTGGGGGATAACGTCTTCTTCGGCGTTGGCCTGCCGGAAATACTTGCAGCGGCTGATCATCAGCGGGATGGCGGCACCGTTTTTGGCTACCACGTGACCGATCCCGAGCGTTACGGTGTCGTCAGTTTTGACGAAAATGGCAGCGCGGTTGAAATCATCGAAAAGCCCGAGGTTCCGCCATCGAACTATGCGGTGACGGGTTTGTATTTCCTGGACGGCAATGCACCAAGGCTGGCGCGTGAGGTTCAGCCATCCGAACGGGGCGAGCTTGAGATCACGACCTTGCTTGAAATGTATCTGAAAGCCGGAAAGCTGACGGTCAAACGGATGGGCCGTGGCTACGCCTGGCTGGATACCGGTACTCATGCCAGCTTGCTGGACGCCAGCAACTTTGTCCGAACGCTGGAACAGCGTCAGGGTCTGCAAACCGGTTGCCTTGAGGAGATCGCGTATTTTCAGGGTTGGATCAATGGCGATGACATCGCCAAGCGCGCTGAGTTGTTCAAGAAGAACGCCTATGGCCGGTATCTGGCCAACCTAATCGCGTCCAACTGACCTCAGTTGCGTTCATTGCCGGGCGGGTTTTGGATATTCTTTAGGTGCCCGGCTTGGGGGGGCACCTAAACCCCATCTACGTATCCAATCCGGATGCAAACTGCCTGTTCGGGGTTCTACCAAGATCAGCCCCGAATGATCTCTTCTGCCACTGCAGGCGATCCTGCGTGCTGGCAAACGAAGCGACAGAACCGGACGGCATAGCCTGTTACGGCCGGAACGGCACCGGGTGAATATTCCGGCTTTGCCAGACACCACGCAGAAAAGACCACTGCTTGGCCCGTTTTCTTGACGAAAACAGCAACACCGGCGACAGCATCTGCACAAGTGCCGTTGCCATTGCCCGACCAAAGGCAAAGGGAACGTTGTGTCTGCGGGCCACGTATATTCTCGATTGCCCCATATGCCACGCTTTCAGGCCCGCAATGGCTGCATTGCGCGGGGAGGAATGACCTCCGGCATGACGCACCTGAGCATCATGAATATAGAATAAAGGACCGCAAACGGCCTTGAGGCGGAGACTCAGATCATCATCCTCGTGGTACATGAAAATCTCGGGATCAAAGCCACCCACTTCTTCGAAAGCCGCTCGGCGAACCAGCAATGCGGACCCCACGAGAACCGGCAGTTCCAGATCAGAATCCGCATGCTTCTGGCGCAAAGTCTCACTGCGTGGAAGAATGACGCTGGATCGCCTGAACAACGGCTTTCCGTGTCCTTTCAGAATAGCCGGATTGAACGCCGAAGCGGCGGGATGGCGATCCGCACCATTTTGCAAGGCTTCCAAGGCACCCGGCAGAAGGCACGAATCCGGATTCAGAAACAAAAGCAAATCCGTCGTTGCCTCGGCCGCGCCAAGGTTGCAGGCTCGGCCAAAACCGGCGTTCTCGGAACTTCTGATCAGGGTGGCGCCACGCGCGTCGGCCAGTTCCTGAATGGTTTCCACATCATCCGACGCGTTATCCACCAGAATGACGCGCACACCCTCGGGAATCGACTTCAGCATTTCCGGCAGGATCTTACCGCTGTTGAAACAAACGGTTATGATGGTGATGTGCGACAATCGGTGTATTCCGTGCATCGTGTGGGAAGTCTGACCCGTTTCATTCTCTTAAACGCCGTTAGGGTCAACCCCCCATCCCGTGCTGACTCGTGAATATCCATAAAAACAAAGTCCGTGCGAAAGTGATCCTCACCCTAGATGTGACGCGCAACCTTCGCGCCACACTCTGATCATTGAGCTGAAAACGGAGCGGTTGGATCTTTGTAGCCGACGCAGTGAGCGTCGGACCCAGCGAAAGTGAACACACTTCATAGGTCGGCATTCATAGTAGCTTGATGGATCCCGCTCTGAAACTGACTTGCACGACCGGCGACGAGCGTCTAAATGCTCGGTTGGCCCGCCTCAATAGCTCAGCTGGTAGAGCAGGTCCTTCGTAAGTAGCGGGTCGGTCCGCAATTGACGTTCGAGACCAGTAGGTTAGAGAAGGCGCGCAGTAACTAGTAGGGCCATAGTAGGGCCGCGGAAAAAGAAGGATGCCGCTGTAGCTCAGCTGGTAGAGCACGTCATTCGTAATGATGGGGTCGTAGGTTCGAGTCCTATCAGCGGCACCACCCTTCTCCCATGGAACTCCGATTTTAACACTGGAATCAACGCCTTCGGGAAACCCCCAAAGTGACGTTTGTGCTTTCGATTTTCAGACCTACGAGCTAGGCTGCGCTCAGGATTGGCAGATAGAGCCGATCTCGGGGCGTAGTAACCCCTCCCGTAGCGGTCGGTGCAGACCGTAATGCACCTCCTCGAACCTTATGGTCGGGGAGGCACTGGCGTATGTCCAGGGCTTCGGCCTAAAGGCCAGCGCGGTTGTCTACGGGCGGCTTACTAACTCCCCGGCTGCCAGAGGTAACTCTGGTAGCCGATTTCGTTAGTAGAGGAGCCGTTATGAGCAGAAGTAAACTGAAGAAGCAGCAAACAACCGTCGCCGGAGCATTTGTGCGTTCCCAAATCGCAATTTTGGAACTCACCGTCTTTGGCTTTGCCTTGTACCTACTTCAGCAGAGCTATGTGAGCACCCAGACATTTGTGGCCACGCTGTTGTTTTGCGTGTTTGCATTTACTCTGATCACCGGCAAAGGCCTTCCGCACTTTCGGCATCGCGGCAAAGCCTTATTGTTTCTGATCGTCTCAGGGTTCTTCTCCCTGCAAGGCGCAGTCATGTTCGAGGAACAACGCGAGACCCGTTGGGCAGAACTCCGCGGAACTGATCCAGCTGCATATCTCGTTGAACTGCGCGACATCGACGAAGATCGCTGGTTTGCCGAACTGCTTGAACTCGATCCCGACGCTCACGAAGCTGAGGCAGCGCGCCGCGCCGCGAAGGCAGCAACGCTGCGGCTTGCAGCATGCACAGACCAAAAGACCTCATTGGCCTATGTGTTGATCCAGGACGATGTGCGGCGGTCGCTGCGAGCGCCATCGACTGCGGAGTTCCCGGGCAGATATGAAACGGGGACGCGACACATTGGTGATTGCGTCTACCAAGTGGTCGGAAAATTCGACGCCCAGAACGGGTTTGGTGCGATGCTGCGAGGCAGTTTCACCGGTACGATCCGATACTTTCCCGAAAGCGGTAGCTGGCGAACGCTGACCTTGGATGTACAAGGGTAAACCCAAATAGCATCGCCACGCGTCCTCAGGCGTCCGGCTAGGCGCCGCGCAGTGCTTGGTGGGCCACTCAAACCGCCCCACGCCCAACAAAGGCCCAGCGCAGCGAACAATACCACCGCCAAAAGGGTGTGGACGTAACCCGTAACTGTAACTTAAGTCGAAAAGCTACAAACTAAACAAGGGGGTGGAATGCTACCGGGTGGCAGTAGCCAAAAGGTTGGTGGTTCGGGCACGGGTAACAGGTAACGCTACCCGTGCCATTGATTTTAAAACGGTGCCTCTACTGGAGCGAACCGGGTATCGAGCACAACACCGCTTCCCTGTTTCTGAACCGCGAATATCTCCTGATCTCGTTCCGCATCGCTGCCCCGAGCAAACCCCTTTCTGGGTCGTTTGTCGCCACCAGAAAGATCGTGCAGGCGGTAAGTTCGATACTCCCAGCCAAGGTCCATCATGGCAGCCTTGATACGGCGGGAATTAATTGTGGACATGCGGAGAGCGTCCAAATTCAGCAGCAACTTGATACTGTCCATAGAGACCTTTCCGGTGCGTTCTGCAAAGTTGTCGGTCAGGACTTCCGCGAAATTGTCTTCGATCATACGGATTCCCTGCACGCGTTTTGCTTCATCCCACAAATGCTTGGAAAGAACGATAGACCCGCTATTGCGTTCCCGTTCGACCGCCTCCGCCCAAAGCTGATCGAGATCGGCTGAAAGGCTGTTCAGATCAATTTCGCCGACCGCAACTGGCCACATCCTTCGATTGCCGGTCAGGTCGCTCAGATAGGTGCCTTCATTGGTCGTGCCCAGGATGACGCAGTGTCGTTTGTAGGAAAGGACTGTGCGCCCATATGCAGGACGGAATATATCGACGGCGGTGCTAAGGAATTTCTTTAGGCTCTGGCTGGCCGTTTTGTTTAGGCCGTCCAGTTCCTGACACTCGACAATCCACGCTCGGGATAACAACTCCGCTTTGGATTTGTCGTCGCTCTTCAAATCGAGGCTGCCACAGAACCATTCGTCCCGGACTGCCAGCATGGCTGCCAGCCGCGATTTTCCCGCACCCTGCGCCCCTTCAAGCACCAGCATCGTGTCAAATTTGACGCCGGGTTGCTTGATGCGGCGCACAGCGGCGACTAGAAACTTGCTGCCAAACTCCCCGATCAACTCGGTATCGTCCGCGCCGCAATACCTGGACAGCCATCGGTCAATCCGTGGAACACCATCCCATGCCAACCCGTCGAGATAGTCGACAACCGGGTGGTAGGTATTCTCGTGCGCGACCGCAGTCAGCTCACGTTTGATCACGTCGGGGCTGGCACTGAACCGAAGCTCACGACTGAACACACTCCACAAGATGTCGCCGATCTCGTTCAGATCACGCTCTTCGAGTTGATATCCTGACACTTCGTTTGTTTGGGTGAACAAATTGCGCTGCGCGTAAATGCCCAACAGGGAAAATGCATAGCGGATGTTCTCAGGAAGGCGTGCGACCGGCTTGCCGTCGTCATCCACAATGGGCCAACCGCCTTGTTGCATTTCCAGCAGCGCATAGGCGCGTTCGATCTGCCGACGCCCATATTTCAAAGGATTAGGATTCTCGAGTACATGGGCGCTTATGCCGATTTCAGGATCAGTGATTATGGACAGCACGTGGCCCGGTTCCATTCCTTTGCCGAGCATCCAAAGCGTTGCAGCGAAGACCAACTCTGACCGAGACCCATAGGTCTTATCCGGTGGATTCTCACCAAACATGATCACTTTTACCCATTTCTCATCGAGAGGGATGATAGTGTCCAAGTCGTCCGGCAACGGTATTGCCTCGAATTCAAACGTGGTTGTTGTTCTGGGTGTTGGCAAATTCGACTCAGACTTGGCGCGGTTCATCTTGAAATCTTCGACCGTATACGAAACCGGTGGAGCATTCAGTTTTCCCGGGTATATGGGGTGCGCCAGTTTGGGTTCACGCCCATCGGCGCGTTTCTTGTCATTGAGCCAGTTCATCGTCCACGGGACACGCAAGAGTCGGCTTGCATCATGTGTGCCTAGGCCGCCTTGCATTGCCGACAATAGCGCGTGGTTCAGTTCCTCTGCCTCTTCCACGCTGATAGGCTCTTTGAGCCGCCATACTGCCTGGAAACCACCTCCGGTAAACCAAACTGCCGTTGGGTGCGGGACGCCCTTAGGGCGGGTATCTTCTTCGAACAGTAAGGCAATGATCCGTTCTTCTTGTTGTCGTTCATCTCCAGGATAATCTTTGTTGTCGAGATCGACGTGCAGGAAGCGGACGGCGCTTAGATTGGCCTTGTTCCGTTTTCCCTCCAGGAACTCGGCGTTTGGCACGAAATATATATTACGCTGGTAAGTTTCGTTGTTGTTGCCTCCGACAAAACGAACAGCCGCTGTTGCTTCATTGGCAGGGTAAAGCTTGTGCTTTGGGTTGGCATTTCCTTGGCTACTCATCTGCTCCAAATAGAGCGGTTCACCAGAGCTGAGCCACAGAAGGGTCTTGATGGCTTTCTTGGGATCGGGAAGCAGCTTAATGGTCATTTGCTCCTCCCTGCGGTTCGCATTCATGTGCTGTCAGCCAGCGATCAATTTCGGAGAGGCGGTACAGAATCTTTCCGCGTATACGTAGGAAATTTGGACCGTAGCCGTAGACGCGGCCTTTCTCGAAGTACGAGGTGCTGAAACCGGTGAGGGTGGCAACCTCCTTGGTGGTCAACAGGTCCATCAAATTACGGGAACGTCTGGCCGTACCGGCGGCATCGGAACGCGCAGATTCAGCGCGCAGGATTTCGTGACAAGGCATGGGTTAGCCTTTCTCATGATTAAAGATTGATATGAGAAAGCCAGAGACAGCGGCGCCAGTTGCGCTCGTTTCTCCTATATCGGCCTTGGGCTTGAGGCAGGACTACCTGCTTGTGGGGTCCGTTTGACCGGTCGCGTGCACCTGATGTGCAAGTCCCCACCCCGGTTTGCGGACTTTCACCGCCCCACGATTGCCACACCGCTTCGGTTGGCCCTTGCATGCACCGGGGAACAGTTTCACGTCAAGAAAAGTTTGTTGTGATTCCAGCGCTGTCCAAGCATGTCCAACACGCGCCCGCGCGAAGGGGCAACCATAAGATCACTCGTTAAACACTTAATCGTCCGTATTCCCTGAGAAACAAAGTTTGGCCGTGGAATCGATCTGAACCGGTGGCCAGTATTGTTGACGCTGGCCCAATGCCGTCGATGGGGTGGGGTCACCCGACAGTCAGTCGCGTAGCTCCTTCAATTCCAGGATGCGCTTGGCCACCAGTTCGACCGGTTCCCGCAGGCGTTCGGCATTCACTACGATGTATCCGCCGGTCACATCGCCATTGGCGCGATGGTTCAGCAGGCGTTTGAGCGCGTAGTAAGGCACGTCGAGGCTCTCAGCGATGGTGATGAAGGTGCGTCGCAGGTCGTGCAGGGTGAAACTGACGCCAGACCCTGCGGTGACGCGCTGGAGGAACTTCTTGGTTTCGACAAGATGGCCAGTCCGGCCCGGTCCGGGGAACACCCAAGGGGAGCCTTGGTTCGCCTCGCGCCGTTGGGCCAGCAGTTCGGCCAGAAACTCCGACAGAGGGAGGGTCAACGGGTCGCCGTTCTTAGTCGATGGCAGGTGAAGCGTCTTGGCCGAGAGGTCCACGTTCTCCCAGCGCAGCTTCAACACTTCGCTGCGGCGCATGCCTGTGAACAGGGTTGTTAGCAGGAAGTCCCGCGAGTACTCCGGTTCCGCCATCACGGCTTTCCACCATGCGGGTAAATCGGTCGAAGTTACGACTGTCTGACGGCGCTGATCCTTAAACCATGCGCGTGCTTGGGTCAGGACTTGCACCGGATTAGGTGGGTAGTCGTCCTGCGTCGCAGACGTGAAATTGTAGAGCGAGCGAAAGTGCCGCATCACATTGTTGGCGGTGGTTTTTCCATGTTTCTTGCCGATATCCTGATGCTTCTTAAGCACCATTTGACGGGTAATTTCCCTCATCTCCAGTTTGCGCCACGCTTTAAGGTACAGTCGTACTGTCCGACGGTAGTGTTCGACCGTGTTGGGCGACAACGTGTTGCGCGTCTCAAAGAACCGTTCCGTCGCCAACTCCAAGGTTACCCGCTCCTGCTGCTCCTTACGTTTCTCGGCATTGGGATCACGTCCTTCGGCCATTTCACCCAGAATGACCAACGCCTTCTTGCGGGCGATCTCCGGAGCGAACACGTCGGCCCGACCAATAGTTACCCTCCGCGTTCGCCGATTAACCTGACCTTCTGCAAAGAACACCTTGGAGTTGGCTCCGACTCGCAACCCAAAACCGGACAACATGGTATCACGGTAGAAAACCTGACCACTTTCGGGATGTGGGACTTCATCGACCGCGCGGCGCGTAAGACGTAAACTTGGCATTGTGACCCTCCTTTTGGCCACAAGTCATTATAAGCACATCCAGAGAAAAAGCTCGACTTTTCATCGGCTTATGCGGTCTCGTAGTGCTGCGTCTGGTACAATGAAAGGTAATCCAAGTCTGTGGCGATAACCAGAATTGAAGGCAGAGCCAATGTCCACCGCTTATCGCCCCTAAGAACTGCGCTTGTAAGATTTCCTGCGCTCGACAAAGGCAACATCTCCTTCATTTCGCACGTTGACCAAGGCTGACGGAATCCAGATACGTTTGCCGTTTGCAAGAACCCGTTCATGGGCTCGGCGTAAATGCGGGATGGGGCTCGCATGAGTTCCACCTTTGTTGGATGCATTCGTGGCGGATCCGAGGGCTGTGAAATACTCGTGGGCATCCACATCATAGTGCCCAGGTATGACGTTCTTTCCTTTGCGTGCACGCTTCGCATTCGCAATGGTAGGTGCTCGCTTTAGGTCAATGCTGCATCCCCGAGTGTTGAGCATTGCAATTGCGGGCGGATACAGCGAACCAGCAGCACGATCCTCGCTATCTCCATCTCCATTTGGAACCGTCACGGTTGTGCCATTCGCAGTGTGGTGAAAAACAAACTGGTTTGTAAGACGCAGACCCTTCGGTGTGACCAGATAATCTTTGACCACAGCCGAGTCACTGGCTTGCGGAAAGACCAACCCTACAACCGGAATTGGTGTTTTGTTACCGTCTTGTTTAAAGGTCGAAATCTCATAAACGAAAGCCCAAGGATGTAGTTCAAATGGTTGGCCAACATGGTCCCTTAGACCTTCAATCACTTCGGTAACGCGACTATGTAGGTGATCTTCATTTTCGAAAACACCAAAGGCAAATATCCTCCCTTCCTCGATGATCCCTCGGGGAACCATACCGCAATCAGATAGGTCAGAAATCTTCTCAAGTACGCGTTGTAGTTTCATGCTTGCGCTACAACCTTACAATGCCTCACCAGTTCGACCTAAGTGAAACTGCTTTGAGTTTGATCGGGCGCATTTTTCCGTTTTGATCCACGGTAGCTGCAGACATTTGTATTTTTCTTGGCGTCTTCTTAAACCACTGAGAACACAGCTTTGCCAAATCTTGAATGCCAAGATGTTCGACGATTGGCATCAATACTTCTTCTGACAGTTCCGGACTATGCTTGAGAAAAAAATCACCCGCATGGGTCATATCGTTCGGGTGTTCCGCCATGTCTCCCACTCGCTTTTGGAACATCCTTGGACGGACCGTGAATTCTGTTTTCTTAAGTGCTCCGAACCTCGGGGCCATGAAATCAAGGAACCACCCGTCAGCCTCGACCCAGCAATGAAATCCTTCGTTTGTGCTCGTGACGCCCAAAGGGGTTTCCTCGCCAAAACAAAGAACCTGATGGTCATCGCCTAAGTGATAGGTAGCCAAGCCACAACGAACCTTCGCGTCTATTCTGAAGTGATCAACCAAAATGTTTGCGCCAAAAAGGCTGTAGTGAATGCAGGCATGCGCAGGATTGCCCTCTTCGCTTTCGACTACCGCCGAAATGATCTGAAAAATTCTTTCATAGTCTTTTAATTTGATGAGCATTAGCTGTCTCTGAGTTGCCCAAATTCTTCCGGCTAATCACAAGCATTAGGAACCTAACGACTTCTGGCAAATTAACCCACGGATATCTCTACGGTGCGGTTAGGCATTCCAACTGGCACATTATTCACTGTCTCAGGAGTGACGTGGCATTTGTTGTGATAACAGATGCCTTTGCCGTATCGCCGGTTACCGAAGCGGCCAACAACGCACCCAGCGGTTTGCTGCTCGTAACTGGCGCTTCGATTTCAGAAGCTCCAAGTGTACTAATCCAGCGCTTGGCGCAATCCGGGTTAGTGAGCTTCGAAAGGATAACCGAGTCTTGAGGCAATTGTTGCGTCAAATAATAGGCCCATCTATCGGAAGTCATGGTTTCGAGAATCTGGTCGGCATATTGCTGGGCGTCCCAAGAGACCCCATACCGGTTACCCAACTTAACGACCAGAACGGCAGTCATAACACTGGCAAAGGCTGGCCCGGGGATCGAAGAACCCATCGCGGCCAACTCCCTCATGGGTTTGGGTTCGTTGTAAAAGTTATTCATACCTTGATGAGCTGTAAGAACCGCATGCGCGGCCTTAGTGAAGCTGTTTGAGCGGAGGCTTTCGGGGACATAGTCAAACCCACTTGTTGCGACCAGAACACTATGAAGTGTCTTTATCGCAGCACTCTTGCCGTCGTTAAAAAGCTCCGAATAGGCTTGCCCCACTTGCCACTTTTCGGGACCTTTTAGTTCAGGCCAAACTAGTGGCACTATAGATGCGGTGTTTCTACTGCCGTTTTCGAGAGCTGCGCCCTTCGCAGATTTTAGAATATTCAAAAGAATACTGACGCAAGTTTTTTTGAAAAAGTAGGGTGATGATAGCAACTGAAGTACTTCAGGAGCGTCACTGCTTAGAGTTGTTGAGCTAAGTTTTTCTCGGAAATCGATGAAGCTTTGGGCAGCCTCCACTTTTTCGAGGCCCAAGACCGATTGCACACAAACTTTAATGCAACCGAGGGCCTCTTCCTGCAACATGTCAGCGCCATCATCGTTTGCATCGAACGAACGGGCAAAGTGACTAACAACGTCGGCAGAAACAAGAAGCCGCATTCGCTGTGTCTTGTTTATGGCTCCAAGTTCAAATGCGAGATCAATAGCTTCGAAATCCGAGACAGCTTGAGACGGATCAGAGTCAGCATCGATATCGGGCCTTTGCAGAAGCTCGCCGATGAAGTCCATTCCCATTGAGGCCAAGTTCATTTTCAACAAGGCCATTGATTTCGTCCAGACGTAGCTGCTGGCCATCTCGTAATTCTCAAGTTCGAAGTTGGAGATGATCTGCTTTTGCTCTTTTGGACGAAGGTTTATTGCCTTCCCAATAATCACGCTGGGCTCGAGCACCTTGTCCAACGAAACGAGGTTTTCAACCGGTTGCCATGGGACAACATTAGACTGGCTCATTGGAAACCTCCTTGTACTCTGTCGTGCCGTCTTGAGATCTAAAAAGCGCTGACTTTAGTTCATTAGATTGTAGCGAGGTCACGCCAGCAAATGCCCGCCTCCGCGCACCTCCGACTACTTGCTGTGCTTCCCCATTCTCCGCCGCTTCATAGAACACCCTGTACGAATTTATTTTGCCTTCAGGGGAAAATGTGATCATTCCATCGCAAGACAGAAATCCCTTTAATAGGTCTTCAGCCCGTTGAAGCTCGAGAAGCGATTCTGCATCATTGGATTTGCAGAAAGCCTCAAAAAGGCTGTACAAATCAATTTTTTCGTCCAGTGAAATACAGTCCTCAATACAGACCGATTTTTCATGAACATCATCTGAAGCGCACAATAAGATCGTTCCGTGACACTCCGTTAACTCTCTTATCAGCAACCTAGTTAGGTACTTCTTGAATCCATCTGTATCAGCATCGATCTCAGAAATTACGTCATCAATGAATTTGGAGATTTCTGCATCCGAGTCGTCGTCTTCCCGCACAGTCGACATTAATATGGAGACCGAATTACCTTTAGAGCCCAGCACCTTAAGGGTCGTCGGGGATGATTTCTTGATTAAAGCTGCAAACTGAGTTTCATCTAGAGTGAGGGCTTCCTCAATCCCTATTGCCGTTGGAGAGCGTAAAAAGGAGAAAACACCGTAGTCGAGTTTTTCACCTTGGCCGCAGCGCTCAACGAAGATTAGACTGCTTTCTCCTGTTAACGGCGCACAGTCCTTTAGAATCCTCTTCGCGGCTTCTTCACTAGAAGCGCAGTCGCCAATCACTAAACGCGAAAAGCCTGGAAGCTTTTGGGAAAACGCAACAATATCGTCAGCAAATATGATCGAAGGGCTGAGCTCGACACCTTCTTCTTTGTAATTCCAGAGCTTTCCAATAATTCCGGATATAACTTTATTTGAATAAGCGCAGTCCTTACCTTCGCGCTCTAGGAATTCAGCCAGTTCGCCGCGCGTGGAAACGCGCAAACTGACGGTCTTCTGCTCCACTGCCAAAATCGACCTCCATGTCGCTATGAGGGGATAGTATGTGCTACTTTTTCCCAATCCTAGATGCTGAGCATCAAAAATATGACTTCTTTACAATTACTTATATCTTAATTCCAGAACGGAAGCCAACTTTGATCAATCTCCCATCTTGTGGTCGATTCGGGCAGGCTCGGTTTATCCTTCACAGATTCGAACTCATTCCGAAACCCTTGGTTGCTCAGATATAGAACTTGAAGGGCTGCCTCTCGGCGTCTTGAGCGCTTCCCATCACTAAGACATCACCGACCTTATCTGCGAAACGGATCGTGACGGGTAGACCATCGTTGTAGTTTGCGGCGTTGTAGTTGATCTTAGTCAGATTCATGATGTCTTGAAGAACTGTTTCAATTCTTGGTGGATCATCCGTCGACCTCAATACCGTTACCGAAATCGGATTGGGTGTCTCTGGTCCCATATATGTATCGATGCGCGGAACGTATCCCGAAGTCCAAAGGAAGGCGTCGCTTTCCCCTAGGACTATCGCAGTCCCTCGAATGCAAGGATAGTCGCCTTCCCGAAAGAGCTTTACCTCTCCATGTGTCGGTCGAATTCGAACAGTGACAATGTTTGTCCCATCAGGTGCCGCCTCGGAGAACGCTTCCCACTCCTCCGCGCTAAATTTGGTCTTCCCGTGAATGAACAGCTCTCTTGGGTTTGAGCCGAACTTGTCTCGATAGGTTGCAAGAACTGAGTTGATCAGACCTTTTGCTGCGTCCTGTGAAAGATGAAACTCCTTATTTTCGGTCATCCAAGGTCCATTTGCCCCACGAAACACCACGCCATCCCCTTCACTTAGGAACATCTGAGCAGCACAACATGCGTGATTGTCCCGATGGTTCGGCAACAGCTTGAAAACCAGCCCAATGTAGCAGACTCCCTCCCTCATACCTGCGATTTTCCAAGGAGGCGAAGCTTGACTCTTGTAATAAATTGCCGTCGCCAAGTTCCACGAAATCGTTGCAGCGTCTTGGACGCCGCGGATGGGGTTACCGGCACGATTGAGGAATTTGCTAGGTGTCAACGTCGTTTCTCGTACTAGCTGGCAAACCTCTCCGATAGTTAGGAGTTTTGCTTTGATTTGACGATGGAAGTCGGGAATATCATCAAAGATATCCTCACCCGTCATTGTGGGATCTCCGGCAAATAATGGCAGATCCTCGCGTTTCTTTTGACGTTTGCTGAACTCACCAGGCACCAAACTTACCGATGCTCGACGTTTTATTGCCTCGGGCCTACATCGTTCGTGTACAATCTCCGGAAGCACCAAGAGCCAGACATCGACGGTTTCCTCCTCCTCGCGCTGGTGCCGAACAATAATGTCAACAAACAAATCTGCGGTCTTCGCAACGGCTTCATGACCGTTTTCAATTGAAGATGCTTCGTCAATTTCATCAAGTGTAAGCGTGTACTCGGTCAGCGCATCAACATCGACTTTGATACTGAGCGCTTCAGCAAGACCAGGAAAATCGGACAAGTGAAGCCGAACGTCCTTATCACGTTCTGTTCGCGCTGGAACGGCCACGCCCCTCAGCAATCGGGATAACCAATCTTTAAAGTCGGAGATGCCGTTAGAGGTACCGATAACCCCAAGCTTCACCTCCTTTCGCGACAGCTTCCCCTCAGGGCCGTAGAGGAATAGACCATCTTTGGGGTGATCTAAGACCTGCCCCAAGCCGAATTCCAACTCCGGTTCATCGATATGAATAACTTGAAGTGATGTTTCAGGAAAATCGATCACGCGTCATCCTCCGCAAAAAAGCCGTCGACCGTCGAAAGATCATTCTCTTCGCCATCCTCACCAAGCTTGTTTCTTTGACGCGCCGAAACTGGAGAGGTGGCTTGGATTGGCATTGCATCAAGCACAATAAACTGCCCTACACCAACCGGGAGGGACACATATGGGCTTTCTCCGGCCAACAACTCCATGAAGGCCATCATTCGTCCATGCCAAGCTTTGTTTCGCCATGTACTACAAATTGAACGGCGAAGGCGATGCTGAACCTTGGCGTCCTCAATCGACGCAACCTTCTCCTTCCCGTTCGCTTCCGAAAACAACACCCGTGCTTTTAGACGGAAATGCGGGAATGGGAAGAAACTTGGCTGGGCACTAACGCCGTACTCCCATACCTTTTTGCGCGCGATGTTTCGCAACATTGAATTTCGGCGATTTCCTTGCCGCCCCCAAGAAATGCGCTGTGAGATTCGAGCTCTTTCATCGCCAACAATGAAAGCAACACCATTTGCAAAACCAGCTTCTGTGAATCGCTGTCTCCGAAGGTGGAGTTCCCAAGCTTGACGGAATAAGTTCATAAGAGTCTTCTTCGCTTCGTTAGGTTCGACTCCTTGTTCAGGCCAACCCTCATCACGAAAATCCGAAAAACCCACTGATCCAACTATGTCAAACGATCCTATGCCCGGGAAGGACTGTTCAAAATCAAACGGACCCGCAAAGGTCAGATAGCCTTCTCCAAATGGAACAACGGGAAAATCGGAGTTGTTACAAATACCCTCCTTAGTTTTCTTTCCGATGCTGCCGACGGGAGCGACAAAGTTAACACTGTCAGGGGCGCTCAGTACCCGTAGCCAGTTCGATGTGAGGTTTTCAGGGCGAGCTTGGAGAGACACACTCTTCCTGCGCTGATACTTAGCCCAGTTCTGCTTTACATTAGGAGTACGGAGCTTGGGGATGTCTTCCTCTTCAAGAAAGGCGAGAAGTTGCGTAAGCCCCTCCGCCCAACTTCGTTCGAAGTCTATGTATTGAAGCCCGCCAATTCCAAATAGCTTTTTGTAGCGTTCCATTTTCAACGGAATGATGAAATTGGGGTCGGATAAATTCTTTGACAAGTCTTTGGCGATCTCAATTTCCTCAATGACGCCTTCTCGGTTAAGGGTTGCGTCGCTACAGCACAGCACCATTTTCGCGGCTTCGTCTTGAAGCGTTTTGGTAATCTTTAGTCGCCACCCATCACCCGGTCTGAGTTTTAGGATATCAGCAAAGACTTCATAACCCTCCGCTTCCAATCGAGGTGCAAGCCAAAGTGCAAACGCATCGTCGCCGGGCGTCGCTTTCGAGATAAAGACTATTTTTCGGTTTGCGTTTTGCTCGTTGCTCATAGTTTTAAGGTAGTGGTTGTCGGCCACAATTTATAGGGGTGTCAAAGCCCTTACCCACAACAAAAGGTGGGGCCACGAGGCATACTGATCGCTGCACGTCTCCGGTCAACCCGATTATCCATAGTGCAACAGAGGGCGAGTTTCCATCTTCGCTGCGGCCGTTGGTTCTTAGTAGGGGACCTATTTGGGCGCTAGTAGGGGATTAGTAAGGTGCGTGCGTCAAACAATCGGAAACACTCTGCGGCTACGTCCAAAGCTTAGCTCTGAATTAGTCAAGCAATCGTAGGGAGTTATGCGACCGACGACGACGCGGTCCGGCTCCATGCAACCAATCGACGTCAAAACTCGTAAGGTCTGGGGCGACTTTGTCCAACTTCGTCCAATTTACCTGATGCTGCAGTTTGGACAATGTCCGGTTGTTTCGGACAAGAACTCGATACTCCTCAAGAGTAATTGGTTGTCTTAGTTGCGAGTTTTGTTGCGTCGCTTCATGGGACCAGCCATCATTTTTCATACATTGCTGAATTTGCGACCTCTACACAGACCCGAGCTAGGATCTCAGTCGGATCGAACAACCTCAGCGAAGATTCCGACAAACGCTCAATCAGCGGAAGCTCCGTACAGCCAAGGATTGCGGCTTCGGCTCCCTGTTTGCGAACTGCTTCGATGACATGCGCGAGTTGATGGCTACAACGCCCTGACGTAAAACCCGCCTTGACGCCGGACTCTCCGTAGATTGCGTCCATCAGTGTATCCTGTGCAAATTCATAGGGAACGATAGGAGTGAGTCCCTGCTCCTGTAGAGCATTTTGATATAAACCGCTTTCGACTGTCCCGTTAGTTGCCAATACCGCCACGTTTTGAACCTTCGGCTCCAGCGACGCAATGTACCGCGCGGTGGCTGTGAGAATGTTCACAATTGGCACATCCAGATGCCGTTGTATCCGGTCGACAAACGCGTGTGCGGTGTTGCAGGGGATTGCGATGATCTGGGCACCTGAAAGTTGCAGCTTTTTGCAAGTACTGTATAGCGCCACAGTTGGATCAGGGCCGTTATTGATCAGGTTCTCGGTTCGGTCGGGAATTTGCGGGTTTTGCTCGACGATCAACTTGATATGGTCCTGATCGCGTTCGGCAGTAGTTGCATTAACAACTTTTCCAAGGAAGTCGACCGTAGCCGCAGGCCCAACCCCGCCGACGACTCCGATCTTGTAGGTCGGCGGTCGACGTCCCGATGTGCGGTCCAATGCGAAACGCGCATAAACGTCGTTTACATCCATGACCCTAATGTTTTGCGTGTCGCCACAAGCGTTTAGCAGAACCGGTAGCTCCGTCAGGCCAGGGATAACCACGTCGCAACCCTGCTCGAACAGCGAATTGAGCGCGCATCGAATCCGCTCGGCTATCACGCGAAGCTTGCCTCCGGCCTTAAACCCTTCGGCACCGTAAATGGCTTCAAGCATCTCTCTTTCGCACACTTCGGAGGGATAAACGGCCTCTTGCTTTGTGCCGAGCAACTTCTCGAAAAAGCCGCTACGACGAACAAATGGAGTTGTCAGAACGCCGATGCGTCGAGCCCCGACGTGATGCATCCTTAGCTCCTCCGCGATTGCATCCCCGATCGAGATCAGTTCAATGGGTAATTCGGCGGCCAGTTCATCAAGAAAGGTGTGTGTGATGAAGCATGGAAGCAATGCCG
Source organism: Ruegeria sp. HKCCD9138 (assembly GCF_057220975.1). Lineage (NCBI taxonomy): Bacteria > Pseudomonadati > Pseudomonadota > Alphaproteobacteria > Rhodobacterales > Roseobacteraceae > Ruegeria > Ruegeria sp. HKCCD9138. Next base: position 502,849 of record NZ_JBWVAZ010000002.1, on the reverse strand, counting down.
CATCACACGCGCTCTGATCCATCCGCGCCAGAGTATCGAAAACGTAGAACTTCCGATGCACAGGTGTGTAGTCATGGCTTGATACAGGAACAGGTTCCGTGAGTGGTTTTTGTTCAAACAGTATCTCGCGATGATCGCTTTCCGATTTGACAGGCGTGGCGGCGACCAGTTTGTTCAAGATGTCAGCGCCGCCACGCGCGCCCAACCCTCCAACGATACCAAGCTTGAGCCGACCGTTCTTCATGAATAAGAACCGATCTGCGAGACGTCCAGGCCCTGTTTCTCGCAAGCTTCGCGCAGGGTGATCCCTTCCGCCAGTGCTAGCTTCGAGACTTTTGAAGCGACATCATATCCAACCAATGGGGCCATGGCGGTGGCGAGGATGAGACTTCCGTCAAGCAACTCTGCGCACCGCCTTTTATCGGCCTTGATCCCGCAAACGCAACGCGTATTCAACACCTTCATCCCACCAGTCAGCGTCGTCATCGTTTCCATGATTTTGTAGAAGATCACCGGTTCCATTGCGTTGAGCTGAAGTTGCCCTGCCTCGGCGGCCATAGTCACTACCAGATCATTACCGATTGCCTGGAAACATATTTGGTTGACCACCTCTGGAATGACGGGGTTAACCTTGCCCGGCATGATGGACGAACCAGCCTGAGCGGCGGGCAGAATGATTTCACCTATGCCCGCGCGAGGGCCGGAGCTGAGAAGGCGAAGATCGTTGCAGATTTTGGAGAGCTTGATGGCCACCCGTTTCAGTGCACCCGAAAACATGACGAAAGCCCCGAGGTCGGAAGAGGCCTCGATCAAATCGCTGGCGGGCGTCAGGGCCACTCCCGTAATCTCCGATAGCTTTGTTACGACAAGAGGGCCATAGCCATCTGGCGTGTTTATGCGTGTCCCGATAGCTGTGCCGCCGAGATTGACCTCGGTTAGCAGCTGGCCCAGATCCGCGATGCGCTCGATATCCTCGGCAAGTGTATTGGCGAAACTGTAGAATTCTTGACCCAGGGTCATAGGCACTGCGTCTTGGAGCTGTGTGCGGCCAACCTTTTTTATGTCCACAAACTGATCGCCTTTGATCTGGAAGGCCTGGACCAGTTCGCTCAAAGCTTGGATCAGGTCCTGTGCTTTTGCCAATGTCGCCAGTCGAATTGCTGTTGGATAGACGTCATTTGTGGATTGAGAACGGTTGACGTCATCATTGGGGTGGAGGCGACTGTAATCGCCGAAATTTCCGCCCGCCTCGGCAATCGCCAGATTAGCGATGACCTCGTTGGCGTTCATGTTGGTGGATGTTCCGGCTCCCCCTTGCATGACATCGACGCAAAACGATGCGTGGTGCTCTCCAACGATGATCTGATCGCAGATAGAGGCGATCATTGTGGCCTTCTTCCCGTCCAGAGAACCCAATTCGGCGTTCGTCTGGGCGCAGGCCTTTTTGACCTGCGCCAGAGCCACGACGATTTCCGGATAGTGGCTGATCGGAATGCCTGTGATCGGGAAGTTTTCAACCGCTCTTTGTGTTTGTGATCCCCATGCCGCTCCTTTCGGAATGGCGCAGGCACCGATGCTATCGTGCTCGGTTCGGCAAGGCGAAGTGCTCATTTTTGCGACTCACAAGATCTGGCTGAGGAACAGTCTGGTGCGATCATCCTGTGCGTTGTCAAAGAACGTGTCTGGTGGACCATGTTCCACGATCACACCCCGGTCGGTGAAATAGATGTGGTCGGCCACTTCGCGGGCAAATCCCATTTCGTGGGTCACCAGAATGCAGGTCATGCCTTCCGCAGCCAGTTCCTTGATCGTCAGCAGAACTTCTTTGACCGTTTCGGGGTCGAGCGCCGCTGTCACCTCGTCAAACAGCATAACATCAGGTTGCATAGCCAGCGAACGAGCGATGGCCACACGCTGTTGTTGCCCACCTGAAAGCTCACCGGGATAGGAGTGTTCCTTACCTTCAAGACGTACTTTCTTGAGCAGTTCCCGCGCCCGTTTTTCGACCTCGACCTTATTTTGCTTCATCACCAGAACCGGAGCCATCATGATATTCTGTAGCGCGGTCTTGTGCGGGAAAAGGTTGTATTGCTGAAAGACCATCCCGATCTTCTTTCGCAGTTCCAGTTTGTCGAGCTTCGGGTCATGGACCTCCTGCCCTTCGACCGTAATCGAGCCTTCCTGAATGTCGTTGAGGGCATTGATGCAGCGTATCAGCGTCGACTTTCCCGAACCAGACGGGCCGATAATGCAGATCACCTCGCCCTTCATAATGTCCATGTCGACACCCTTGAGCACTTCCAATGCGCCGAAGGACTTACGTACACCCTTGATCGAAACTATTGGCTCCGAGGGGGTCCAGTTGGTTGATGTATTCATTGGTCGGCTCCTCAGAGTTTGACGGCGAATTTGCGTTCAAGTTTCAGGGTCAGGCGAGCGATCGGATAGCAGTAGGCAAAGAAGAGCAGCAGAACGAATCCGTAGAAGGGCATCAGGAGTTCCGGGCGGTTCTCTTCGGCGACAATGGCCTGACGGGTTAAGTTCACCACCTCTTCCACACCCAGGATTGAAACAAGCGGGGTGGCCATGGTCAGGATCGCATACCAGTTCATCCAGGGCGGGATCATCCGCTTGAAGCACTGCGGGAGGATGATGCGCCACAAGGTCTGCTTACGGGTAAAGGCTAGCGCCTCGGCAGCTTCCCATTGCGTGTTCGGCACGGACCGGATCGCGCCACGCACGATCTCGGAAATATTCGCCATAATGGGCAACGATAGACCCACCACGGCTTTCATCCACGCAGGCACGAAATAGGGTTGCCCAAAGATCGTGACTTCAAAGGGAAAGGCCAGCATTACGATGAACAGCAGCACCAGCCAGGGTGAATTGCGGAACAGTTGCGTCAGGAACCAGGAAAACACCCGAACCGGTCGTGATAGGGTTACCTGACCCAGGCCCAGAAGCACCCCGACAAATGTTCCAATTGCAAGGCACAGGAACGAGATCAGGATATTGAATAAGAATCCGTTCGTGATCAGGAAGGGCGCCCATCGCCAGAGAGCATTGAAGGGACGCACCGCATCTCCGGACTGCGCCAATGCCAGCGTTGGCCATAAGGCGCAGAAGATAAAGAGACCGAATGGGAGCCATGCCGGACAGGCAGCTAGCCACCGCGTCGCCGTCATCGGTTCATATAGAAGGCCAGCCGAGTTCATCGGTTTGAGTACAGCCATGGTTTTGGAAGGTGTCATTGGAAGCTCCTCAGTTGCCATAGCCGGGGATAGCAAGGCGGCGCTCCCAGCGGTTCATGCAAAGAACCATGATGCCGACGAGTCCGACATAGACGATAAAGAGCAGCAGCATGGCGGGGTACTGGGCAGACGGATAGTCATTCCAGATCGTCACCGCCTGATACAAAAGCTCAGGCACAGCGATGGCGAAGGCTTGAGTGGTGGTCTTGATGAGATTGACGAGATTGTTGTTGAGCGCGGGCAGGCTGACCCGGAAAGCCAGAGGCAGGATCACATAGATGTAGGTCTGAAGCCGCGTCATACCCAGAGCCTCGCTCGCCTCGATGGTCGATTCCGGAACAGCCTCGATACCGGATCGGAAGATTTCGACATTGAAGGCCCCCGCAAAGAACGAAAGCGAGATAATCGCCCACCCGACATTGGAGATGATCGGCACCTCCAGCCAGCCATCCGGCGAATAAGTGGGCGTCAGTTGGCCAAGCGCGAAGTAGAAGAACAACAGCTGGACAAAGGGCGGAGTGTTGCGGAAAAGCTGGATATACCCCTGCACAAGCGCCCTAAGAGGCTTAAGCTTGGATCCCTGTAGCCACGCGCCGACCACGCCGATGATGACGCTGAAGAAGAGGCACGCCACTGACAGTAGCAAGGTGTATTGAATCCCCGTCCATATCTTTCCGGCCTGTACTGGCTGGTAGAAAAAAACGAAGTTCCAGCGCGGATATTCATTTGCGAGCTGGCGGAAAAATTCCGTGAAAGCATCTAGCATGGGTGATCCTGAGATTGGTGCCCGCGCCGGGAAGAAAACGGCGCGGGGCTTGGGGGCGGGCTTAGTCAGCCAGCCAGTCGGCGAAACGTTCATTCTGTTGAGCAAGATAGTCGGTGGCCTGAATGCCCCACTTCTCTTCCAGTTCGATCAATTCGCCAGATTGGTGCCAGTTAAACTGCATACCTGACATGAAGCGGCCAAAGACACAGTTCCTCTCGGCGACTGGTACGGCCAGCGCCCAGGGGTTGTTGTCCTCGGACACCAATGGCATCTCGAAATCGTCATACTGGCCGGATGCCAGATCAGCAGCGATCGAGCTGTCGTCATAAACCCAGGCAATGCATTTCTTGTCACGCAGCGCCTGCAGCGCCTCGGCGTTGCTGCCAAATGCAGTTACCTGCGCACCATAACGCTCTTCAACGATCTGGTTGTAAAACGCGCCTTGCTTGCCACAGACGGGACGGCCCTCAAGGTCGGACCATTCGTCAACTCCTAATGCCTTGGGAGTCATCACATTGGTACCTGACGAATAATAGTTGGGCCCGACAACACCGACGATTTCGCGACGGTCTTTTCGATCTGACATGGTGGCAATCATCAGATCAATCCGGCCACCTTCAAGAAACTGCATGCGGTTGGAGGATTCCACTGCAACAAGCTCAAGTTCGACCCCAAGCGTGTCGGCCACTTGTTGCGCCATATCGGCTTCCATCCCGACGATATTGCCATCCTGATCGCGAAATCCCCAAGGCCGCGTATCGGCCTTGACGCCAACAACTATGGTGCCGCGTTCGTTGATTTTGTCCCAAGTTTCGTTGGTACACTGTTCGGCAACTGCGGCGCTGCTGGACATTAGCATTGCTGTGACAGTTGTGCCGCCGATAATCTTTTTCATTTTTTCCTCCGTGTTTTGCAGAGCGTGATGCGCTGCTTTCTTGCACGGCTCTTGTGCCGTGATGCATTCGGAGGTTTCCCGATGTTGCCAGTGCAATGCCACAACAACAAACGCAATCGCATTGCAAATTTTGCAACATGCATTTGGCAATTGATGGGCTACAGTTCACGCAACGAACAGGTGAGCACTATGGAAATCGATTGGTTGGAAGACTTTTTGGCGCTCTCTTCGGCGGGCGTCTTTGCGAAAGCCGCTGATGCAAGAAACATCAGCCAATCCGCCTTTACACGGCGCATTAAGAATTTGGAGTACTGGGTGGGCACGCCCCTTTTTGATCGCAGCGTGCACCCGGTCACACTGACACAGGCAGGTGAATCATTCCGCCCGGTCGCCCATGAATTGATCAACACGCTCAACACCGCCCGAGCCGAGGCCAAGGGGCTGGCGCGAAGAGAAGATGAAGTGCTCGAGTTCGTGGCGCTTCATACGCTTGCCATTTCCTATTTTCCTAAATGGATCAGTCAGATTTCCGCATCCATCGGGCCAGTCAAGTCGCGGGTCGTGGCCGAGAATTTTTCCGGCTGTGTAGAGGCCATTCTTTCTGGCTCAAGCGATTTCATGCTCTGCTATCACCACCACACCGTGCCGATGATTGCAGATGACGCGCGATACCCATCGATCAAAATTGCCGAAGATCGCATGATCGCGGTCAGCGCGGCCGACGCGGACGGCGACGCCCGTTTCACGCTGGATGGGAACAAAAACTTTCCTCTGCTCTACTACACCCGTGACAGTTTCTTAGGAAAAATGAGCAATCTGATCATCGATCGGGCGGGACTGCGATCGCGATGTGAATTCCTATACGAAAATTCGGTCGGAGAAGCCCTGAAAGCCGCATGCCTAGAGGGAATGGGCATAGCATGGTTGCCCATGGCCGCGGTCGAAAAGGAACTGGTCGAAGATCGTCTCATCCGGGTCAGCGACAATGAGACAGAGAATCCAATTTCCATCCACCTCTACCGGTCGATGGAACGAAGTCGCAAAGATGTCGAACGTTTCTGGTCCTATGCTTCAAGCTTAAGCTGATCATGTCTATGTTCGCCTAAAAGACACTTTTAGTGTTACCAACCAACAGAGTCGCAACCACCTGAAATAGACATCTCTCGAAAGCGGGCATTCAACCGTTTGTCCGGAATGGAAGCTTTGTCCGCATATCAGTCATCGCGCTGACTTCGTATGAAATTCTGCGTTTCCATCTCAAAGTGCGGGATGCACCGATTCTTCATAGAGATTGCGAAGTTATTCCCCAACTCCACCAAGGTGGGCATTCCTGTCAGCTATCCTCTTCCAGAACCGTCGATGGGATGGGGAAAATTAGTAGGGCCTTACTAATAACGCTAGTAGGGCATTAGTAGGGCGTGTTCGTCAAACGTTCTGAAACGCTGTGCGATAACGTCCAAAGGCGTTGCTGGAATTAGTCAAGCAATTGTATGGCCTTATGAGGTTACCTGTGGTGCTGTCTGGCTCCGTGCAACAACCCGACGTCAAAATTCGTAAGGTCCGGGACGACATTGTCCAACTTCGTCCAAGGGCATCCAACCTGTTAGGTTCCGAGATAGCGCTTGGATTCCTTCAGAACAGGAAGGCGCGGAACATCACGTTTCTTAGAGCCCGTTGGTGGGGTGGGGTCAAGACAGCGATGGTCGGAGCCGTAGTCGTTTCAAATTTCCAAGCTAACGCAATTCCCTTTCAGCAGGAAACGACACTGAGACCGGCGCTATTGAGCTAGACCTTCGTAGGGTGTTCGAATTCGTATTGGTCAGAAGACATGTTCCGCGAAATTGGCGGGTAACAGAACAATGCGGAAAGGCAAAATGCAAGAATTACGAACTGAGCGGCTTTTGTTAAGGCAATGGAGAGCAGAAGATATTGCACCCTATGCGCGCTATTTCAATGATCAGCATAGAGCACAGTATTTTGGCGGGAAGCGCAACGCTGACGACGCTTGGCGGCATATGGCCATGATGGTTGGACATTGGAGACTCAACGGCTTTGGATATTGGGCCGTCGAAGAACGCGGGACTGGAGCTTTTGTCGGATGTGTTGGACTTTGGAAATCTCTGGATTGGCCAGAACTGGAATTGGGCTACTGGATCGACGACCGGCAGCAACGGAAAGGCTTTGCCGAAGAAGCGGCAACTGAGTCTATAGGGTTTGCTCGTAACTCCCTCAAATCACCATCTCTGGTAAGCTACATCGCCTCTGACAACATTCCTTCGCAAAATTTGGCCACGAAGCTCGGCGCTAAATATGAGAGAACAATAGAATTGGTAGAGCAAGGACCACATATGGTTTACCGACATTTCTAAGCGGCTTGCCAGTCAATTCGCCCTCGGATGCCGCCATTGGGGCAGACAACAGTCTGGGACTCCGTCGAACAGCGCCGCGACGCTGTGAATAGTCACTGCTAGTGCGCAATCATTATGTGCCTTACTGCAGTGTAGTCTTCGAGTGCATACATAGACATGTCTTTGCCATAGCCGGACTGCTTCAGTCCTCCATGAGGCATTTCATTAACCAACATGAAGTGCGTATTGACCCAAGTGCAACCATAGCGCAGCTGCGAAGCAGCGCTCATTGCTTTCCCGACGTCGTTTGTCCAAACCGACGAAGCGAGGCCGTATCGGCTGTCATTTGCCCAGCTGATAACATCGTCGTCGTTTGTGAACCGCGTTACGGATACAACCGGTCCAAAAACTTCGCTTTGCACGATCTCGTCTTGCTGCATCGCCCCAGCGATCACGGTGGGTTGGTAGTAGAACCCGTTCCCCTCATGCATCGCACCGCCCGCAGTGATTTCCATGTGTTTGTGCTCAGCCGCACGTTGGACAAAGCCGGCAACGCGATCTCGCTGACGCTGACTGATCAGCGGTGGGATTTCATTAAGCGTATCGTCGGCATTGTTGAATACGATCGAAGATGCCGCCGAGGACAATTCGGCGACGAGCCGTTCATAGATTTGTGAACCCGCATAAATCCGGCAAGCAGCGGTACAGTCCTGACCGGCATTATAGTAACCAAACGATTTCAGGCTCTCGACAACGCGGTCCAGATCGGCATCGTCATAGACAATAACTGGCGCCTTGCCACCCAATTCGAGATGCGTGCGCTTGACTGTGCCGGCTGCCGCCTTGAGAACTTTTTTGCCAGTTGCGATGTCCCCTGTGATGGAAACCATATCTACATCTGGGTGGTTGATCAGCGTGTTACCGGCGCTAGCGCCCTGACCGACGATCACGTTTAATACCCCATTAGGAATGATGTCGGAAATGATCTTGGCCAGCTTGAGTGCGGTGACCGGTGTCTGCTCCGACGGTTTCATTACCACCGTATTGCCGCCGGCGAGAGCCGGGGCCAATTTCCAAGCCATCATCATTAAGGGATAGTTCCAAGGTGCGATCGAAGCCACGACACCGATCGGGTCTCGCCGAATAAACGATGTGTGACCATCCAAGTACTCGCCGCCGATAGGGCCATGCATGTTGCGGACCGCTCCGGCGAAATAGCGGAAACAGTCAGCAACTGCGGGCACTTCTTCGTTGCGGGTCTCGTTGATCGGTTTGCCGCAGTTCAGCGACTCAAGCTCCGCAAGTTCTTCAAGGTTTGCTTCAACCGCATCGGCGATTGCCAACAGGAGAGCAGAGCGTTCGGCCGGAGAAGTGCGCGACCAGCTAGAGAACGACGCCTTTGCTGCGGACACAGCCCGATTGATTTGCTCTGAGTTCGCTTCAGGCATCTCCAGAAGCACTTCGCCGGTTCGTGGATTTAGGACCCGTTCGGCGGCTTCGCTACCGCCCTCGAAGGTACCATCGATTAGCATTTTGCTTTCCATATTGTTCTCCATTTTTTGAAGAATGGTGACCGGACAGGGTGTGGCGATCATGTGACCTTGTGGCGAAGACAGACCATTGTTTAGTTCTCAACATCCCGGGTCTCACCGATAACCGAAACGATCCACCAACGGCCATCTTTCTTAACAAGATGAAAACTATCGAAACATCTTACGGGTTTTTGGTCACCGAACGTCATATCGAACAGAACTTTACAAAGCGCAAAATCGCCTTGAATAAACCATTCCTCAGATACAATTGTTTCGGAATATCCGTCCTCTTTCATGCCTGGTCGCATCTGAATAATGGTGTATTCGTCTAGGTTCATCACTGTCACACACTCGTCCTCCGGGAAGACCCGCAGACTAAGCACCGCCTGCTCCTGAAACAGTGATTTAAACTCCTCCCAATTGGGCTGCGAACCTGGGGGAAACCCAATCAAGCGATAGCATTCCTCGACGACTGCTTCGGGCGTTAATGTGATTGACGCGTCGAGCCGTGCCGGTGGCCAAACGTTTTCCATATCAGTCAGAACTCTCGTTTCTTGTTGGAAGCAACAGCATTGGTCCCGGCGATCGGAGAGCCGGACGAGTGTAAGGCCAAAGCGGTCATACTGCTCATTATCGACCTCGAACTTCTACGACATCAATATCGAGAGTGGCGAGTAGAGCGGGAACATCGTCTTCCAGCATGTTCTTCGCTTTGGCGTTTTTTCGTAGGATGGCATCCATGTGCGCAACGCATAGGCCGCGCCAGCAGAGCTTGGCTTTTTCGCCATCTGTTAGTTCGCTTGCCGGGAGCATACCCCTCGCGATTCCGGCCCAGTCGACGCCGCCAACTATCTCAACTTCGGCAAGGCTTGCCGTGAACTCACGAAGCCACTCGTGGCCACTTGTGACGTCGTCAACAAAGTGATTGTGGTCGGCGCGTTCGAGCACGAACATTCGTTTCTTGCCCGGTGCACGACGTAACAGTTCGATTTGGCCGTATAGCGGAAGCCAGGAATCCCGATCCGCTACCATGAACATTGTAGCCACACCGTCGTGCCAATCAAAATCGAGCGCTTCTGCGGCATAGTTTTTGTCACGAGGATAGATCGGCGCACTGCCGCCAGAAGGGCACATAGGCGCGCTAGCCACAATTTTGGGGTGCAGTGTAGGTGCCATCAGGGATGTCCATCCACCAAAGCTGGCGCCGGTGATGCCTAAGCCATCTTGGGCAACATCTAATCTCTCAACTATGTTTTGAACCAAGAAGGGGACATCGCCCTTGCGGTCCGCGATCAGCGTTGGCTGAAACTCGGTGCGGCTGAAGCGACGTCCGTTTTGTCTGGCTTCTTCAACAATTTGGTTGATGTCGACAAATGTGCTGCCGGTGTGATCTGCAGAAACAACAATGAACCCATGGCTAGCGAGATGAGTAGCTATGAACGTGGCCTCTCTACGATGTCCAGCATAACCGTGGACCAGTAGGACCGCACTGTGCGGTCCAGCTAATGGATCGGCATCACGCACTGCTTGTTGGTGTACTTGAGAGCCAGGCTCTGCGCTGAGACCAGGCGCGAAAAAGGTGTCTTGAGTGCCCGGGTCCATATCCTGGCCAAGGAAATCTCTGTTCGCCGGATACCAGATTTCAACGTCAAGTGATCGACCACGTTCTTGGTCGGGCCATGCCTGACTCGTTACTCCGACGGGATGGGGGCCACGCTCGAATGGGTCATAAGTCATTATACTAGCCTCGCGTAATGAAGTGGACTTGGCCGACAGTTTAACTTGCACCCAGAAGCGGGGTGACGGTCCAGTTGGTATCGGAAGATGGTCAAATAAAAAATAAAAGTCAACTAACAAAAATTAGTTAACATTGGATTTCCCGCTGCTTTGGCATTAAATTGGTGACTGAAGGTTGGAATTAAAGAACAGAAAGAGTGGGATGACATGAAAAGTTTGAGGGAGCGGCAAAAGGAACGCCGGCGGGATGCCATCCTGCAAGCGGCTCAAAAAAAGTTCCTTGAAAAGGGATTCAACAACTCATCGATTGACGAGATTGCTGCGGAGGCGGAAGTCGCAGTTCCAACGCTCTATAGGTACTTTAAATCGAAGAGTGAGCTCCTGCTGGGGTTGCAAGGGCTCGACTTGGATCGAATTTCTGCTCTTGGTCAGCGGGTGTTGGCCAATCCCCCTGATGATCCGGTCGAAGCCATTTATTCTCTAATAGTCGAGCAAAATACCGATCTTTTCGAAAGCACTCCGGGATCCAGTGAACTTGCACTTTGGCGAGTGGTCGCTTCAGAGGCGATTCGTAACCCTGAGTCTCTTGGGCGCGCATACTTGGTGGGTGACGGTGTGCTCACTCGCCAGCTTGAGATCCTATTGAGCTTGCTCCAACAGCGCGGTCAAATTTGCGAAGGGGAGGATCTCCGCAAGCTTGCGGAACTCATCGACATAATTTCCCGCGGCTATTTCCGGATTCGAATGATGGGCGCTGAGATCAGCAACGACGTCATAAGGGCATCCATTAGGCAGCATATCAAGACGATTTACAGTGGCATTTCGAGCTAGCCTCCAACTAGAGCTTGACAAGGAAGGGTTCAAGAACTTTTATGAAAGTCGACTTACAAAAGTATTTTAACTTTTATAAAGGAGAAGGCCATGAAGAACGATGTTGGTGAGCTTCGTCGCTTAGCGGACGACTTAGCAGCTGGGAAAGTTTCTCGACGCGCTTTCCTAAGGAGGAGCGGGCAACTGGGCCTGTCATCAGCAATGATGAGTGCGATGCTCTCTATAACGGGAAGCAGTCTGATCCTTTCGGCTTCGCCGCGCCGTGCCGAAGCTAGTGAGAATACACTTGTAGTATCCAGCTGGGGTGGCAGTTTTGGCGAAGCGCAGCGCCGCGCGCAATTCGACCCATTTACGGAAGAAACCGGGATTGAGATTGTTCTTGCGCCACAGCAACCGGACCCGGCGTTACTTCAGGCACAAGTCGACGCAGGGGATGTTACATGGGATCTCGCTGAGGTTTCGCTTGTTGGTGCTGGGTTGTTGTCGAACAAAGGGTATCTTGAGCCCATTAACTACGAGGCGATGAATCAAGACGTATTGGGCTTAGTTGAGCCTTCCGTCCGTCAGCGCGACAGCGTAGGCATCTTCTATTGGCCCTGGGTGTTGGGTTTCAATACGTCAAGCATAGCTAAGCGTCCAACAAGTTGGCGTGACCTTTGGAATGTCGAGGGGTTCCAGGCGCTTCGCGGCATGACGGAAATGAGCTATGAGCCGCCTCCTTTCGAGATTCCTTTCCTCGCCAACGGTGTGGCGCCAGAAGATCTCTACCCAATGAATATCGATAAGGGCTTTGAGTACTTGTCTGATATCCGTGAGCATATCACCGCATGGACTGGTTACGGCAAGAATGCTGCCACCATGACGGCACAGGGCGAATTGGACATGGCGCCTGCCGCAGCACCAACTTTTTTCCGCAACCGTCTCGAAGGTGGTCCTGTCGACTGGATTTGGAACCAAGGTCTACTTTACTATGATGCTTGGGTCATCCCCAAGGGCGCGCCGCATAAGGAAAACGCGACACGGTTCATTGAGTTTACACTACGGCCTGAGGTTCAAGCCCAGTTTGCCGAAGCCTATCCCGGCGGTCCGGTGTCTTCCGGGGCAACAGATAAACTCCCCGCCGAGATTCTCGATGTTTCGGTAGCAAAGCCGGACATCCAGGCGCAAACAGTTGCCGTTGATCTTGATTGGTGGACCAAGCCAGACAGCGAGGGAAAAGCGAATATCGAACACGTTTATGAGCGGTGGGCCAAATGGATACTATGAATTGCCAAGAGCCTAAGTCTTTAACCTCCGCATCAATGCCTGAGTGAATTGATGCTGAGGCCGGATTCAAAGAGAAAAGGCGCCGGATGGATCTTGGTAATCTTGCCCGGCGCCCTTTTCCTTTCTTTGATTGTTGTAATTCCACTATTCGTGGTACTTTCACGCAGCATTTTTGACCCCGGATTCACTACTGTTCACCTCAAGGCCGTCCTAGATACGCCGGCATACACTTTGGTTCTGCTGAATACATTCAGAATCGCCGCTCTTGTTACAATTGGTGCAGTGTTAATCGGGTATCCCTATGCATATGCTCTGGTCAGGGCGAAAGGCTGGGTCGCGACGCTTATGATCATAGCGTTGCTTCTCCCTTTGTGGACCAGCGATCTCGTCCGGGCGTTTTCCTGGGTGGTATTGTTAGGTCGGCAGGGTCCAATCAACGATATACTAGTCAGTCTCGGCATCGTCGACCGTCCGGTACCGCTCTTGTTCGGCGATCTCGCAGTTTTAATCGGTTCGATCCACATCATGCTACCCTTTATGATCTTGCCTCTTTACAGCGTTATGCGAGGCATCGACCTTCGCCTAATGACAGCGGCGCAAGCGTTGGGTGCCTCCCCAATCCGTGCTTTCGTTCACGTCTTTGTGCCCTTGAGTCTTTCCGGAGTGGCAGCGGGGGCGCTTCTGGTCTTCGTCTTAGCGCTCGGGTTTTATATCACACCGTCTACGCTTGGTGGCCCGAAACAGACTATGATCGCTCAGTTGATCGAGTCAGTTGGCAGGTCAACACTAAATTGGGGATTGGCTTCGGCACTTGCGCTGCTGCTTCTTGTTTCGACTGCCTTTTTGCTTTGGCTTTACACCCGGCTGAGCCGCTTCGGAAACCAAAGGTAGGTCAACTCATGAAAAACCTACGCATGTTGCGAACCGGGAAAATCTTGTTTGGTGCCTTGGTTGCGGTCATCGGTTTATTTATGGTAGCGCCTGCCTTCTTTGTGGTGCCAATCTCCTTCTCGGCTTCAAGCCTTATCATCTTTCCACCAGCTGATTACTCGCTGCGCTGGTATGAGGCATACTTCACAGTGCCAGAATGGACAAAGGCAACCTTGGCAAGCCTGGCTGTAGCATCGTTGACAACCGTTGTTTCCTTGTTCCTTGGTGTGCCGGCTGCGTTGGCCTTGGTGCGCGGAAATGTGCGGGGAGGCTTGGTTCTGGCAGGTTTGTTCCTGCTTCCGCTGGTTGTGCCTGTGATCCTGATTGCAATTGCCCAATTCGGTCTCATGTCGTCGTTGGGACTTATCGGAACACTTCCTGGCCTTGTAATTGCGCACACGACCATCGCAATGCCCTTTGTTGTGGTTGTAATCTCCTCAACGTTGCGGCGAATGGACTCGACCTATGAACTGGCCGCAATGAGCTTGGGGGCCAATCCGATTATGGCCTTTTGGCACGTCACATTTCCGTTGCTGCGCACCGGAATCGTGATAGCAGCGCTGCTGTCCTTTCTCGCATCTTTCAATGAATTCTTGATAACGCTGTTTGTTATCGGTGCGTCTGAAGCCACTTTACCGATCCAGCTATGGAAAGGTGTGCGCTTTGAAACAAACCCGACTATTGCAGCCGCCTCAACCATTTTTCTTGCTGTCTCTTCCCTGGCTCTTTTAGGGATCGAGACTGTCAAATGGAGGCAAAGAAAAGTCACCGGTCAAACCGGCGATCTTTTGGGAGGTTAGAAGGTAGATGATTCAAAGCGATACTGGAGAACTCAGATTGACAAACATCAGTTGTCAGTTTGGCAACGTGGTAGCAGTTGACGATGTTGACTTGGAGATCTCGGCTGGAGAGTTCATTTCGCTTCTTGGGCCGAGTGGCTCCGGCAAGACAACAACGCTCAACGTAATTGCGGGTTTCCAGCAACCCGATCGCGGCGAAGTCTTGGTGGACGGCAATCCGATAACCAACCTGCCTAGTCACCAACGGGGATTTGGCATGGTTTTCCAGCATTATGCGTTGTTCCCTCACATGACCGTGGGCGACAATGTTGGCTTTCCTTTGCGTATGCGGGGCATAGCTTCTCGTGATCGCGCTGGTGCAGTCGGCGAAGCCCTAGAAATGGTACGCCTCCCAGGCTTTCAAGACCGTTTTCCACACCAGTTGTCCGGTGGTCAGCAACAACGGGTTGCATTGGCTCGTGCGCTGGTGTTCCGGCCTTCGGTTTTGCTAATGGATGAACCCTTGGGCGCGCTGGACAAAAAGCTACGCGAAGAGATGCAACTGGAGATTTTGCGAATCCAAAAAGAGTTGGGCATTACGACGATCTCGGTGACGCACGATCAAACAGAATCACTTGTCATGTCCGACAGGGTTGCCGTTATGCGCGATGGTCGGATCGAACAAATTGACGTGCCGCTCGAGCTGTACGAACGCCCCCGGTCTCTTTTTGTGGCAGATTTCATCGGCGAAGCAAATATTATACCCGTTAGGGCGAACAAAGACGGCTATTTTGAAATGAAAGATGGCCGTCGTTTTCCAGGCAGGGCCGAAGTAAGGTCGGTCGCCGACGGGTACATCGTGCTGCGCCCCGAAAAAATCAGACTCAACTCGGAGGCGCGAAAAGCTGCTTCACTGGAGGCCATTGTTGAAGAGGTTGTTTATGGAGGCGACGTGGATCGTTACAAGCTTCGCATTGGCAACGAAACGACTGTCATAGTTAAACAACAGCGGCGCGCCGAAAGCGACAACCATCTTTCTGGAACTGCAGTTTCGCTTACCTGGGACGAGCGCGACTGTGTGTTCTTGCGTGACTGAAGACTTGCGAGCGTTTCACCGCCTTGTATTTGCGAGATCACCAAGAAATCAGCTTTCACGTTTGGGTTTTTGCTTTGTTCCGCATATCAGCCATCGCGCTGACTTCGTATGAAATTCCGCGTTTCCGTCGCAAAGTGCGGGAAGCACCGGTTCTTCATAGAGATTACGAAGTTATTCGCCAACGGCAACTAGGTGGGTTTCCTGTCAGCTAAGCACTCCAAGAACCGTCGATGGAGTGGGGTAGATTAGTAGGGCCCTACTAATGACGCTAGTAGGGCATTAGTAGGGTGTGTTCGTCAAACGTTCTGAAACGCTGTGCGATAGCGTCCAAAGGCGTTGCTGGAATTAGTCAAGCAATTGTATGGTCTTATGAGGTTGTCTGCGGCGCTGGTTGGCTCCGTGCAATAACTCGACCTCAAAATTCGTAATGATGGGGTCGTAGGTTCGAGTCCTATCAGCGGCACCACCCTTCGCCGATAGCACTCCGATTTTAGCACTAGAATCAACGCCTTCGGAAACTCCGAAGGGTGACGTTTGCGCTATCGATTTTCAGACATACGGGCTAGGCTGCGCTCAGGAATGGCAAACAGAGCTGATCCCGGGCGTAGTAACCCCTCCGCAAGCGGCCGGTGTTGGCCGAAATGACACCTCCTCGAACCCTATGGTCGGGGAGGCACTGGCGTATGTCCAGGGCTCCGGCCTAATGGCCAGCGCGGTCGTCTTGCGGCGGCTTACTAACTCCCCGGCTGCCAGAGGAAACTCTGGTGGCCGATTTCGTTAGTAGAGGAACCGCTATGAGCAGAAAAATTGCACTGTCTTATTTGTTTGCAGGCGTGGTGTGTGCGGGTGGTGTTGGACTTGCTTTGTGCGTATGACTTCAGTGGATCTGAGTAGGGGTGGAAATTTATGGGGTGAAGTTGAAGTTATGGAATTTGAGTAATTTCGACGAGTTCGAGCGCAAAGCCCTTTGGGCTAGTTTCGCACTCTACCTGATAGGATTGTGGGGCAATGTAATGCCAGCCGAAATCGAAGCCGATTTCCTGAAGTGCTATAGCTTCAAATGCGACCGGGGCTGAATCCAGATGGAGAAGCGTATCGGCGTGAAATGCGTGTGTTTCAAAACGAAACTGCCTGATATCCGCAAACCGTGGCGGCGAGTATCGAACAGTTAAAAAGATCACATCTTCACCGCAGTAGTTCACTCGATTGAATGCCGTCAGTTCTAACTGTCCAGGCTCCTGCTGAAATGTATGAGCAGTGAGAATTCCAGTTACTGGTTCAGACAACTCTATGCGATATGTTGGTTGGTCGTCTTGCCCTTCAAAAGACAAAACAGCTTCAAAGTCGGAGGTTCTAACCCGTTGATCTTCCCAGCCGTAAGTGAACAGCTTTTGACCATCCTCTAGCGCGATGTCTTGGCCAAGGAGCGCCGAAGCAGACAAGAACAAAACCGATATCGTTAGAATTATCTTCATTGGTCTTCAAACCTAGGCGCAGCGACAGAGAATTTGCAAACATTGGAGAAGGTGCCCTCGCGGTGTAAACGCCGAGTATTGTTCCAACGTTGACCATAGCTATCAGTGTGACGATTAATAACTCGGGTTATCGCATCGGTCGCGCTTCGGGTAATGCCGCGATCCGCAACGGTGTGAAGATTGTTATCGACCCAGAAAAATATTGCTGAGCGGACTGCATATTTAGGCTCCGAAAGAAGGTCCGGGTTCTGCTCGAAATCAATGGCCTCTCCGAATAACGCGCCATGATCCCTTGTGAAGGCGCGATAATTTGCTCTTCCGGTAAGTTGCTTCAGGCCACGCCCGCGAAAACGCCAACCATCACCGCTTGCCACGTCTCCATTGCCGATACGATTTGCATATACGCGGTTGGCAATGGCCTCTTGATCGGCCGGGTGATCCGAAGTTCGCCCGAATAGCTGGGCTTCTGCCCGGTTGCGCTGGAAATATGAGAAGATCAGAGGCAGAGCAGTTGCTCGATAGTTGAGGTTTTCTTCCAATCGAATAGAAGGGCCAACTTCCTGTCTCACTTGCCCAAAGAAATGAGCAAGCCGTTCGAGGCTATTCAAATTGCCTGTTACAATCTGCAAGTCGATTTCACGTGCTATAGCTTGCAGTCTTTCCTCGGCTGCATTGGGGAACAAGTCATTCAACATGGTTTTGTTGATGATGTCGCAAACCGCACCATCCGGGAAATTGATGCCCTCGGTCACGGGTTCAGCAAAGCACCTGCAATAAAACCCTTCACCGGGATGACCACCTTCTGGTGGACTGTCCCAAGAAAACACTTGGTCATCGTGTTGCATATGCAGAGAACGAACCCGATCATCGTCGCTGCTTCGCCAAATGTACTCTGCCACGCCCAAACCAGATTGCTGAAACCGCCCATTTAGCCGTTCAGCTATTGCCGGACAGCAGCTTCTATAACTGGATCGTTGGGGTCCACGGGTACGCCGGAATCATTTAGGCGCGACGTTATAGAATTTGAGAGTTCCACCTTCAGATCAGATGTATCCACCCCTGAGATGTTGATGGATGAGTTTTGCGGAAGAAAGACGTTCAGCCTCTCGACGCTTGTTCTGAGGGCATCGTCCATTATCGAAGCAAGCAGGCGCTGTGGTATCACGGTAAACTTGTGATCAAGAACTGCGGGGGTTTTGAGGTTCACGGTAAACTCACGCTGCCCACCCTTGCGTATCCAATTTGCGAATTTTTGTTTCATGCTTCATGGTTTGTGCCGCCCTTCAAGGTTAAAGCCGTATTAAAATGGAAGGCTTAATGAAGGGTTTCGGTATCGAACTGCTGACTCCCATTGGTGTTTTCCAACTCCGTCGAAGCGGGGTAGCCTGAGAACAAGCTACTTGGGAAGCCGTCGATGGGGTGGGGTCAATTAGCAGGGTCCTACTAATCAGGTTAGTAGGGCATTAGTAGGGCGTGTTCGTCAAACGTTCTGAAATGCTGTGCGACGTTGTCCAAAGGCGAAGCCCGAATTAGTCAAGCAATTGTATGGCCTTATGAGACTGCCTACGGTGCGGTCTGGCTCCGTGCAAACACTAGACTTCAAAATTCGTAAGGACAAGGTCGGGGGTTCGAGTCCCTCTTGAGGCACCAAATATTGTTACAAATATTAAATTAATCAGTGCGATAGAACGTGCGCCTCTTGTTCCCTCCACCTTACTGACCAAATTTTGTTGGTAGCGTCGCAAGTCGCCCGCAGGAAGCAAGGGGAGACAACGGCCAACATAGTTATACCGCGCTTCCGTTCGATCTACGGTTTTGTTGCTGCCACGCAAGACGACTTCCCGCCGAACCCGGTGCGGATACTGACGCAGGCCCGGGCGTGGGTGTGGGTTTGACGCGGCACATCCCAGCCACTCTTACTATCAACCAGTTCCAGATCGCAGAGCACCAAATCTATTGGTTGATTGGTATCATGGAAGATGTTCCAGACTTTATCTGGGGCGCATCTTTCTTGGGGTCTCATATTATGAAGACCGTTTTCAGCCCAAGCCGATATGCAAACTCGTCACCTTGGGGACGGAGACCAGTCCTTCGCTGCAAGCGCTCGGTGAAGTTGCCGGCGGCCCAAAAGCAGACGTTTGGACGTATTCGTTAGGCTAAATTTCTCCGATGCCGGGTCTGAACCCAACGCAGCTGAGGCCCTTGTGACCCCTTCTCTAGATCCCAGTCGGCTTCCTGCTCGCTCGAAAATCTAATCCTTCGTGGTACAATACCTTCGACTGAGGGAGGGACCAATGAAATCATTCGTCGTCCTGGCAACGTCAGCGTTGTCTTACCTTTTGTTGAATGCCGGCTTGGCTCATTCGGATGAAAGCGTTCTTGACGCAATTCGCGAGCGAGGTTTTGTGAAATGTGCGATCGGAAACAGGCTGGTCGGCGATACACGTATCGGTTCCGAAGGCTATGAAGGATTTTTCCCCGAGTTTTGCAGGGTTGCGGCCCTGGCCGTCTTCGGTGATCGAAATGCAGTTCAAATGTCGCCAGCTCTGATCCGGGCTGGACTGAAGAGCATAGCTGAAGGTGAAGTCGACATATACGTTTCAAATGTCACGTGGACGTTCTCTCGCGATTTCGTGCTTGGGCTGACACCAGCCGCAGTCCTTTTCTACGATGGCCAGGGGTTCATGTCGCACCGCGGAACGATCAGTGGCCGCCTGCAAGAATTGCCCGACGCGTCAGTCTGCGTTTCCCGGGCGACCACAACTATTGGCAATCTCGAGGACTACATTTCGCAGCACGGACTGGGTTGGTCTGTAATGGCCTTTGAATCCTCGCAGGGCCGGAATGATGCGTTTTTTTCCCGCCGGTGCGACCTGCTGACTACGGATCGTTTTGCGTTGGCAACGATGAGAAGCTCCGCATTCGATGACCCTGAAAACTATGTCCTGCACGAAGAAACCATCTCTAAGGAACCGCTGGTTGCCTACGTCTCCACTCGCGACGTAGTGTGGGTAAAAATTGTTCGTTGGGCGTTTCTTGCGACCGTTTTGGCTGAGGAGAAGGGTATTACCCAGTCAAACCTCAAATCGCATCTGGAAAGCACCGACCCCGAAATCCGCCGCTTGCTAGGGCTGGAAGTCGTTGAGGGTACGGCGGCCGCCGGATTGGCCCAGGACTGGGCGCGAAACGTAATCGCCGGGGCCGGCAACTATGGCGAGATCTTCGATAGATACCTAGGTCAAGGTAGCCCGATGAAAATGGACCGTGGGCTCAATCGGCTGTGGCGTGACGGCGGTTTGATGATCAGCCCACCATATCGATAGGGCGTCTCGGTGATAGATCAGCTTTCCACACGGATTAACGTTCGAAGGCGTATTTCCACGCTACTGTTCGCCGTACTGGTTTGTATTTCTACGTTGTTCGCGCTGGGTTTGATCCTGATCACACAACGCCTGCTCGAAGTTCGCAGTGAACTCGACGTCCTGAGGAGCCAATCGCTACCGGTGTTAATCCGCCTTTCACAACTGTCTCAGGATGCTTCCGCGTCCAGTTCCATCGCGCCAGCACTCAGCCAGGCGCAAACCCGGTCGGAATTCGAAACACTCATTGCCCGTATCCAAGACAAACAGGTGTCGCAAAAAACTCTCATAGACGAGTTGGAAGATTTGAACAGCGATCCAGAGTGGGTAACCACACTTAGATCCAACGCCGCGATGCTGACGGCTAATCTCGACCGCCTGGCGAATACAGTCGTGAACCAGATCGATGTTCGCCGCCAACTTGAAGCGCATGCCAAAGGGATTGAGCAGTATCTGACCGATCTGCAAAGTCGGGATCCTAGTGTAACGCCTTCGACCCTTGAACTGGCAGCGCGCGCGGCTTCCGAGATCAAATTGTTGCTGAATGACTCGGAGCGCGCAAAGTTGTCCCAAAACCGGCAATCCGCGGATGCAAGCGTCGAAGCACTGGCACATCACATCGATGACTTGAATGTCGGTCGAAACGAAAAAAACGAGGCAGGTGCGGAAAGTGACCTAGTCAAACGTTGGCCAGCAACGCGCGCGGACATTCTTGAAACCAAGACATCACAGCTGTCGAACGCATTTCAAATTAAGGCGCTGGTCGAGGAAAGCTCCCTGATCGCGAACAGGTTGCTTAGTAGTGCCAGTAGCGAATTCTGGCGCACCAGCAAGGAGCTTGAGGATCAGATTCGGTTAGTCTCTAACACGACCCGCTTCACGCTTATGGCGATTTTGGGAGTGGTGCTAATCCTCGTGACTGGGTCTCTCACAGTTGCCTGGATTCTCAGACATCGGGTATTCCTGCGGCTCGAAAAACTCAGAGAAGCTCTTGCAAATTACGCCAAGGACCGCCAGCACGGGCTTACCGACGATCGACCGGATGAGATCGGCGAAATCTCGGGCGCGATGGCGCATTACATGGAAGTCATTGATCAACGAGAAACCGAGTTGGCTGAAAAGACTGCGGCATTGGAGGGTCTGGCCAGCCAACTGGCCAAGTACCTGTCGCCCCAAGTTTACAACCTGATTTTCACAGGCAAGCAGGAAGTCAAACTTGCGAGTAGTCGAAAGAGGCTGACAGTCTTTTTTTCCGACATCGTGGGGTTCACGGAAACAGCCGACCGTTTGGAATCCGAGGAACTGACGCAGCTCTTGAATCACTACCTTACGGAAATGTCCCAGATCGCGTTGCAGCATGGGGCGACGATCGACAAGTATGTGGGTGACGCCATAGTTATATTTTTTGGCGATCCGGAAACGCGTGGCCTAAAGGCAGATGCTCTTGCCTGTGTCCGGATGGCCATCGAAATGCGCCACCGTATGAAAGAGCTTCAATATCAATGGCGCAAATCCGGCATTGAAAAGCCATTGCAGGTCAGAATGGGCATTCACTCCGGATTCTGCACAGTCGGAAATTTCGGAAGCGAGGATCGGTTGGACTACACAATCATAGGCGGTGCAGTGAACATTGCATCTCGACTTGAGGACATGGCGGCACCGGGTGAGATCCTGATTTCCTATGAGACCTTTGCGCTCGTGCAGGATCAAGTCGAATGCTCGGAGCGTGGCGAAATTGACGTCAAAGGTATTGCCTATCCCGTGGCGGCGTACCGTGTTCTCGATGAACCGGTCGGAGTTGAGCAGACTGAGTTGCAACTGCACGAACAGCATCCTCATTTCAGGATGGACATGGACGTCTCTGCGATGACCAAAGTTGAAAGGGACTCTGCTGCAAAAAGCCTTAAAAATGCACTAAAGCTACTTGAGCCACGCGCCCGAAGATCCTTGTCCCGTCCCGCACACACGTTGGAAGATCCCATTCAATCTACGAGTAGCGCTTGCCGAGGTAATAACGGTGATCATGATTAAACGCTCAACAAGCTCTTCAGTTCGCGTTGCGCGAGCTTCCCCCAAGCCCAAAGCAGCATTTACACTGGGGTAAGCGCGTTCCCAGTCTTTCTAAACTGACCGGGTGGATCACAGGCTGTTAAGCCTATGCTTCTCTAGTATTTCGCAAAGCATAGCCTGTGCTTGGAGCCGATGTTCTCTATGGCGATCGCGCGCTACATCCGGTCGACCTTCAAAAATTGCCTGAAAAACCGCACGGTGATCTTCATTGGATTTGACAGGTAAAGGTCTAATGAAGAGCGTCGTTGCGCGCGCGCGGCGAACCTGATCACTCATCATAGCCACAATCGCTTCTACACGTTTGTTTCCACCCAAACGCACGAGTTCCTGATGGAACAACTCATCGGCTTCTGCCCAGGCTTCCAGATCTTCGGTTTCGATGGCTTGATCCATCTGCTCGATTGAGCGAGCCAAAAAAGCCAAGTCCTTTTCTGAATAACCCGCTTCAGCGGCGCGTTGCGCCGCAAGACTCTCGAGCTCCGTAAGGATGTCATAGATTTCGCGCATATCTTCGGACGAAACGGGCAGGATTCGCACGCCTTTGCGTGGCCGCATTTCCAGCAGCCCTTTGCCTTCCAACATCAATGCTGCTTCGCGAACGGGAGTGCGAGACATGCCCAACGTTTCTGCCAGTTCCGACTCCAAGTGGTCGGTCCCGGCAGCGAGTTCGCCAGACAGGATCATCCTGCGCAAGTCCCGAACAGCGCGTTGTGTATTGGAAAGAGTTTTGTTGTCCTGATCCTTCACGGAGTCTCCAGGTTTATCTTTCGTCCCTCCGCAGCAGAGCGGTAGATAGCCTCCTCAATGCGGATCACGTCGAGGTAATCTCGGGCCGTGTTCTCCAGCGGCGTTCCCTTTAGAAGGCCTGAAATGACGTGGCTTTGCAAGGCATGGACGCAATCTCCTCCAAAACCGTCATGAGCGATTGGTGGCAAAACCTGCTGCCGTTCAAGTTCTCCAAACGCGCGTCGTTCTACTGAACCATCCCCGTTCAGGACCAACGAGCCTTCTGTACCTTCTATAAGCGCTTCGCCCATCGTCTGACGCAGGTTCATTGCGCTGTGGTCAAGGCACCTGTTTCCATCGAATAGAGCTTTCAAGCCGTTGGGGTAGTCAAACAAGATGTAGCCAGCGTCCTCGCCCGCGATAACGGGATTAACTTTGCGCAGGTCTGCGTAAACTGCGCTGGGTGCGTCGAACAAAAATCGGAACGTGTCGATCCAGTGAACCGCCGTTTCATGAACAAGAAAGCGTGGCATTTTTTGAAAATACGGCTGTCGATCAAGATAGGCGCCTGGCCCCTGTCCATCGCCAGGGCGCAGTCTGAAGGTCGCCTGCAGAGGCGTGCCAATCCGGCCTTCAGCCAGCGCCACTTTGATAGCCTGATACCAGGGTTGGAAGCGAAAGTTCTCGTGCACAACAATGATGGCATCTTCCTTTTCCGCCTCTGAAACGATCTCTTCGGCTTCTTGCAAAGACAAGCAGAAAGGTTTCTGGCAGATCAGCCACTTAATACCGGAGCGTAACACAATCCGGATGGCGTCGGCCTGCGCCACAGGTGGAAGGATGATGTCCACGAGATCCGGTTTCTCTGCCTCCAGCATATTGGACAGATCATCGTAGGCGGTCAGCCCTGTTTCCTTCGCCTTGTTGATATCGCGGTTGCAGGATGCAACCGGAACCGCTCCGGGCATACGCGACCAGCTATCGTAGTGGAACTTGCTGAAGTATCCCGCGCCTAGGCAGGCGACTCTGATGGCTTGCTGAGCATTCATGCCTGAAGTACTTCCAACACAGATGAGGCTGCGTCCTGCGTTCCGGCAGTGCCACCTAAGTCACGTGTCAAATTTTGACCGTTTATTGTCACCTTTTCCACGGCTTCACGTAAGCGTTCACCGTCCCTGGACAGTTCTGGGTGATCATGGGTCAAACCTAACCATTCAAGCATCATTGCAGCGGACAGGATCATCGCAAAGGGGTTGGCAATACCTTGTCCAGCAATGTCCGGAGCGGAGCCGTGGCAGGGTTGGAACACGGCGTGATTCAACCCGATATCTGCTGAAGGTGCCAACCCAAGTCCCCCCATAAGACCTGCGCCAAGGTCGGAAAGGATGTCTCCAAACATGTTCTCAGTTACCAAGACATCAAATTCCCAAGGTTTCTGAACCATCCAGAGCGCCGTAGCATCGACGTAGGCATGGTCTGCCTGCAAATCGGGATGGAGTGCGGCCTCTGCGTCAAACATTGATCTGAAGAATGCAAAGGCTCTGAATACATTGGCTTTGTCGACACATGTAACCCGTCCCTGTCCACGCCCGGATGCCTTGCGGTTTCTCGCGAGATCAAATGCAAAGCGGAACAGTTTTTCGGATACCTCACGGGTAATCAGCAGGGTTTCACGCGCCTCATCCTCTGTGACATCGCCTGCTCCTTGAGTGAAGAACAACCCTTCAGTGCTTTCGCGAATCAAGACAAAGTCGATCTCGTTGCCGTTGGGGAGCGACAAAGGAGTCGTTTGCCCATTGCTAACCTTTACCGGACGCACGCCGGCAAAAAGGCCGAGCTGCTTTCGCAGGTCGATCTGTGGTGAAATCTCAGTTCCGTCAGGGTAGCGAACATCCGGCAATCCCATTGCAGAAAGCAGAATTGCGTCAGACTTGCGTGCTGTTTCCAGTGATCCGGTAGGAAACGATTCTCCAGTTTTTGCATAGTAGGATGCGCCTGCTGGCGAGTCCTTAAACGCTAGCTCGTAGCTGGGATTGTTGTCGGAAAGCTGGCGCAGAATTTCAAGCGTAGGGGCCATGATTTCTGGGCCGATGCCGTCCCCGTGAAACACTGCCACATCGTAAGTTTTTTTCATCTTAGCCCGCTTCCTTCCCGTTTCGCATTCATAGCGCGATAGCAGCTTTCACTACAGCACGTTGACAATGCATTCTTTAATGTATACGCAAATAAATGCAATAACAAACGCGAAGTTGTTTTGGGAGGACTTGGAAATGAAACTGAAGCTAGGGCGGTTGGCTGCCGCAGCAGTGATTGCAACCGGCGTCGCAGGGGCTGCTGCCGCGCAGGATTACCCTTATCGGGATATCACCACAGCTGTAGTCTGGGGGGCCGGTGGTGGCACTGACACGATCAACCGCATGATCATGGCCGAGATGGAAAAGCACCTTCCGGTGTCGATTAACGTGATCAATCAAACAGGTGGGGTCGCGGGCTCCAACGGCATGGTCTACGTGATGAACCAGCCGGACGATGGCTACACATTGGTTGGCTTGTCGGAGTCGAACGTTACAGCCGCCGTACAGGGTGGTTGGGACAAGAAATTTGATTTCTGGTATCCGTTTATTGTCGGCGGATCGCCTGATCTGATCTCGGTTCCAGCGGACAGCCCTTACAATACATTGGAAGAACTGGTCGACGCTGCCAAAGCTGCTCCTGGCACTATTCCAGCGGCGGCTTCCGGTGCGGGTTCGATCCACCACTTGAACCTTCTGGCCATCGAAAAAGGGTCCGGTGCGGAATTCAAGTTTGTTCCATACAAAGGCTCAGCGCCCGGGCAGGAAGCAGCGATAGCGGGTGAAGTTGCGTTGGTTGTGACTTCACTGGCTGAACAGGCTCCGTTGATTGAGGGCGGTCAACTTAAACCGCTCGCGATGTTGACGCCTGAAGATGCGCAGATTGCAGGGACAACAGTGCCATCTGCCTTTGGTATCTATGACGGGCTCGACCAGTATCTGCCGCTCAAACAGGCCATCGGGTTTGCAGTTCACAGTTCAGCCGGAGATGACGTAAAGGCTGCGCTTGGCGATGCGTTCGAGCAGGCGATTGCGTCCGACACTGTCGCTGAATGGGCTGCGGCAAACAAATACGATGTCGGCGGTCAGCACGGCAAAGAAGCTCAAGAATTTTTTGCGAACCTTGAGGCTACTTTTGCCTATACCTTGCAAGATCTGGGCGCTGCCACGGTCGATCCGGCCTCGCTGGGTATCGAGAAGCCCTAATCCGCTCAATTTTGAAAGGGCGCGTTTGAACGTGCCCTTTCCTGTAGGAGGCAGGCATGGACAAACATGACGAAACACTGGTCATGCGGACCCGCGACTTTTGGACCGCGATAGTTCTTATTACCGTGTCCGTATTTTTCCTTTGGAAGACGTTGGACATCCCCCTTTGGGGTGAAAACCGCGCGGGTGTAAGTGGATCGGATTGGTACAACTCGGCTGCAATCGTACCGCTATTCATCTTCGGTGGATTACTTGTCTTGTCCTTCGTGTTGCTGGCGATTTCGATCCGTTCAGGAGGAGCCCAAAACGCACTTACGGCTTTGGGGATCGGATGGGACAAGTCGGAAGCCTATCGAGCTTCAACAATAGGCCTGATCCTGATCGCATATGTCGTGGGACTCGTTCCCAGAGTGGATTTCATTCTGTGCTCTGGGTTGCTGATTACAGCTTTGACCTACGGGTACTACGGCGGCCATGCTTCGCGTGCTTTGGTGGCCTGCATCGCCGTCGCCGCCGCCGGATTGTTTGCGTTCGTGGTATTTCCTGCGCAGGCGGATTGGAATGCACACATCGATGATTGGTTCACATTGGCCGTTTGGGTCGTGTTGACGCTTTTTCTGCTGACCAAAGCAGCCTCTGAACCCGTTCTGCGGTTCGTGCCACTAATCGCGATATTGGCCCCGCTGATCCTTGTTTGCGCGATGGCCTTTGTTTTCCGACAGAACGTGCCCGCACGCGGTGGTCTGATCTTCAAAGAGATCGAATACCACTATTACGTGACGCTTCGTCCGTTATGGAAAGACTGACCGGATGGACTTTATCCTTTCGCAACTGGCTGGATTTGGCTCGGCGTTCGCCGATCTGTCAGCGGACCCGCTGACCTATCTGTATTTGATCGCTTCCGTTTTCCTGGGCATCACGTTCGGCGCGTTGCCCGGCCTGACGGCAACCCTGGCAGTGACGATCCTGACGGGTTTCTTCGGCAACAAAATCCCGCTGGACTATTCACTCATCGCTTTGCTCGGGGCCTATGTCGGCGCGATTTACGGCGGCTCCTACCCGTCTATTCTGCTGAACATTCCGGGCACAGCAGCCAGCGCGGCGACAGCCATGGATGGCTACCCTCTGGCCAAAGCGGGTAGAGGTGGAGAAGCTCTAGGACTGACCACTACAGCCAGCTTCATCGGTACGGTAATCGGAACCCTCACGCTTTTGATTTTCGTTTGGGCGCTGCTTTTGGTTTCAAAGAACATCGCAAGCCCGGAGAAAGCACTGCTGGCCCTGTTCGGCATTCTGCTTTCTGGCACTTTGATGAGCGAAGACCTGGTGATCAAGGGATGGATTGCCGGTCTGATCGGGCTTGCGATGTCCATGGTGGGGCTCGACCCACTGTTGTCTGAGCCGCGCTATACCTTCGGCTGGTCTTACCTGATGAGCGGGTTTCAGGTTGTACCCGTTTTGATGGGGGCTTTTGCGATCCCTCAAATCATCGACGGTTTGCGGCACGTTGAGGCCGGGAAAGTTCTGGCCCTGAAAGGCCGTATTCTTCCAAACCTTCGCTCTATTCGACGCTACCTGCCGACGATTGGCCGTTCAGGAGTGATCGGGACAGGGGTAGGAGCACTTCCCGGAGTTGGCGAAGATGTGGCGGGTTGGGTCAGCTACGGTGTTGGCAAGACCGTTTCCGCCGAGGGCGACAAGTTTGGAAAAGGCTCCTTGGAGGGTCTGCTGTGTTCCGAGACCGCAAACAATGCCTGTATTGGCGGCGCGCTGATCCCGCTTTTGGTGTTGGGCATACCCGGTTCACCACCAGCCGCGGCTTTGATGGGGGCCTTCAAGATCAACAACGTGATCCCGGGGCCAACGATTGATCCCCAGATCATTCTGCGCGTGGTTGCGATACTCGTGCTGGCCTCCCTGACGATGTTCTTGATGGGCCTGTTCACTGCTCGGGTTTTCATAAGAATACTCGCCATCCCGCAGACCATCTTCTTGCCGGTTGTGATGGTTCTGACAACAATTGGGTCTTTCAGCGTCGGTGGTGGCATCAATGATCTTTACCTGATGCTTGGCGTCGGCGCCGTTGCCTATTTCATGAACCTGATGAAGTACCCAATCGCGCCGTTGGTGATCGGGGTTATTCTGGGCAGTCTGTTTGACGAAACCTTCCGCCGGTCGCTGTTCTTGTCGGATGGGGACCTTGCGGTCTTCTTTTCACGACCCGGTGCCGCCATTCTGCTGGTGCTCAACATTGGTCTGATCCTCAGCCAATTGCCCGTCGCAAAGCGCGCTTTCTCGCGTCTGAAAGGACTTTCTGTCTGATGTTTGTGGTTACTGTCACCTTCACTTTTAAGCCCGGAACGCGGGACGCCTTTTTGCCGCTGATGGTCGAAAACGCTTCAATCTCATTGCGTGAAGAACCCGGATGCCAGCAGTTCGACGTTTGCTTGGCCGACGAGCCCGAGACAGTGTTCCTCTATGAGGTTTACGATGACATTTCAGCATTCGACGCTCACCTCGAAAGCGCGCATTTCAAATCCTTCGATGCGGCTGTGGCTGATATGATCGCCACGAAGACAGTTCACCAGTATTCCGAGGTCATCCGATGAACGATTGGGAAATTCATGCCGTAAAATACGCGGATCGCAATGCCCGCACGCGGCGCGACAGTTTCATCTTGGATGACAATCACGACGCACCCCATGCGATGGATTATTTCATCTGGGTATTGAAGCGCGGCAGCGACGTTATTCTGGTCGATACCGGGTACGACACCGATGAGGCAGCCGCCCGCGGTCGCCCCATCGCGATGGACCCTCGAGAGGCTCTGCGCCCTTTAGGCATCACGCCGGAAGCAGTGACAGACATCATTGTGACCCATCTTCATTATGACCACGCGGGCGGGCTGCATTTGTTTCCGAACGCGAAGCTGCATATGCAGTCGGCGGAAATGGCTTTCGCCACCGGTCCCTGCATGTGCCACGACCACATGCGGGCGCCGTTTTCGGCGGGCCACATCTGCGAAGTCGTAAAGCGCCTCTATTCAGGAAAGGTCGTGTTTTACGACGGAGATGCTGAGATAGCAGATGGGGTGACCGTGCATTGCATCGGCGGGCATTCGCGCGGGTTGCAATGCGTTCGTGTAAGAACTGCGACCGGGTGGATGGTGCTGGCCTCAGATGCTTCGCACTACTATGAGAATTTCATGGCGCGCAAAGCCTTTCCCATCGTCGTCGATTTGCAGGACATGATGGATGGTTTCAAGACTCTGGAAACGTTGGCCTCGCATCCAAGATTGATCGTGCCCGGCCATGATCCACTTGTGCGTGAGGTTTTCCCAACAGGTGTTGCGCCTCATATCCATCGTTTGGATCCAGGGCCGACGAGGGACATTGAATTATGAAAATAGGTGTCATAGCGGACGACTTTACGGGTGCGAGTGATATTGCGAACACCCTGGCAAAGGGTGTTGAGCCGGAAGGTGGATTACGAACGGCTCAATTTCCGGGAATTCCGACTGCCCAGGCCGATGAGGAGATCGAAGCCGGTGTGATCTCACTCAAAAGCCGAACTGCATCGACCGAGGAAGCAATTGCAGACAGTCTGAGTGCTGTGCAGTGGCTCGTGGATCAAGGATGCCAGCAGTTCATCTTCAAGTATTGTTCGACCTTCGATTCCACGACGGAAGGAAATATCGGCCCAGTTGCGGAAGCGCTCGCCGACGAGCTGGGCGCGCAGAAGGTGGTTTTCTGTCCGGCCTTTCCGACAACCGGGCGCACCGTCTATCACGGTCACCTTTTTGTGCTCGGTAAGCTGCTACACGAGTCTGGGATGGAAAATCACCCTCTTACGCCAATGACGGATGCCAACATCAGGCGTTGGTTGCAGCGTCAGACCGCAGAAACGGTTGGGTTGGTGCCAATTGACACCGTGAAGCAAGGACCGGAGGCGATTGCTGCGGCTTTGCGGAGCGCCGACGAACGATATGTGATCGGTGATGCGATTTCGGACGAGGATTTGCTGGCCTGGGGCGAGGCTCTGAAGGATGCCCAGCTCATTACGGGGGGATCTGGGATAGCGCTGGGGCTACCCAGAAACTTCTTAAGAGAGGCTTCATCAAAATGTACTGGCAGTTTGTTCACCGGTGTCGCAGGGCCTGCCGCGATCCTTGCTGGGTCGTGTTCCGGTGCGACCCGTGGGCAGATTGATGTTCATGCGAAATCCTATCCAACCTTTGCCATTGATGTTCCGGGCGTCATGTCCGGGGATGTGACCACGCAAACGCTTCTGGATTTTTTTGAAGCGCATTCGGGCCGTGCCCCTCTCGTGTATTCATCGGGAAGTCCGGATGATGTCCGTGCCATCCAAAGTCAATTCGGTCAGGAAGCAGTTGCAAAAAAGCTGGACAATCTCTTTGCAGATACAGCGCGAGAACTTGTCCAAAAGGGCTACAAGCGTCTGGTTGTAGCTGGAGGGGAGACATCCGGCGCTGTTGCCAAGGCCGTATCCGAAGCATTGGGCTCACCAGCCATGTCAATTGGGCCAGAGATTGATCCGGGAGTTCCAGCCCTGATCGTTGGTAAAAATGAACCCATTACGATGGCTTTGAAGTCTGGAAACTTTGGCGCTGCGGACTTTTTCGAGAAGGCGCTGAAAATGATGGAGGCAGGCAAATGAGTTCTGAAGAACTGGCGCTGCGACAGCAAATGTCGGACCTGTGTGCATCGCTGTTTGCACGTGGATTTTCCGTCGGCACTGCGGGCAATGTCTCCGCGCGCTTGCGTGACGGAATCCTCATGACGCCAACCAATTCCACCTTGGGGGATATCGACCCCGAGCGCATCGCCAAGATTGATTTGAATGGGGACCACGTCTCCGGCGACAAGCCGACCAAAGAGGTTTTTCTGCATCAGGCCTTCTATGAGACACGACCTGAAGCGGGCGCGGTGGTTCATCTACACTCTACCTGGGCAACAGCACTGTCCTGCCTCGAAGACACCAGTCCGGACGATTGCATTCCGCCGCTCACGCCGTACGTGGTTATGCGCGTAGGTAAGGTCAAACTTGTTCCATACGTCACGCCAGGTGACCCGAGATCCGGTGATTTGATCCGAGATTTGGGTGGAGAATACGGTGCTGTTCTATTGGCGAATCACGGTCCAGTTGTATCAGGAAACGACCTCTTCTCAGCGGTCTGTGCCGCAGAAGAGCTGGAAGAAACGGCCAAGTTGCTCGTGGCTTTGCGTGGGATGCAAATCCGGATGCTGGATGCAGCACAAGTAAAGGAACTAAGGGAAATATTCGGAAGGGTTTAAACCAACATATAATGGGTAATTGTGTGATTACTGTTTTCCAAACAACGCAAAGTTGGGACTGCGCAAACACACTTTTCGCTATGCTACCGCTGTAGCAATACCGTCAGCAAACGATCAAAGAGGTCGGTGCAGTCCAAATGCTCGCGCGTCTCAATAGTGAAGGAATTGGCAGGGGCGCCAGAGCCTTCGTGATTCAGCCAAGGTAGCCGTTTTTGGAGCTGCAACGAATGCCAATTGGTCACGCACACCGCACCATGCAAAGCCCGGATTCTCCCGTGCTGCTATCGCAAGCTATGAATTCCATCCGTTGTTGCGCCGACCTGCTGGAGTGTAGCGGATCGCCTGAGTGCCGACGTGGCGCTTCTTCGGTGGTGTTTTGTCCTCCACTTGTTTGATGTGTTCCAGCACTGCGTTCAATCGCTTGTTTCCGGTGATCGCCGCATGGCTTACACGTTGATCTTTTTTGTAAGCGGAGTAGGGAGATTGTTCACCCATTGACCGGAATTCCAGCGTACTGTCCTGGAATTCGCAGCTAGGTGTTCGGCTGGCTTGGGCCTCTACACCAACGCGGGCAGGTTTTGAGCTCAGTTCGGATCCAGGAATCTCCGTTAACAGGCCCATTGGGAGTGTATAAGCTACTCTCGGAGGCTCTACAGATGGAACGCCGAATAGCTGCAATTCTGGCTGCCGACATGGTTGGGTATAGCCGTCTCATTGAATTGGACGAGGCGGGAATTGTTGCGCGGCAAAAGCAGTATCGCCTGGAACTAATCGATCCATTGTTCAAACAGTTTAACGGGATGGTAATCAAACTAACTGGTGACGGGTTGATTGCCGAGTTTGGGTCGGTTGTAGAAGCCATACAGTGCTCGGTGAAAATTCAGAAGGAAATGGCAGCCCGGGAAGCCCGAGAACCGGCAGAGCGAAAAATCATGTTCCGTATCGCCATAAACCTCGGAGACGTGATTTTTGACGAAGGTGACGTTTATGGGGATGGCGTCAATATTGCTGCTCGATTGGAGGGCTTTGCAGAGCCCGGCGGCATCGTAATCTCCGGTCCGGTTTTCGATCTGCTCAAGTCCCAAGTTGAGGTAGGCTATAAACCGTTGGGCGAGCAGCGGTTGAAAAACATCGCGACTCCTGTTCGCGTCTATCAGATCGTTGAGCAGCATGACGGCCTGCCTCAAATCCAGAGTAACAAGGCGAAACGGCCTCTCGTCGTCGGCGCAGGGTTTGCTGCCTTGGTGTGCTTTGTTCTATTGGTTCATACTTTGACACGGCCAGAATTTGCTCCGGCAGATTCAAGGAGATTTGCATTTGAGCTACCCGACAAACCTTCGGTGGCAGTGTTGCCGTTTGACAATTTGTCGGGTGACAAATCCCAAGGAATGTTTGCTGACGGGATGACCGAAGACCTGATCACAGATTTGTCGAAAATCGCTGGCCTGTTTGTAATCGCTCCACACACTTCTTTTTCTTACAAGGGAAAGACATTTGATATTCAAGAGGTAGCTGAGCAACTGGGCGTTCGATACGTGCTGGATGGCAGTGTCAGGCGGTCTGGAGACACCCTGCGTGTAAATGCTCATCTTGTCGACACCTCATCGGGAAACTCGGTCTGGGCCGACAGATTTGATGGTGAACTCAATGATGTCTTCACGATTCAGGACCAGTTTGTCCTGCAAATAGTTGACGCGTTAGAATTGCAGCTTTCACCGGCTGAGCGATCTGAGATCGAAAAAACCGACACAACGAAGATTTCTGCCAGAGAAGAATACCAGATGGGCTGGGAGCTGTACTCACGGTTCAATGAAGAGGACAGTATCGCAGCAATTCTGCATTTTGAGAAAGCAATTGAACTGGATCCCGACTACAGTCGCGCCTATGGAGCCTTGGCACTCGTTCATCAACGAAATGGCGTGTTTCGGTGGAACCATGATCCAACCATCCCGAGGAATGAGGTGTACGTAAAACACGTGCGCCCCAACCTGGACAGAGCAATTCAGGATAACATTTCACTGGCCCATCTTGTTCAGTCTATGCGGCACCTGAACTTCAGGGGTCAAGTGACAGGCGAAACAGGAAGTGCCCGTACAGAAAAAGCACAAATCGAGGCCCGAAAAGCATTGGCGTTGCAGCCCAACGATGCTGAGGCGAATATTATTATGGCTTGGGCGTTAGTCGCAGGAGGCAAACCTGAAAAAGCCCTGGAGTTTATTGAGGCTGCCAAACGGCACAATCCTGATCACCCAACTTATTACTATTTGTACGAAGCTGCCGCGCATTATGGACTGGGTAACGTTTTCCATGCAGCGGATATGCTGAACTCAGCTTTGGACGATCATCCGGAAGCAACTGAACTGCTACCCTTCGCGGCCTCATTCAACGCTCAGGTCGGAGAACGTCGGATTGCCTATACTCACGTCGAAAAATGGGTTCCTGGTCAGTTCCAAAACCTGCGTGCAAAGGCGGCTGCGGACTACTTTTCCCCGATACAGTGGGATATCGATTTGGATCTTCTGAATGAGCGCCTGTTGGACGGCTTGCAGATGGCGGCGTTGCCACCAGAGGTTTCAGTCTCAAGTCTGAAACAGGACCTGAAATTTCAGGATCCGTCAGAGCAGGTGTCAAGCATTCGAAAGCTTGGATGGTTCGGCTCGCACGCTGCGTCGTCGCTGCCTGAGCTTATTGAAGCATTATCCAGTCCGCAAAAACGGGTTCAGCGAGAAGCCGCGATAACACTTGGAAAGATCGGCGCTGAGGCCGAAACCGCGATACCTGCTTTGGAGGCCTTGGTTGATCTACCTATTGTTGGATTGCACGCGCAGAATGCCCTCCAAAAAATACGGTCTGGATGATGGATTCCGCGTCAATGATACTGCTAAGAGTGCTGAGTTCGAGAAACTATGACGTTCAGTGCGCATTTTGGGAATCAACAAATTTGGTCGCTAAAGCACGTTTCGGGCCGATACCGCCCAATAATCTCGCCAACTTTCATATTTCCAGATGAAGCGCTAGTCTGCCTGCCATGCTTCGCCAACTCATTCCGATTTCTGCATTGTTACTTGGATCGGGCCTTCTCTTATTCGCCGGCGGGGTTCATGGCCTGATTTTACCTGTCCGAGGTTCATTCGAAGGGTTTTCCGCCAGCGCTCTTGGTCTTCTGGGAACAGGTTGGGCTGTCGGTTATGTTGCGGGATGTCTCATCGCACCGCGACTTGTCGGCGCTGTCGGTCATATCCGCACCTTTGGTGTCATGTGCGCGTTGGCAGCTGTAACGATACTGTTTCAAGCAATATTCGTAGCCTCATGGGCGTGGATACCATCGCGGGCGGTTTCAGGCTTTTGCTTTGCCGGAGCCGCGATGATTGTCGAGTCTTGGCTCAACGACAGAGTTGAGCCCAACACCCGCGGAACCGTTTTCGGTGTATATACGATGGTAAATTTGGGCGCCGTTACGGCTGGGCAAATGGCCATTTCGCTGGGTGACGCAACAGGTTTCCTCTTCTTTGCCGTCGGCGCAATGGTCTATTGTCTGGCTCTTATTCCGACAGCCCTCTCAACTTCGGCCTCGCCTGCGCCCCTTACCTCTGTTCGGCTTGACGTTCCCGCGCTGTGGAGAAACTCGCCTGTTGCGGTTGCAGCCGTTTTCCTGGTCGGAATATCGAACGCTGCATTTGGAACCTTGGCTGCTGTCTATGCAGACCGGGTGGGTTTACCACTGACTGCGATTGCACTTTTTGCAAGCATTCCGGTCCTGGCAGGCGCCATTGCGCAGGTTCCGATCGGATTTGTCAGCGACCGTATGGATCGGCGCATGGTATTGCTTTTTACGGCGGTAGTGGCGCTTGCATCCGATCTCGCATTTGTTCTTTTGGCACCAGAGTCTCGAATGATGAACCTTGCTTTGGTCGCAGTATTTGGTGCCGCGATCTTTGCAATGTATCCGATTATCGTTGCCCATGCGAATGACCATGCGGCGCCGGGCACTTCTATCCAGGTTTCAGGTGGGCTTTTGATGGTTTTCGGGTTGGGTTCCATTATCGGTCCGCTGATCGCAGGCGTGGCCATGGCAGGGCTCGGGCCGCGGGGTCTTTTTCTAACGACGGTTGTTGCGCATTGCCTCATGATTGCATTCACGATTTGGCGCATCCTGACTAAGGCTGCTGTCCCGGACAGCGAGAAGACGGCATTTCGTGTCAGTGCCCCAGCCCGCGTGGTCACACCCGAAACCACTGCCCTTGCAGTGGGCGAGGATGAGTCTTTGTCACTTTCCGAGTCTGAGATCGAATTGGCCGGCAAAGAAGAAACGAGCACCGTCTCAGACGTCGCGCCTGTCTCCGAGAATGATAAACCCTAGCCATGTGACGATCTTGGAAACGAGTTTGAACTGTTTGCATTGCGCAGTGGCTTACAGAAGTGTTCGGCGACACCCGCATTACATTCAGCTTGGCAAAAGTTGGTCGACCAATTCACGCGTTCATTTTGAGAACCTCTCTGAGATATTCTGATTTACCCTGCGCCAGAAGAGCAGTGCCAAAAAACGCGCTGGCCACGAGGCTGATCGGAAAATAGAGTGGTCAGACAGGTTGAACGGGAGAGACGCCCAATATGACTCCATTTGCGATCGCCGGCGTTCAGATGCACGTCGCAGCGCTTCATTCAAACGTCCAGGCGATGCGCCATCGGATTGAAATTCTGATGGCCCGGTTTCCATGGACTCAGATGGTACTGTTTTCAGAACTCGCGCCATACGGACCACTGGACCGTTTCGCACAGACTTTCCCAAATGATGCTTTGTTGCAATTTCAGGAGGATGCGCGCCGTTTCGGTATTTGGCTGATCCCGGGGTCCATGTTCGAAAAAACAGAAGATGGGCGTATCCTGAACACTTCGGTCGTGATTAATCCCGACGGAGACATCGTTGCCAAGTATTCTAAGATGTTCCCCTTCCGCCCATATGAAGCGGGAATATCGGCAGGGACTGAGTTCTGTGTTTTTGATGTACCCGATGTCGGACGCTTTGGCCTTTCCATCTGCTATGACATTTGGTTTCCCGAAACAACGCGGCAACTGACCAGTCAGGGTGTCGAAGTTCTTCTTCATCCAGTCCTGACTGGTACCACGGACCGTGAAGCGGAACTCGCCATTGCAAGGGCGACGGCGGCACAGTTTCAGTGTTACGTATTTGATGTAAACGGCTTGGGAGCCGGCGGCGTCGGTCGTTCGCTGGTGGTCGATCCATCGGCGACGGTTTTGCATCAGTCCGCCGGACAGGAAGACATGTTCCCGATTGAAATCGATTTGGATCAGGTGCGGCGTCAGCGCGAAACCGGTCTCAAGGGTCTTGGGCAAGTGCTCAAGAGTTTCCGGGATCGTGAAGCCGACTTCTCGGTTTATGATCGCACCAGCGGCGCCGATGCTTACCTAAACACCCTAGGGCCTTTGGAAATTCCCCGTCAGGGCTCGGATCGTGGCTTGCTTGTATCTGACCCCAGAACCTCGATTGAAGAAGCAAAAACAGATTTGCCAACGCCGCCAAACATTTCTGTCTTACACGGAAAGACAGGTTCAGATTAATCGGATCAGAGGGCGGCACTGATCCGGACGCGACAGAAAGGAGGCAGGTTTTGAACTTGCACTCGCGGAAGAAGGAGTTGCCGTCAATACGAGATTATTACAGCGCGACGCAACTTCGCGCTGATCGATGGAGCGCTTTACGCGAGGCTGCTGAAGGCCTTGCACTTCACGGACGGGAAAAACGCCAGAGCCAAAAGTTGTTGTCGACGGCAGAACATTTGTTTGATGTTCTGGAACCGATCGAACTCTATTGGGCGTTTCCCGGAATAAACGCCTTCGAACATCTGCGACGCCTTCTGCTTAACGGCAATGTCGACGACCTGTCCATCTGTGTCCGCCGTATCGCACGCGCGTTGACATCGGGCGCATACAGGCGACGGTCGATCCCTCTGTCGTCTGATGAAATAGACAATGAGGACTACGAAGACGAAGCTTCGCTTGCGCCAGAAGCTCGTGCATTGGGGCGGCCCTATTTCGAGGTACTGATCGTCGATGATGTTACTGAACATCAGGAGAGGTTCCTGCGGCAAAACCTGTTGCGCATGCGCCGGCTGGAAGACCCCTTCATTTATGAACCGGTCATTGTCCCGTCGCTGGAGGACGCGCTGATTGGGGTCCTGTTCAACTACAACGTTCAGGCTGTGGTGATCCGGCCCGGCTTGTCGCTGAAATCCAAGATCGATCTTCCGATCCTGAACCAGTATCTGACACGCGTCAGCGAAGACGAAGATGTTGATGGCCTTGACCCGCATGAATACGGGCCGGAAGCCTGCCGCCTGATCGAGAAAATCCGACCCGAATTGGACGCCTATCTGGTCACCGATCGTTCTGCCGAAGATATCGCCGGATTGGATCTGGGCCGCTGCCGACGGGTTTTTTACAATCAGGAAGACTTTCAGGAACTGCACCTCAACATTCTTCGCGGTGTCGACCGAAGATTCAGGACACCGTTTTTCTCAGCCCTCAAGGAGTATTCGAAACAGCCAACCGGCGTTTTTCACGCGATGCCGATCAGCCGCGGGAAATCCATCAGCCGCTCGCACTGGATTCAGGATATGGGGGCGTTTTACGGGTCAAACATCTTCCTGGCCGAAACGTCGGCGACATCCGGCGGTCTGGACAGCTTGCTGGAACCACGTGGGCCGATCAAGGAAGCACAGGACATGGCGGCCCGGGCGTTTGGGGCGAAACACACGTTCTTTGCAACCAACGGCACATCAACATGTAACAAGATCGTCGTTCAGTCAGTGGTACGACCAGGAGATATCGTGCTCGTCGATCGAGACTGCCACAAGTCTCACCATTATGGCATGGTTCTGGCCGGAGCCAGCGTCGTCTATATGGACAGCTACCCGCTGCACGAGCATTCGATGTATGGCGCTGTACCGCTGAAAGAGATCAAGCACACGTTGCTGAAGCTGAAAGCCGCCGGAAAACTGGACCGCGTCCGCATGGTGCTGCTGACCAACTGCACCTTTGACGGAGTGGTCTATAACGTGCAGCGAGTCATGGAAGAATGCCTGGCGATCAAGAAAGACCTGATTTTTCTGTGGGACGAAGCCTGGTTCGGCTTTGCGCGTTTTGACCCGACTTACAGACAGCGCACCGGCATGGGCGTCGCTAATGTATTGCGGCAAACGCTGCGCACGAAAGAGGCCGCAGATGCATGGGAGGCGCAGCAGGACAAGCTTAGCGACGCGAGCCACGAGCAGGTGCTTGAAGCCCGGCTGGTTCCGCCACCAGATGCCCGCGTGCGCGTCTATGCTACGCAATCGACCCACAAGACCCTGACCTCATTGCGGCAGGGGTCGATGATCCATGTCAACGATCAGGATTTCAAAGGCGAAGTCGAGCAGGCTTTTCACGAAGCCTACATGACCCACACTTCAACCTCGCCGAACTACCAGATCATCGCTTCCCTGGACGTTGGGCGGCGGCAGGTCGAACTGGAAGGGTTCGAGTTTGTGCAAAAGCAGATCGAGACCGCCATGTCGATCCGACGCGCCATCTCGGACCATCCGGTCTTGCAAAAGTATTTCAAGGTGGTAACCGCCGGCGAAATGATCCCGGAAGAATACCGGGAAAGCGGAGTACAAGCCTATTACGATCCCGATCACGGCTGGATCGACAAATGGACGATGTGGAGCCAGGACGAATTCGTACTGGACCCCACCCGCATTACTCTGGCCGTAGGCGGAACCGGCTGGGATGGCGATACATTCAAGACCAAGATCCTGATGGACAAATACGGCATCCAGATCAACAAGACGTCGCGCAATACCGTGCTGTTCATGACCAATATCGGCACAACGCGGTCGTCAGTCGCATACCTGATCGAAGTGCTGGTCGAAATTGCAAATGACCTGGATGAATTGCTGGACGATGCCTCAAAAATGGAACGCCGATCCTTCGAGAACAGGGTCAAGGCGCTGGTCGAAGACGTGCCACCACTGCCGGATTTCAGCCGCTTCCACGATGCGTTCCGCGACGGGTCGGATACGCCCGAAGGCGACATCCGAACCGCGTTCTTCCTCGCATACGATGAGGACAATTGCGACTATATCCCGACCGATGACACGCTGATGGTGCGGCTTGAAGCGGGGGAAGAGCTTGTCTCATCCAGCTTCATCATTCCCTATCCGCCCGGTTTTCCGATTTTGGTGCCCGGTCAGGTCATCAGTCCGGAAATTCTGTCATTCATGCGGGCGCTGGACGTCAGCGAAATTCATGGTTTCCGCGAAGACCTCGGTCTGCGCGTGTTTACCCAAGAGGCCTTGGAGTCCGTCAAAGACTAATTCAAAGGGGAGAGGTTAGATGCCCAAGAAGGTACTCAAGAACATTTCGGAAATCCGCCGCTATTTCCACACGAATTCAGACCCGATCTATTTTGTCTCGGCAACCAATTTCAACCTTCTCGGCCTGGATGAATGGGTCAAGAACTTCAAGTACATTTGCTACATGGATTGCTTTGACGGGCGGCATCCGAACGTTCTTGTTCCTTCCGAACTCCCCCATGACGAATTTCAGTCTATCGAAGACATCAACAACTATCTGCTGCAGCACAAGGAAGTGGTCGATTACGTCAAGGCACGGGGCGGCAAGCCAAAATTCGTGTTCCTGATGTTCGACGAAAAGACGGAAAAACTGGCCAAGGACCTGGGCGGCGAAGTCTGGTTTCCCAAGGCCAAGCTGCGCACCAAGATGGACAACAAGATCGAAACGGTGCGGGTCGGCAACAAGGCAGGCGTTCCGTCGGTGCCCAATACCCTGTCCAAGGTCGACAGCTATGATCATCTGAAGAAGGTCTGCAAAAAGGCAGGGCTTGGCGACGATCTCGTGCTGCAAAGCGCGTTTGGCGACTCGGGCCACACCACCTTTTTCATCAAATCCGAAGCCGATTTCCGCAAGCACGAGCATGAAATCGTGGGCGAGGGCGAAATCAAGATCATGAAACGGATCGACTGCCGTGGATCGGCGATCGAAGCCTGCGCCACGTCCGAAGGCACGATTGTCGGCCCCCTGATGACCGAGCTTGTGGGGTTCAAGGAACTGACCCCCTATCGCGGTGGCTGGTGCGGAAACGAGATATTCTCAACCGCCTTCCCGCCCAAGACCCGTGAAAAGGCCCGCGAACTGACCTTCAAATTCGGCGAGCAACTGCGCAAGGAAGGCTATCGCGGTTATTTCGAGTTGGATTTCCTGATCGACAAAAAGACCGGCGACATCTGGTTGGGTGAGCTCAACCCCCGGATCACCGGAGCGTCCTCGATGACCAACCACGCAGCCTTTGCCCACGCAGATGCGCCGCTGTTCCTGTTCCATCTGCTTGAGTTTTCGAAGAAGCCGTTCAATCTGGACGTCGAAGAGCTGAACGCCCGCTGGGCCGACCCGGACATGATCGACTCCTGGTCGCAGATGGTGATCAAGCACACTGAAGACAGCGTCGACATCATCACCAACGCTCCGGAATCCGGTATTTACCGGATGCTGCCGGATGGTCAGGTCGTCTTTGACCGGTTCGATTACCACCGTCGCGCGGTCGAAAGCGAAGACGAGGCCTTTTTCCTGCGCATCTCGAATGTCGGCGATTACCGTTATGAAGGCGCCGATCTGGGCATACTGGTGACGCGAGGACGGTCGATGACCAAGGGGTTTCAGTTGACAGCCAAGTCAAAGAACTGGATCGCAGGCATCAAGAGCGCCTTTTCTTCGCGCCCGCTGCCATCCGCCCAGGCATTTGAGGATCCTGCGTTTAAGATTATGTAGGGTGCATGAAACTTACCTTTCGCGCCGTCGAAGAAAAGAAACCCGGGCAGAAGCTGGCCGCGATTTTCTCCGAATACAGGAATGCCTACCTGAAGTGGTGGGCAAGCGAGGGGTTGTCATCGCGTCCGACATATTCCGAGTGCCGCCACGCGTTGAAAACGCATATGCCGGAAATGCTCGAGCCGTATGACATGTTGTGCGCTGCCTTTGGTGCAGGTGATCTGGAGGCCCGGTTTCTGAGTTTCTATTGCCCGCCGCGGTATCTGGCCGGGTGCAGCCAGGCGATTTGGCAGGGACCGGAACCACTGATGGTGCGGAATTACGACTATGACCCGTCGGCCTTTGACGGGGTATTCCTGAAGACTGAATGGAATGGGCGCCAGGTGATGGGCACGTCAGATGGCTTGTTTGGATTGCTGGACGGTATGAATGATGCAGGGCTTACGGTTTCCCTGACATTCGGCGGTCGCCGTGCGGTTGGCGAAGGCTTTGGGGTTCCCCTGATCCTTAGATACCTGTTGCAGACCTGTTCGACGATCGAAGAGGCGAAGCAAGTTCTTTTGAGAGTCCCTTGTCACATGAGCTATAACGTTACGGTCCTGGACCGTGACCGGCAGTTCTTCACGGCATTTCTTGCACCGGACCGACCAACGCTCATAACCCGCGCTGCTGTTTCGACCAATCATCAGGAGCGTGTCGAATGGAGCAGCCACGCACGCCTTACCGCCACGGTCGAGCGTGAACGATTTCTTCTGCATCGCCTGACATTGCACCCCGAGAAGCAGGAGATCTTTGTCGGATCGTTCCTCAAACCCCCGCTTTATTCGCTCGCCTTTGATCGGGGTTTTGGCACTCTGTACACGGCAGCTTATCATCCTCGCGAATTGACAGCGGAACTGCTGTGGCCGGGCCGGAGCTGGCAGAAAAGCATAGATCAATTCAACGCGGATAATTTGCAGGTTGTTTATCCATGAGAGAGTGCTCGAACACACAATGGTCGCGTTCAGTGCAGAGGCCGCACCTTCACCACCCGGAGGTGTATTGGCCGAACTCTAAAATATCGATAAATCCAGTCCAGCCTAACTTGTGACATTGCCTACAACCTGACGTGGATTGAATTATGCGCTAGAGAAATCTGGCAGCCTTCGACAACTCTGAATTCTTGGCGCGAGCCTGTTCTGAACCGCTGCAGGCCCGTCCAGAGGCTAGACGGAGGTTGAATCGAAAGTCCTGCACGAGTTGTTGTCGCTTGAAGATACATTATCAAAAGTCACTCTTTCCGAGTGTTGTCGGTCATCAAAGGAAGGGCCGTGCGACAACAGACTTTCTTGCTATTTGGTTGCAGAAGATCCTGCACATCTTCTCTGATTGCGAACACCACTACTCAACCATAGATCGCAGTAAGAAAGCGGTTGCAACTTCATTGTAGAAAACTGAGTCGTTTCCGATAGTTAAGAAGCGCTAAAACTGGCTGCGACGCTTCGAATTGGAGGCACTAAACCACGCTTCGGCCTCTCACAAAACTCCACACAAAACAAAGAACATAGCTAAACGATTTCTGCACAAGCTGCTGTTTTTTATATATTTATCATGTGTGGCGACCCCGGCAGGATTCGAACCTGCAACCTGCCCCTTAGGAGGGGGCTGCTCTATCCAGTTGAGCCACGGGGCCGCGCGTCGCCTTCTGTAACCGGGTTTTTCAAGGTTGTCATCGCCTTTGCACAACAGTTGTAAAGATTGCCCTGTTCACGCTACCATCGGGCAAAACAACAACGCAGGTATTCCCGGTGACAACAGAAACAAAACGCCCGCTTACCCTTCGTGATGTCTCGGAAGCGTCCGGAGTGTCGGAAATGACCGTCAGCCGGGTCTTGCGAAACCGCGGCGATGTTTCGGACGCCACGCGAACCCGGGTCTTGGCCGCCGCAAAGGAACTTGGCTATGTGCCGAACAAGATCGCTGGCGCTCTGGCCTCAAGCAGAGTGAACCTGGTCGCGGTGATCATCCCTTCATTGTCCAACATGG
Source organism: Ruegeria sp. HKCCD9138 (assembly GCF_057220975.1). NCBI lineage: Bacteria > Pseudomonadati > Pseudomonadota > Alphaproteobacteria > Rhodobacterales > Roseobacteraceae > Ruegeria > Ruegeria sp. HKCCD9138. Next base: position 459,324 of record NZ_JBWVAZ010000002.1, on the reverse strand, counting down.
TGTTTCCAGAGGTTTTGACCGGCGTCAATCAGGTACTGGAAGATACCGAGCTGCAGCCGGTGGTCGGCGTTACGGACTACCTGCCCGAGAAAGAGGAGAAAGTTCTGTACGAGATGCTTTCGTGGCGGCCCTCGGGTGTCATCATTGCCGGGCTTGAACATACCGACGCCGCACGGGCCATGCTGGATTCAGCGGGCATTCCGGTTGTCGAAATCATGGATACCGACGGCAAGCCCGTCGACGCGATGGTTGGTATTTCGCATCGGCGCGCCGGGCGTGAGATGGCGCAGGCTATACTGAAGGCCGGCTACGAACATATTGGTTTCATGGGCACCAAGATGCCCCTGGATCACCGCGCCCGCAAACGGTTCGAAGGCTTCACCGAAGTTCTGGGCAAGCACGGGATCGAGATCGAAGACCGCGAGTTCTATTCCGGCGGTTCGGCGCTGGCAAAGGGGCGCGAGATGACAAAGGCGATGCTGGATCGGTCACCCGATCTGGATTTCCTGTATTATTCCAATGATATGATTGGTGCGGGCGGTCTGCTGTATCTGCTGGACCAGGGCATTGATGTGCCCGGTCAGATCGGTCTAGCTGGTTTCAATAATGTCGAGCTTTTGCAAGGCTTGCCGCGAAAGCTGGCCACGATGGATGCCTGCCGGCTTGAGATCGGTCGCAAAGCCGCTGAGATCATCGCCGCCCAACTGCAAAACCCCGAAGTCGAGATTGACACCCGTGTCACTCTGACCCCCAAGATCAGTTACGGCGATACACTGAAACGGCGCTGATGCCTTGGCGTTGCAACAGGTAAACAACCGCGCGGCGCGTGCCGTGTTCATGAAGCGTCACGCGTTGTTGGAGCCGCCTGCCGGTAAGGCAAAGGGCGCAGATCTTCTGGATCTGATCCATCGGCTGGGGTTTGTGCAACTGGACAGTATCAACACTGTTGCACGTGCCCATGACATGATCCTGTATTCGCGCAGGCCAACGTATCGCGCGAACAACCTGAAACGGCTTTATGAACGCGACCGCGCTTTGTTCGAACATTGGACGCACGATGCCGCAGTCATTCCAATGGAGCTCTATCCTCACTGGCACCTGCGGTTTCAGCGCGACGCAGATGAACTGAAGGCCAGGTGGAAGAACTGGCGGCGGGACGGTTACGAAAAGCAATTCGAAACGGTTCTGCAACACATTCGTGACCACGGACCGGCCTGTTCGTCCGACGTCGGCAAGGATGAGAAGAAAGGCTCGGGCGGGTGGTGGGACTGGCACCCCTCGAAGACAGCTCTGGAGTATCTTTGGCGTTCAGGTGCCTTGACCGTAATTGGGCGAGAAAGTTTCAAGAAACGCTACGATCTTACGGAACGGGTGATTGAGCATCACCTTTGTCCGGGAAACATGACGTGCGACCCGCAGGAAACGGTGGATTGGCTTTGCAATGCTGCTCTGGACCGTCTCGGGTTTGCCACCTCGGGCGAATTGGCTTCATTTTGGGACACGGTCAGCCCGGCGGAAGCGAAGACCTGGTGCACAAAGGCTCTAACAAGGGGCGATGTCGAGGAAATCAACATCGAATGCGCCGATGGTCGGCTCCGACGTCTTTTCGCCCGCCCCGGATTGGCGACGGAGGTCGAAGCGCTGCCGCCCGCCCCCGGTCGTATCAGGGTGCTCAGCCCGTTTGATCCGATGCTGCGCGATCGGCAACGGGCCGAGCGGCTGTTTGGTTTTCACTACCGCATCGAGGTTTTTGTGCCCGCCCCAAAACGAACCTACGGGTACTATGTCTTTCCGCTGTTGGAAGGTGACCGCCTGATCGGTCGGATCGACATGAAGGCCCATCGCGATTGTGGGGAATTGCGTGTAAGGGCCCTGTGGCCCGAACGGTCCGTTCGATGGTCCGACGCCCGAACCGGGCGATTGGAAGCAGAGTTGGACAGGCTTCGCAGGTTCACCGGGCTTGAACAGGTTGTTTTTGAGAATGACTGGCTGAAACCATCCAAATAGACTCTATTCTTGCGGCACCAGACATAGGTTTCTGATCAATTTGTGTGCTTGCAGCAGAGAAGTCTCGAGGGATTGACCGGAAGTGTCCAGCTGCGCCGTTGCGCGGCTGTACATTGCCTCGCGACTGGACAGAATGGATTTCAACTGCTCCATTGCCGCCGGATTTCCAGCCATGGGTCGCTCATCTCCCTGCGCCCGGACCCGTTCCATATGCTCGACCGGGGAAGCACGCAGCCAAATTGTGTGAAACTGGCTGAGCAACATGTCAAACGTGGCAGGTTCGGCCACGATCCCCCCCGCAACCGCAAGAATCATCCGGCCATGTGACGCACTGACCCGATCCAGGGCCTGCGATTCCAACCTGCGATATCCTTCCTGCCCATAGAAAGCCATGATCTCTGACAGCGGCATGCCCGCCATGTCTTCGATCACGTCAGTCAATTCCACAAAGGGCAGATCAAGCTTCGCGCTCAGCAGCGCACCCAGTGTCGATTTCCCGGCCCCGCGCAGACCGATCAAACAGACGCGACCGGCCCGGACGTCATTGACAGGATCCGGTTGCAAGATGTTGCGGACCGCTTGTTTCACATCGTCACTGGCACGGCGGTACAGTTCCACGGTTTGCAGAGTGTCGGAGTCCCAGGGATCGTCCTCACCGATCAGCCATTCAATCCGATGCTCCAAAGCCCCAGCCACGCGTTGCAGCAATCCGATTGAGATATTGCCCTCGCCCGCCTCCAACTGCGCCAGATACCGGGGCGAGATTCCGGATTTCTCAGAAAGAACCCTGCGGGACATGCCGTGAAACTGCCGCGCCTTGCGCACGCGCGCGCCCACCCGCTGACCCAGACTCTGTGAAGAGCTTTCCGGGGATTTTGTCCCGTTCTGCTGCTGATCTGATCCGAGAGACCCAATAGGCGCAACCATGACACTCATTCCGGCTGTGTAATATAGTGCACAAATTACGTCACCGTATCGGCCCAGACAACATACATTGTCAGAGGCCTGCGCAACGGCGGGTTTTTTTGAGCGACCTAAATGTCGAGATCATGCAGTTCGCCCAGCAGGTCGAGCAGCATCTCATGTTTCTCCGCCCCCATCTTTGCGCGAATGCGTTCGGCTTGCTGCATGCTGGTCGACAGGTTGGCCTCGATGACCTGAGCGCCCTTGTCGCTGATCTCGACAATCTGCCGCCGGCGATCCTCGGTATCCGGGCGCCGGGCGATCAGGTCTTTGTCCTCAAGCTTTTTCAGGATGCGCGTCAGGCTTGGCAACAAAAGGCAGGCACGCTCGGCAATGCGCGTGGGTTCCTGCGGACCTTCTTCTTTCAACACACGCAGAACGCGCCACTGCTGTTCGGTGACACCCGCATCAGCCAACATGGCCCGAATGGGTCCCATGACCTTCTCCCGAGCGCGTAAAAGAGCAATCGGCAAAGACCGGGACGTTAGGGGAAATTCGTCGGTCATACTGAATTTTCGCCGAAATCTCCGAGCCTTGCAACCAGTCGTTGATTCTGCCCTGTTTTTACGTGTCAGACGCTTTCCGCATTCGCATCGACGCTGCGGCCTGCGCGTAGCCCCCCGAGGCTCCATCAACGAAATGCACATGATCGTCCCGCATGGCCGAGGGAACAAAGCAGGTCATCATCGCCTCTTGCTGAGCATGCAGACCATATCGGATTTTCCCGCCAGCCTGCGCCTCATCCAGCATCCGGGTGATACGGGCAAGTGTCGCCGCATCGCAGTCCAGCGTCATCTTGAGCCCGTCATCGAACTTTCGGAAATCCGCGTTGCGGCTGACCATGTAACGATACCTTGCCGGCTCGAATTCCCCCAACCGGATGCCGGTTTTGAACAACAAAGCGATCATCAGGTTCCCGCCCAGCAAAATCAGTTTTTGCAGGAACAGATTGCGCCCGGCCCGGGAAACATGCGCATCAAGATCGATGCCGGGCGGCGGCCATTTCATCGGCGGGCCCTCAGCCGGAACCGGATGCCCGGCCCTTTCCAGCCCCTCGGACATCGACAGCACAGACCGGGTCAATGCAGCGAAATCGTGATCGTTAGAGTCTGATGTAGACTGAATTACCAGTGAAACGATCTGACCATTCTGCGCCTGGCTGTTGGACCAGCGGCAGGACAAACCTGTAAGATCCGGCTGCGCTTTCGGATCGGCAGCAGCCACGACATAATTGCCGGCTTTCATCTGCTTTTCTGCCCAGGCAAGACCGCCGCCGGAAAACATCGCATAGTCCACCCCGGACGATGGCGCATGACGGGCCACACGCAGATCGCGACCCGCTTTTCTGATTTCCGACACGTCAACGATGGCTGCACGCAGAGAGATGGCGAATTCCGTCTCCGCCCAACTGCGCAATCGCGCCAATGTTTCACGCGCGATGTCTTCATCCGCCTGTGGAACCGCAAACGCCGCTCCATCACCGCCAAAGACATAAGGAAAATCCCGACCGCCCAGCCCGTTGATCATTCCCGATATCACGGCCGCACCGACCATGTTCACGGTCTTGTAGCGTCCACGTTCGATTTCCCCCGTTGAATCGACGATATCGGCCACGCCGACGATCCAGTCGTCCGGCAGAGGCGTGAATTCCGCCGGGTCGCTGAGGCGAAGAAAGTTGTCCGAAATTGGAACAGAAGAATAAAAATCAGTGTCGGTGGTCGCCATTACCATCCTCAATACAAATAAACCTTCGGTAGAAATAGCCCATTTGCATTAGGTTTCCGCTGTTTGCAGCAGAGCGCGGGCTCTTGTGCAAGGCATCGGGACATGTCAAGCATCCCGCCGAGGAGGACAGGGATGCAGGCAGGGTTGGTGATTTTATGCCTGGCGTATGTCCTCAGCCAGTTCTTCCGCGCCTTTCTGGCCGTCCTCACGGCCGATCTGGGACGCGACATTGGTGCTACGCCCGAAGATCTGGCATTTGCCTCGGGCCTTTGGTTTCTTGTATTTGCGGCCATGCAGATTCCGGTCGGCTGGGCGCTGGACCAATTCGGACCCCGGCGCAGCTCGGCCGCCCTGCTGCTGATCGGAGGTGCCGGAGGCGCCGGCCTGTTCGCAGTGGCGACCAGCCCCGCCCATGTCAGCGTTGCCATGGCGCTTATCGGAATCGGGTGCTCGCCGGTTTTGATGGCCTCGTATTTTATCTTTGCGCGCGAGTATCCGCCGGCAAAATTCGCAACATTGGCTGCCGTGATGCTGGGCGTCGGCTCGGTCGGCAATCTGGTTGCGTCCTACCCCACCGCGCTTGCGGTTGAGTGGGTTGGCTGGCGGGCGACGTTGCTGGGGTTGGCGGTTACCTCGGCCATCATCGCTATCGGCATCTGGTTCACCGTCCATGACCCTAAGCGGATCGAGACCGAGCACAAAGGGTCTTTGTTCGATCTGCTGAAAGAGCCCGCCATGTGGACGATTCTACCCTTGATGCTGGTCGCGTATGCCCCGTCCGGCGCGCTGCGTGGATTGTGGGCGGGCCCATACCTGCGTGACGTCTTTGAACTTGATACATCGCAGGTCGGACAGGCGACACTTGTGATGGGCGCCGCGATGATCGCGGGAACCTTTGCCTATGGTCCGCTGGACCGCATCCTGAGGACGCGAAAATGGGTCGTCCTTGGTGGAAATGTTCTGAGTTTACTGGCGCTGGTGCTTATGTGTGTGTGGATCAGCAGCGCGGCCTGGTTGTCGGTCCTGTTGCTGGCGGTAATCGGATTCACAGGGGCCGCTTTCCCGGTGATCATGGCCCACGGCCGGGCCTTCTTTCCGCCGCATCTGGTCGGGCGCGGCGTGACCCTGTTGAACCTGTTCGGTGTGGGCGGTGTCGGGCTGGCGCAATTCGCAACCGGGCGCATTCACGCGACGGCGATGGACATCAGCCCGACTGCGCCCTACACAGCGATTTTCGGCTTCTTTGCCGTCACCTTGAGTATTGGCTGCATCATCTATCTGTTCAGCCGCGACAGCATGGACTGACTTTGGTCAGGAACATCCGACAGGAGAGCGCAATGCAGGAAATCGAGGTTCTCGCGCCGAACCTGAAACACAGCCTCTCTGGCGTCACCACGACCGTTATCCGACTTCTTCCAATCCAGGCGAAAATGATCGGCATTCGCGCCACCGGTCCCGGCCTTCCGCGCGATATTCCGCATGTCCGTTTGTGGAAGACGCTGTTTCTGCCGAACCGTAAGCCCATGGTCTGGCACGCCCGCCGGAACACGGAAATGCTGATGGGGCTTTTTCTGCGGACTGTACTGCGGCGGAACTACAGGCTGCTATTTACCTCGGCCGCCCAGCGCAATCATTCCGGTTTCACAAAAAGCCTTATCGCAAGAATGGACGCGGTGATCGCGACGACACCGCAGGCCGCATCATTCCTCGAACGGCCCTCCACGGTAATCATGCACGGCGTGAACACAGAGATCTTTCACCCAAGCGACGACAAGGCAGCGCTGCGCGAGAAGCTTGGATTGCCCTCGGGCGTTCTGATCGGCTGTTTCGGGCGTATTCGTCCGCAGAAGGGCGTCGACCTGCTGGTGGATGCCGCGATCAAGGTACTTCCTTCGTTTCCGGACGCGAAGATCATATTCACGGGCAACGCAACAAAAGAGTTCGAATCCTTTCAACACGAGCAGGAAGACAAGCTGAAACAGGCCGGATTGGCCGATCGCGTCAGTTTTCTGGGCGAACGCCCGTGGGAAGAGATCGTCGAAATCTATCGGGCTCTGGACCTGTTCGTTGCGCCCGCGCGTCACGAGGGGTTCGGACTGACACCGCTTGAGGCGATGGCCTCTGGTGTTCCCGCCATTGCCTGCCACGGTGTCGGCGCGTTCAGCGCACAGATTCAGGACGGTGTTACCGGGCGTCTGGTGGAAAAAGACAACGCCGCCGCGCTGGCCGAGGCTCTGACAGAGATGCTGACAGATCCGGCGAACATGGCCACTGCCGGAATTGCCGCCCGTCGCCATGTTGAAGAAAACTTTCGAATCGAGCGCGAGGCCGAAGAGATCGTCAAAGTCTACCGTTCTCTGCTGGACGAAAGCTGAGCGAAGGAAATTGCCTCAATTCGCCGTCATCGCAATATTATTGCCCAGAATCCCCTTTTTTCTTTGCTGCAACGCGGCTATGAACGCGCGTCCTTAACTTTGGAGACATGAAATGGGCTATCGCGTCGTTGTCGCCGGCGCCACGGGTAACGTGGGCCGCGAAATGCTGAACATCCTGGCGGAACGCCAGTTCCCGGTCGATGAAATTGCCGCACTGGCAAGCCGTCGTTCGCTGGGAACAGAAGTCAGCTTTGGCGACAAGACACTGACGACCCAGGACATCGACACCTTCGACTTCACCGGCTGGGACATGGCCCTGTTCGCCATCGGCTCGGACGCAACCAAGACCTATGGCCCCAAGGCGGCCGCGGCGGGTTGTGTGGTCATCGATAACTCGTCGCTCTATCGCTATGACCCGGACATTCCGCTGATTGTACCGGAATGCAACCCGCAGGCGATCCACGACTACAAGAACAAGAACATCATCGCCAACCCCAACTGCTCGACCGCGCAGATGGTTGTCGCGCTGAAGCCGCTGCATGACCGCGCCAAAATCAAGCGCGTTGTCGTGTCGACCTATCAGTCGGTCTCGGGCGCAGGCAAAGAAGGGATGGATGAGCTGTGGGATCAGACAAAGGCCATCTACAACCCGACGACCGAAGTTGAGCCGAAGAAGTTCCAGAAACAGATCGCCTTCAACGTCATTCCGCAGATCGACGTCTTCATGGAAGACGGCTCGACCAAGGAAGAGTGGAAGATGGTTGTCGAAACCAAGAAGATCGTCGATCCGTCGATCAAGGTCACAGCCACCTGCGTTCGCGTTCCGGTGTTCGTCGGTCATTCCGAGGCCGTGAATATCGAGTTCGAGGAATTCCTGGACGAAGACGAAGCCCGCGACATCCTGCGCGAGGCTCCGGGCATCATGGTGATCGACAAACGCGAGGCCGGTGGCTACGTCTCGCCTGTAGAATGTGCAGGCGATTTCGCCACCTTCATCAGCCGCATCCGTCAGGATTCGACGGTGGAAAACGGCATCAACCTGTGGTGCGTTTCCGATAACCTGCGCAAGGGTGCCGCCTTGAACGCGGTACAGATTGCCGAGCTGCTGGGCCGCGAGGTTCTGAAAAAGGGTTGAGTTTTTGCACAACGACCGCCCCGGACAACAGGCCCCGCCGTCTCAGGCGGGGTTTTTTGTGACAAACGCATTGTGCGGCAGTCGGTAAATAAGCCCGATCGTAGAACCTCGAACCCATTCCGAAGCGACCTTTCGACAATTGTCCGCGAGACGTTGCTGATACTGAATCCCATAGCATTGAAAATACAAGACGGAGTCCCGATAGCCCGCCCCTCGCTCGGGGACGTTGGGCGCGTTGTTCAAGCCTTTGTGTTGCCCAAGCAACTAAACGCCGAAGAGAATCCAGGTCCCTCGGAATGAGGGCGCATGTTGACAAAGCCGGTTGGGCTTGCCACCTGACAAATGACTATTCCCAATGGCGCGACAGCGCTGGCCGCGCTCAGCCTTCCCGGCGCGGCAATCGAGGCAGAGTATGCAGGTTCTGACCAACAAAAGGCTGGGGCGAACCCTGATCCGAGGATGCGCGGCCATCCTGATCGGGCTGGTTGTTTTTGGGTTCACCGGACATTATTTTGCCGCCGGGGACTCGATTGCACTGTTGCGACCGCAGGCCGGTGTCCTGCTTCTGGTCTTTGCGCTCATTCTCTTGCTCATGCGGTCCAAGTATCTTGCCCTGACTGCCCTGGCCTCTGCCACCATTGCCATCGGCTCAATCGCGGCGGGGTTTTCGGCGCCCGTGGACGATTGCAACGGAGCCTGCCTGACGCTGTATCAGAAGAACCTCATGAGCCGAGCCTGGCCCCGCAACACGCTGGCTGACGACATCATCGCATCAGATGCGGAAATCGTGACCTTGCAGGAAGTGTCCGCTCATAACCGCAAATTCATGAGCAACATGTACGACCACTATCCAACCAAGGTGTTCTGTACCTTTCGCCCGTATCAGGACGTGGCGGTCCTGACGCGATTGCCAATTGTCGAAGGGTCTGAATTCTGCATGCCCGGTTATGGGGTCACCGGTGTTCAGGTTGTCACGCCGGATGGTAACCCGGTCTGGGCCGTTTCGGTTCATTTGAATTGGCCATTCCCGTTCGATCAATCCGAACAAAGCAGCAAAATCGCTGCGCGTATTGCAGAACTCGACGGGCCGGTTCTGATCGGCGGCGATTTCAACATGGTACCGTGGGGTGCCAGCGTAAGCCGGATCGGCGCGGCAGCAGGTAACGAGGTGTTCGGGACCGCCGAGAACACGCATTCGCTGGGCAGCTGGACTTTGCCCTTATCGATCGACAATCTCCTGTTTCCCAAAGGTACGACGGGAACGGTCGAGCTGCGGCCCTATTTAGGGTCTGATCACTTGGGCAAACTCGCCCGTTTCCAGCTTCAATAAACGGTTCCGAACCGCAACGTGCGATGACGACTAACTTGCGTTCTCGACCAGAGACTTCAGGTTGTCCAATCCCCGCTCATAGTCTCCGCCGACCCAATCATCCATCATCAACCCCATCCAGCGCGACATGGGGTTCAGGCCCAGATCGGATTCGAACCCCCAGGTGACCTTCGTTTCCGATCCCTCTGGTTGCAGAACAAATGACGCCGTCGCCGTACCCATGGGGCCGAAATCAAGCGCTGTTTTCACGATCTGGTTTTCGACGCTTTCGACGATTTCCTGCGACCCCGAACCAACTTGCGGATGCTCCGAGCTCCAATTCAGCGTGTTCCCGACCCCGGCCTCCGGGCCGCTATAGGCCAGTTTGGTTTCCGGATCGCGTGACAGCCAGGGCGACCACTTCTCGGTTTCCTGCATCGAGTTCACGTATGGGAAAACCGCCTCAGCCGGTGCATTGATCGTGATGCTGCGGGATACTTCTGCCTTGCCCGGCAGCAGGTAGGAAATGCCGACCAGCGTCACGATGACAATCAGTAACGCTACGAATATTCGTTTAATCAATCTCATGATACGCTCCGACTCCCGATTGGATGTCGTCAGCTTATCAAAAAATGGCGCGAAATCAGAGCACTGTTCCGCACCACATCATCAGATCGCGGTGAACACCTTATCCTTGGGGTCATAGCATTCCAGACCGCCTTCGCCGATATCGGTCCACAGGCCGTGCAGGCTTAGCGTACCGTCTTTGACCGCCGTCTCGATGAAAGGGAAAGTCATCAGGTTTTCCAACGAAGCCACAACAGCCTGCCGTTCAAACTGCCTTGCCTGTTCCGCGCTGTCTTCCACATCAGCGACCAGTTCGAATTTCGGCTTGAGGATACCCATCCATCGACCGACAAAGCTGTCCTTGGCTTCAAGCTGCGGCGCGTTGCCCTTGCACATGTCTATGCATCCCTGAACGCCGCCGCATTGGGAATGGCCCAGTACGATCAGATGCGCCACTTTCAAAGCGGTGACGGCATATTCGATGGCTGCGCTGGTACCGTGAAGATCACCATCCGGCTGATACGGCGGCACGAGGTTGGCGATGTTGCGATGAATAAAAAAATCGCCCTGATCCGCGCCAAACATCGAAGTCACGTGCACCCTGCTGTCGCAGCACGAAATGACCATTGCCCGCGGTCTCTGACCTTCTGTCGCCAGCCGCTTGTACCAAACCTGATTTTCGGCATAGGTTGTCGCTTTCCACCCGTGATACCGTTTGACCAGATAGGTCGGCAGAGGTTTGGCAAAGTCCATTCTTCAAGTCCCTGTCTTGTCGTTTGATGGATGCTGTAACCCGAATTCGCACAAAATTCGAGACATTATCCTGTTTGCGGGCAAGGATTTGCAAAGAGAATTCGCCTCAGTATCGGCCCACGCCGTGGGGGCGTACTGAATGGGGTGAATGTGGTGGATAAAATAATCACACTGGAACAAAAGGAATCCGTGCGCCTGGATTCGGACCGTCTGAGCGGTCTGTGCGGCCAGTTGGGCGATACCAATGCGATTGACGTGTTGTGCCGAACTGTCGAGGAACTGGCATTGCGACTGTCAAACTGCGAACGCTTCTGGCGGCAGCGCGACTGGGCGGGCCTTCGCAAATGTGCCAAATCCCTGGTGGCAATCTCGGATCAGGTCGGAATGACGGGATTGGCCCGCGTGGCCGATGATGTTGCGCAAACGGTCGATGCGGGGGATGCCGTGGCCACCAGTGCTACGCTCAGTCGACTGATCCGCGTCGGAGAACGGTCTTTGACCGCCGTCTGGGATCAGCAGGATCTTTCGGTTTGACGGGGGTTGCGGGCCGGGTGTGGGCGGATAGTCTGGGCGCAACAGAACCAGCCGAGACGTCCATGACCCTGTCCTTTGCTTCCCCCGCCGATCCGGCCCTTGCCCTTCACGTTGTTGCCCAACCGGATTTGGAGGGCTGGCTGCAAGATCAACCCGGGCAGGTACAGTCCTGGGTCGTGTCCAACGGGTTTTCCGGTGCTCTGGGACAGGTTTTGCTGGTCCCCGGAGCGGACGGTTCGCCGGACTTCGCGCTGGCAGGATATGGCACCGAAGCGAAACGTGCGCGAAAGCGGTTTCCGCTGGCCGCGGCAGCCGAGGCGTTGCCAAAGGGCACCTATCGCATTGCTTCAGGACTACCCGCCGCAGTCGCACAAATGGAATGCCTGGGCTGGCTTCTGACAGGCTACGCGTTTGACCGCTATGCCACGCAAAGCGCTGCCAAAGCGAGGCTGATCCCGCCGGATGGGGTCGATGCGGCACGCATCGAGGTCATGGCCAACGCCGAAACTCTGACCCGCGATCTGGTAAATACACCTGCGTCAGATATGGGGCCCGCTCAGCTACAGGCAGCGTCTGAGGCGCTGGCGCGCGCATTTGAAGCCTCCTGCGATGTTATCAGCGGCGAGGCACTTTTGCAGAAGAATTTCCCCATGATTCACGCCGTTGGCCGGGCGGCGGAACAAACGCCACGCCTGATCGAAATGAACTGGGGCAGCGCCGGGCCAAAGCTGACTCTTGTCGGGAAAGGAGTTTGCTTCGACACAGGCGGATTGGATCTGAAACCGGCTTCGGCCATGGGGCTGATGAAAAAGGATATGGGCGGGGCTGCCAATGTTCTGGGTCTGGCCCGAATGATCATGGCGTTGCGCTTGCCGCTGCAACTGCGGGTGCTGATCCCGGCAGTCGAGAATTCGGTCGCGGGCAACGCATTCCGCCCGGGTGATATCCTGACCGCGCGCAACGGTCTGACGGTTGAAATCAACAACACCGATGCCGAAGGACGCCTGGTTCTGGCAGATGCGTTGGCCTTGGCGCATGAAGGCGATCCGGATCTGGTGGTCTCGATGGCGACGCTGACGGGTGCGGCGCGCGTTGCAGTGGGGGCCGATCTGGCGCCTTACTTTACTGATGACGATCAGGCGGCGGCAGCTCTGGCAAGCGCGGCACGACAGGCTGCCGATCCCGTGTGGCGGATGCCGTTCCACGACCCTTACGAGGCACTGATCGAACCCGGGATCGCTGATCTGGACAATGCGCCTTCGGGCGGTTTTGCCGGATCGATCACCGCCGCGCTGTTCCTGCGTCGCTTTGTTGGCGACAGTCGCTATGTGCATTTCGATATCTATTCCTGGCAACGCAGCAAGGAGCCAGGGCGCAGCAAAGGCGGACTGGGACAAGGCCCACGCGCCCTGCTGACCGCCCTGCCGGAGATTTTGGACCTGTGACCCAGATGCGCGTGATCCAACCTGTCGTCGACCTGTTACGCCACCCGGACGGCGCGCGGGATCGGCAATTGCTGTACGGGGATACGGTGGCCATTGCCGACACATTCGAAGGATACAGCAGGGTCACGGCAGACAAGGATGGATATACCGGATGGGTGGCCTCGGACCAGCTGGGACAGATTGAGCCGCAGACTCATTGGATCGTGGCCGCCGCAACACATGCCTACGCGCATGCCGATATGAAAAGTGCGGATCAAACCTCGCTGAGTTTTGGCAGCAAAATACGCGCATTGTCGGAGAAGGGCGGATTTCTGGAAACTTCCCTTGGGTTCATACCTGCCGTTCATGCGGTGCCTGCCTATTCCCGCCTGACCGATCCGGTCGCAGCCGCCGAGCTGTTTTTGGGCACGCCTTACCTATGGGGTGGCAACAGCCGGTTCGGGCTGGACTGTTCCGGGTTGGTGCAAACCTGCTTGCTGGCTTGCGGCATTCCCTGCCCGGGCGACAGCGGAGATCAGGAGCGAATGTTAGGTAAGCCGGTTCCAGAAGGGGCCCAAGTAAAACGTGGTGACCTGATATTCTGGAAAGGGCACGTCGCCTGGGTTGCGGCGGATAATCTGCTGTTGCACGCCAATGCCTACCATATGGCCGTGGCGCTGGAGCCAATGGATCAGGCCATCACCCGAATCGCCGATCAGGGCGGTGGACCGGTTACCGCCCGAAAAAGGCTCTAATCCGGGTCAACCGATCGAATAAGCTTGCGTTCCAGCACGCGAAGAACCGCACGCAGATCGTGCCCGCGTTTCAGGATGCGCCCATCCATGCCAACCACCGAATACATGCCCTGCCTCACACGCAGGCGCGGATGCTTTTCCACACGATAGATCGGGTGTTCCGCAGACCTTCGGAAAATTGAAAACACGGCTGTCTCTCGCAGGTTGGAAATACCGTAGTCTCGCCATTCTCCGGCGGCGACCATCCGGCCATAGACGGACAGGATCTGAGACATCTCTCGCCGGTCAAAGGCCACCGGCATCTGCGCCGATTGTGAGGGAAACCGGCTGGGAGGCTGCATGTTCATAAGACCAGCCTTGCCGGAAATCGCATGTGAATCAAGCCCGAAGCAAACCGGTGTGGCACTTTTGAAGCACCTTTATCGGCGTCCAACCTGCCGGCAGATCAGAATAACCGGCAGCAAACCCACGGCCAGAATGACCAGCGAGGGGACTGCCGCGCCCTCAAGCCGTTCGTCCGAGGCCAACCGGAACGCCTGCACAGCCAGCGTGTCGAAATTGAAGGGCCGCATGATCAGGGTCGCGGGCAATTCCTTCATGACATCGACAAATACGATCAGCAGCGCGGTCAGCAGGGATGGTGTCAAAATCGGCAAATGCACCCGGCGCAAAGTTCCCAACGGCGTCTGACCCAGGGACCGGGCTGCGGCATCCATATTGGCATGCACTGTGCTTTGCCCGCCTTCATATGCGCTCAGTGCGGCGGCCAGAAACCGGACCATATAGGCTGCAACCAGCAGCCAGATCGAACCGGTGACCAGCAGGCCGGTCGAGATGTCGAAATTATCCCGCATCCAGGCGTCCAGAGCATTGTCGAAGCCGGCAAACGGCACGATCAACCCCACTGCTATCACGCCGCCCGGTACGGCATATCCCAACCTGGCCAGATAAGCGGCAGTGGCAGAGACGCGCCCGGGTCTGAGGCGCTGATAGAAACCAACGGAAATGGCGGCGCAGACCGTCAACACGGCCGCTGTTCCGGCCAAAGTCAGCGAGTTTTGGATAAAACCGACATAGCGGCGCGACAGCAGGTTTTGCTCTGATTCCAGCCCCATCTGAACAAGGATCACCACTGGCAGCAGAAATCCGAACAGAACCGGAATTGCGCATAGCAGGAACGCGGCAAGGGATTGCCAGCCCTTCAGCTTGGCAGCGGGCATAACGGTATGCCGTTTCCCGGCCTGATAGTATTTTGCCTTACCGCGCTGCGTGCGCTCACTCACGGCCATGACAAGGGCAAATGCCAGCAGGCACAGCGCAAGCTGTGCGGCGGCTGCCCTGTCGGCCATGGAAAACCAGCTAGTGTAGATCCCGGTGGCAAACGTCTGCACGCCAAAATAGGCGACGGTGCCAAAATCGGCGATCGTCTCCATCACCGCCAACAGTACACCGCCCGCAATTGCAGGCCGCGCCATTGGCAGCGAGACGCGCCAAAAGGCCGACCAAGGGCCGTTACCCAGCGCGCGCGCGGCCAAAAAGGCCGTAGCGCTTTGTTGCAGGAACGCGGCGCGGGCCAGAAGATAGACGTAAGGATACAGAACAAGGACAAGCATCAATGCAGCGCCCTCGGTCGAGCGGATCTCGGGGAACCAGTAATCGCGCGGACCCCATCCGGTCACATCCCGCAGCGTTGATTGCACGATACCGGGATGATCCAGAATGAACGTATAGGCATAGGCCAGAACGTAGGCCGGAAAGGCCAGGGGCAGCACAAGAGCGATTTCCAGCACCCGAACACCGGGAAAACGGGTCATCGTGACCAGCCAGGCGGCCCCTACACCGATTGAGAATGTGCCGATCGACACCAGGATGACAAGGATGGCTGTTGTCACCATGTATCCGGGTAGAACAGTCTCTAACAAGTGGGATATTGTATCCGTCCCACCGGTTACCGCCGCCAAGATCACGGCCACCATCGGCAACAGACAAGCCGCCGCGACGGCATAGGCGATCCCGCCGACCAGCCGGGTGCCCAGCACGCCACGATTGCGCGTTCCGTGTTCTGAGTATTCGATTTCGGCCATGGCTTGTGACTGACAATCCCGAAGGTTCTGCCTTTAATCGACCAAATTGCTCGGAAACACCAGTGCGGAGGCTTACAAATCTGCGGCACAAACTGCCGCAGACGCCAATCGGCACGTTATTCGTAGACGCGCTGGTCCTCGATCACCAACCCGTCTTTGGGCAGGGATCCCGGGGCTACCACCTCAATAGCGCCCTTCAGCTTCAGAACTTCGACCACTGATTTAGCATATGCATCGCCATTGCTGCAGGGGCTTTCGATCTGAACGGTCATTGTATCCATCTCACCCTGTCGTGCGGCGATGACCCGGGCCTTGACGATCTCGTCATGTTTTTCGACCAGCGCGGCCACCTGTTCGGGGCGGACGAACATGCCCTTGATCTTGGTGGTTTGGTCTGCGCGCCCCATCCAGCCCTTGATTCGCATATTGGTACGACCACAGGGTGATACGCCGGGCATGATCGCAGACAGGTCGCCGGTGGCAAACCGGATCAGCGGATAATCGGGATTGAGGGTGGTTACCACGACCTCGCCCACCTCGCCCGGCGCCACCGGGGTGCCAGTACCGGGCGTGACAATTTCGACGATTACATGCTCGTCGATGATCATCCCCTCCATCGCCGGGCTTTCGTAGGCGATATTGCCCAGATCCGCGGTGGCGTAACATTGCAGACATGCGATTCCACGATCGGCATAATCCTGACGCAGGCTGGGGAACAACGCTCCGCCGCCGACAACCGCCTTCGAGAAGTTCAGCGCGACGCCCATCTCCTCGGCCTTGTCCAGAATGACCTTCAGATAATCGGGTGTCCCGGCATAGGCCGTGCACCCAACGTCGCGTGCGGCGGTAACCTGCAATTCCGTCTGGCCGGTTCCGGCTGGCAAAACGGCAGCGCCGACAGCACGCGCGCCATTCTCAAAGATCATTCCAGCCGGTGTCAGATGGTAGCCAAAGCAGTTATGGACAATATCACCGGGTCCGACCCCTGCTGCATGAATGAACCGACCCATGCGCCACCAGTCGTGATCGGTGCCGCCGGGTTCGTATATCGGTCCTGGCGATTGGAACACATGATGGAAATGTCGTGCTGGTTTTACCGTAAAACCGCCGAAAGGGGGTCGTGATGCCTGAGCCCGGGTCAGGTCGGATTTGCGCAGCACGGGCAGCATTGGCAGGTCGGCAATCGAGGCGACCGTATCCGTATCGACGCCAGTCAGATGTGCGACAAACCCGGGCGCGGATTTTGCCCGCTCGATCTGGATACGCAGCGCCTTGGCCTGGTCGGCAGCACGCTGGTCGGCCGAGCGCGTTTCAAGCGCATCAAAATGCTGAGTCATGGAACGGTCCTCCATGCGCCGCGCAAGGCGCGACAGCTTGACTGATTGAGATTGGACTCACAAACGGGCACAAGTCTGCATGCAATTGCATACCGAACGATGCTGCTGTCATGAGAAAGGATGCAACCGTGGCCGAATTCGAAACCGCTGAACTGGATCGCAGGATCACGTTTCACGATGAAATCCAGACGATGGAAGCCGATTTTTCCGGGTTTCATTTCGACGATACCGAAACGGTCAACCGGTTCTACGACAGGCTTGAGGAACGCATCGCGCAAACCGGTGAAGAAAAATGGTTTTTCCTTGTGAACCTGAACGGTACGCGCATCGACCCCGAGGCGTGGGTGGCCTATTCCCGGCGGGGCAAGGCGCTCAACCTGTCTCATTCGATGGGATCGGTTCGCTTTGACGCTTCTGACGAGACCAAGGCCCAGATCAAGCGCGCGGCCAACACCGAATCGTTCGACCCGAATCTGTTCGCCACCCGCGACGAAGCGCTGAAACGAATCGCCCAGTTGCCCAGCAAACGCCGCAAGCGCGTGCAGTACGATCCGAACTATGTTCTGGCCGACTTTGTGCGCCGCATCCGCTTTGACGACGAAACCAAGGTCATGGAGGCGGATTTTTCGCATTTCGTGTTTTATAACTCGCGCGATGTGAATGAATTTTACGACCATATCGAAGAGCGGATCGAGGCAACCGGTCGCAAATGGTACTTTCTGGTCAACCTCAACAGCTGCCAGATTCTGCCAGCTGCCTGGGTGCAATACGCCGCGCGCGGCAAAAGGCTGAACAAGACGCATTCGCTGGGCTCGGTCCGTTACGCCGCCGGGTCTGAAACCGAAGCGGACATCCGCATGCGGGCCGAAACGCAGGGGTTTCGCCCCAATATCCGCAACACGCGCGAAGAGGCGCTGGAGCGGATCGCCGAGATGAAAGCGGAAACCGAGCACGTCTGAGACCTCACAGCCACCTCTTGCGGCGGCGATAAGAGCGCACGTCGCGGAAACTTTTGCGGCCTTCTTCCGACATACCAAGGTAGAATTCCTTGACGTCCGGATTCTCGCGCAGATCGGCGGCGGGGCCGTCCATCACCACCCGGCCCGATTCAAGGATGTAGCCGTAATGCGCAAACCTTAGAGCCACATTCGTATTTTGCTCGGCCAACAGGAACGACACGCCTTCCTGTTCGTTCAGGTCCTTCACGATGCCGAAAATCTCTTCCACCAGTTGCGGTGCCAGACCCATCGAAGGTTCGTCCAGCAAGATCGTTTCGGGCCGCGACATCAATGCGCGCCCCATTGCCACCATCTGCTGTTCACCGCCCGAGGTATAACCGGCCTGAGAACGGCGGCGTTCTTTCAGGCGGGGGAAATAATTGTAAACCAGTTCAAGATCCTGCTGGATCGCACCCTTGCCGTCCTTGCGGGTATAAGCGCCGGTCAGAAGGTTTTCCTCGACCGTCAGATGTTCGAAGCAATGGCGGCCTTCCATCACCTGGATGACGCCCTTTTCAACCAGATCGGCCGGATCGCGTTCATGCACGCTTTCGCCCCGGTACTTTATCGAGCCCTTGGTAACCTCTCCGCGTTCCGAATGAAGCAGGTTCGACACCGCCTTGAGCGTGGTCGTCTTGCCAGCGCCATTGCCGCCCAGCAACGCAGTGATCCCGCCTTTGGGCACGGTCAGGCTGACGCCTTTCAGCACGAGGATAACGTGATTGTAAATCACTTCGATATTATTGACCTCAAGCAGGGTTTCCGCCTGAACTTCAGTGGTTTGAGCCGCATCCAGCATCTGCGCGTGTCCTCGTGCGAGTGTGGGGTTCGGGACGGCGTCGGACCGCCGCCCCGGTGTGTCAAAGCGCCTTAGTTACAGCGCGGATCGATATTGTTTTCCGACGCGTAGGCGGTCGAGTCAGCTTCGATCAGCGGTCCGATCACATCGCCATCGGTGGGTTTGAATTCGGAAATCAGGCTCCAGGTCTTGCTTGCCGCATCCCACTGGGTCACACCCACCAGGGCGTCACCGCCATGGTTACCGCAGGAAACCGAGAAGGTCGGACCAAAGTTCGGAAGGCCCAGCGAGGCCATCTTTTCTTCTGTCATTTCAAGTGCTTCCATACCGTCGCGCATCATCGCGGGGGTGATATCGGCTGTGCCGTGGATTTCCTGTGCTGTCTTGATGGCTTCGGCTGCCAGAACCGCCGCATAGAGACCACGGTTGTACAGAACAGTACCAACCTGATCGCCTGCACCGGCGGCCTTACCTGCATCAACAACATACTTCTGAATGTCGTCGAAAACCGGGAAATCCGTGCCCACATTGTGGAAGGTCAGCGCCTTGTAACCGTTGGCAGCTTCGCCGGCGGGCATCACGTCATGCTCAGCGCCGGACCACCAGATCCCAATGAAGTTCTCCATCGGGAAGCGGATGTTGGCGGCCTCTTGCACCGCGACCTGGTTCATCACGCCCCAGCCCCACATCAGGACATAATCCGGGCGATCACGACGGATCTGCAGCCACTGCGACTTCTGCTCCTGTCCCGGGTGATCAACCGGCAGGGCGACCAGTTCGAAGCCGTGTTTCTTGGACAGTTCCTCCAGCGTGCGGATCGGTTCCTTACCATAGGCCGAGTTGTGATAGACCAGCGCGATTTTCTTGCCGCTCAGATCGCCGCCGTTTTCCTCAAGCAGATAGTTGATCGCACCCGAGGCACCATCCCAGTAGTTGGCTGGGTAGTTGAACGTATGGCTGAACACGTTGCCGTTTTTGGCCGAGGTCCGGCCATATCCCATCGTGTGCATGGGAATGTCGTCCGCGGTGGTTTTGGGAATCAGCTGATACGTGATGCCGGTTGACAGTGGCTGATAGACCAATGCGCCTTCGCCCTTGGTCGATTCATAGCATTCAACACCTTTCTCGGTGTTATAGCCGGTTTCGCATTCGACCATCCGGACAGGAACGCCACCGATACCACCGTCGCGCTCGTTCAGCAGTGTGAAATAGTCGTTATAGCCGTCCGAGAACGGGATTCCGCCAGCAGCATATGGCCCGGTACGATAGCTGAGATCGGGGATCACCAGATCCGCCAGTGCCGGTCCTGCGGCCATCAGGGCTCCCAGCGCCAGGGTTGCGATTTTCTTGTTCATCGGGTGTCTCCTCCCTTGATTGATCCGATGGTGAATTCGGGCTTTGCACCCGTCTTTTTGATTGGGCCTGCCCCTTAGTGCGGGAACGGCCAGAGTCTGAGTTTCTCCTTTGCCACGCGCCAAAGCTGCGCAAGGCCATGTGGTTCGAGGATCAGGAACATAATGATCAGCGCGCCCACGATCACCAACTGCAGATGCGCCACGATATCCGTGGGCCAGTCCAGCACATCAACGCCGACGACTTTCAGAACAACGGGCAGTAGGACAAGAAAAGCAGCACCGGCAAAGGAGCCAAAAATCGAGCCTAATCCGCCGATAATGACCATGAACAGCACCAGGAACGATTTTTGGATACCGAACACCTCGCCCACTTCCACGGCGCCCAGATAGACGGCAAAGAACAGCGCGCCGGCGATGCCGACAAAGAACGAGCTGACGGCAAACGCGGTCAGTTTCGCCTTGAGCGGGTTAACTCCTATGATCTCGGCTGCGATATCCATGTCACGGATCGCCATCCATGTTCGTCCGGTAGTGCCGCGCGTCAGGTTGCGCGCGATCAGCGCGCAAACCGTCAGGAAGATCAGGCAGAACAGGTAGGTCGCCCAGGCCGGCGCGTTCGGTCCGGTGATGATGATACCGAACACATCCCGCTCGGGCGCGTTGATCTGGCCCGAGGCCGAGTAGTTGTAGAACCACGGCACCCGGTTGAAGAGCCAGACCAGAAAGAACTGCGCCGCCAGTGTCGCCACCGCCAGATAAAAGCCTTTGATCCGAAGGGACGGCAGGCCGAACAGGACGCCGACAATAGCCGTAATCCCACCGGCCAGGATCACATGGATGAACATGCTGACATCGGGAAAGGCGGTCATCAGCTTGTAGCAGGCGTAGGCCCCTACGGCCATGAAGCCGCCGGTTCCCAAAGATACCTGACCGCAATAGCCGACCAGAATGTTCAGCCCGATTGCAGCAATTGCATAGATCAGGAACGGCAACAGCAGTGCGTTAGCCCAGTAGTCGTTGATGATGAACGGGATGATCCCGAACGCCACCAACAGAACGGCATAGTATCGATACCGGTCGAACTTGATCGGGAAAGTCTGGCTGTCATCCACGTAAGAGACTTTGAAATCTCCGGCCTCACGATAGAACATCGTCTTACCTTCCCCATTCTTCCTGTGCCCGGTTGCGGGTCGCCGCATCCAGTTGTTTCGACGATTTGGCGTAACCGCTTTGCTCGGTTACGCGCACCAGTTTCATGTAGGCCACAACCCCCGTCACCAGCCCGGCAAATGCCAGGATCGCAGCGATCGTCAATTGGCCTTTGGTCAAACCTTCGGCCGTCAGCGCGAGATAGCCAAAAGCCCAGAACCCGGCCCACGCGATCACGTTGATGATGGCGATCAGCTTGGTCATCGGGCTACACCCTCTCGATGATCTTCTCACCGAACAGGCCCTGCGGCCGGAACACGAGGAAGATCAGCGCCAGCACATAGGCGAACCAGTTTTCGGTCGCGCCGCCGACCAGTGGACCGATGGCAAACTCGAACAGTTTCTCACCGACGCCGATGATCAACCCGCCTACGATGGCGCCCGGGATCGAGGTGAACCCTCCCAGCATCAGCACCGGCAGAGCCTTGAGCGCGATCAGCGACAGCGAGAACTGCACACCCGACTTGGTGCCCCACATGATGCCGGCGACCAGCGCCACGAAGCCTGCAACCGACCAGACCATGATCCAGATGAAGTTCAGCGAGATACCAACAGACAGCGCGGCCTGATGGTCATCCGCCACGGCCCGCATGGCGCGACCTTGCTTGGTGTACTGGCTGAACGCGACCAGAGCCGCCACCAACAGCGCCGCGATAATTGTCGCCACGATATCAAGGTTGTCGATAAAGAAGCCGTAGTCGAAGATCTTGAACGTCGCCTCATCAATCCACAGGTTGATGCCCTGCGGCAGGCCCACGTCCAATGTCTTGATCTCGGACCCCCACATCAGGTCCGCCACGCCTTCAAGGAAATAGGCCAGACCGATGGTGGCCATGAACAGGATGATCGGCTCCTGCCCCACCAGATGCCGCATAACAAAGCGCTGCACCGCCCAGGCCAGCAAGACCATAACTCCCATCGTCAGAATGATCGCCAGCAGGGCGGGGACATTCCAACCGAAATAGTGCACATGAGTTCCGAAAGTCGCGTTTATCAGATGTGCAAACGGCACCTGCCCGTTCATGATCCCGACCAGCGTCATCGCCGCGAACAGCGCCATAACCCCTTGCGCGTAGTTGAAAATACCAGACGCCTTGTAGATCAGCACAAAGCCCAGCGCGACCAGCGCATAAAGCACCCCGGCCATCAGACCGTTGAGGATGACCTCCATCGCAAATACGAGTTGTTCCGGCATGTCAGCCCCTCCCCAGTTCGACCAAAGGCTCAGTCATGGCTGACCCCCAGATAGGCATCGATCACTTCCTGATTGCTGCGCACCTCGTCCGGAGTGCCGTCACCGATCTTCTTGCCGTAATCCATCACGACCACCCGGTCGCTCAGATCCATCACCACGCCCATATCGTGCTCGATCAGCGCGATGGTGGTTCCGAATTCGTCATTCACGTCGAGGATAAAGCGGCTCATGTCCTCTTTCTCTTCGACATTCATACCCGCCATTGGTTCATCCAGCAGCAGCAGCTTGGGTTCCGCCGCCAGTGCGCGGGCCAATTCGACCCGCTTCTTCAACCCGTAAGGCAGACGAGACACAGGTGTCTTGCGGATGTGCTGAATTTCAAGGAAATCGATGATCTTTTCCACGGCCTCGCGGTTTTCAACCTCTTCAGCTTCGGCCTTGCCCTTCCAAATCGCCTGCTGCAGGATGTTGGTTTTCATGAAACTCAACCGCCCGGTCATGACGTTGTCGAGCACACTCATCCCCTCGAACAGCGCGATATTCTGGAACGTCCGGGCTATTCCCTGCTGCGCCACCTCAAAGGGACGCATCGGCGGGCGCTTGGCGCCATGGAACCAGACCTCGCCCTCCTGCGGGACATAGAAGCCCGAGATCACGTTCAGCATCGAGGATTTGCCTGCCCCGTTCGGGCCAATGATCGCGCGTATCTCACCTTCGCGAATATCGAACGAGATATCCTTGATAGCCACCACACCGCCAAAGCGCAGGGTGATGTTCTTCATCTCCATCACCACGCCGCCGATCTTGCGACCGTCTTCGGTGACATATCCTTCGGAACTATCCAGCATCAGTCACTCCCTGACTTGCGCAAATACGGGACGGCGGGCGGGGCGATGACCGCAGGTCGAGCGGCGCACGACCGGCCCTCATTCCGCTGCCACCTTGTGCTGCGCGACCGGCACAACCGGAGCATCCACAATCTCAAGCGTCGCCGAAATCGAACCCTTGCGACCATCCTCGTAGGTCACTTCGGTCGTGGTCGAAACGGTTTTGGACCCGTCATAAAGCGCTGCGATGATGTCGTGGAACTTCTCCTCGACAAACCCGCGTCGCACCTTGCGTGTCCGGGTCATCTCACCGTCATCGGCATCCAGTTCCTTGTGCAGAACGATAAAGCGGTGCACCTGGCAGCCTGACAGCATCTCATCTGCGGCCACCGACTTGTTCACCTCTTCCACATGACCACGAATCGTCTCTAACACACGCGGATGACCCGCCAGTTCCTGATAAGACGCATAGGCCACATTGTTGCGTTCCGCCCAATTTCCCACCGCGGTCAGGTCGATATTGATGAAGGCCACGCAGCGGTCCTTGCCGTTGCCGAACAGCACGACCTCAAGAATATCGGGATAGAATTTCAGCTTGTTCTCGACATATTTCGGCGCAAACATCGACCCGTCGGCCATCTTGCCCACATCCTTGGCGCGGTCGATGATCCGCAGATGGCCCGAGCTTTCCTCGATGAATCCGGCGTCCCCCGTGGCCACCCAACCCTCGGCGTCCTTGGTCGAGGCGGTCGAGTCAGGGTTGTTGTAATACTCGACGAACACGCCAGGCGAGCGGTAGTGAATCTCGCCTTTGTCGTCAATTTTCAGCTCAACATCCGGGGCAGGCACGCCGACGGTATCGGCGCGCACCTCGCCATCCGGCTGCACGGTGATGAAAACGGTTGCTTCGGTCTGACCATAGAGTTGCTTCAGGTTGATACCCAAAGAGCGATAAAAATCGAAAATTTCCGGTCCGATGGCCTCGCCTGCCGTATAGCCAACGCGGAACCGGCCATAACCCAGCGTGTCCTTTAGCGGCCCGTAGACCAGCAGATTACCCAGCGCGTATTTCAGACGATCACCCAAACCAACGGGCTTGCCGTCCAGCAGCAGGCCGCCGACTTTTTTGGCGTGCGCCATGAAGTGATGGAACATGCGCTGCTTCAGTTTGCCTGCATCCTCCATCCGGATCATCACATTGGTCAGCTGCGTCTCGAACACGCGCGGGGGGGCAAAGAAATAGGTCGGCCCGATCTCGCGCAGGTCGGTCATCATCGTGTCGGCGCTTTCGGGGCAGTTCACGCAGAAGCCGCACCAATAGGCCTGACCGATGGAAAATATGAAATCGCCCACCCAGGCCATCGGCAGATAGGACAGGATGTCCTCATTCCGGGTCAGATGGTCGAATTCTGCCGAGTTCTTGGCGCTTTCGATGACATTCCGGTTCGAAAGCACCACGCCCTTGGGCTTTCCCGTGGTGCCCGATGTGTAGAGCATCACGCAAGTGTCGTCATAAGTGATATCCGCGATACGACGATCCAGCTCGGCATCAAAGCGGGCGTGGCCGGCGCTGCCCTCGGCCATCAGGTCTGCCAACGCGTTCATCTGTGAATGGTCGTATTTCCGCATCCCCCGCTTGTCGGTGTAGAGGATGTGTTTGACCTGATGCAGGTTCTCCTGAATCTCGATGACCTTGTCGACCTGTTCCTGATCGCCGCAGACCACGTATTTCGCGCCGCAGTGCTCCAGAACGTAGGCCATCTCTTCGGCGACCGAATCCTGATAGAGCGGGACAGGAACCGCGCCTACCATCTGCGCCGCCACCATCGACCAGTAATGTGCCGGACGGTTACGCCCGATCACCGCGATGTGATCGCCCTTCTCAACACCAAGCTCCAGAAAACCCAGCGCGATGGCGCGGATTTCCCTGGCCGCCTCGGCCCAGGTCCAGCATTGCCAGATGCCGAATTCCTTTTCCCGATACGCCGGAGCATCCCCGAACTGTGCGACATTGCGGTGTAGCAGCGCCGGAAGGGAATGTAACCCTTCGGCGCCCGACTGCGTCTGAGCCAATCTTTCTCTCCTCCCCATCCGACCCCTCCTTCGGGTCGGAAATGGCGGGTCCGGGATGGTACCCGGACGCCCATGCCCCGATTAGGGGCAGGACAACGATCAGCGTCAACTTTTTCCTGATGTTTTCTAAATTCTTACGAATTGTAACAGGGGTGGAGGAGTGGTCTTGCGACTTGCACAATATGTTTGTGCCGCGAATTGGGACGGTTCAGTTGTGCATCAGACCGCACTGCCCTTGACTTCACTGATCCATCGCGGAGTTATGGAAATGTAAAGACTGGCGATAATACGAAGCATTGAGGGTGGCAGCATTTGAGCCCCGAACGGACGCTAGGATGTCCTCCTGTAGCCTTGGTACAGGCTTGAGAACGAGCACAACTCGGAGTACGGCTTTGTTCAGTGATTGGTTCGTTCGAAGCTAGCTGCAAAACTGCGTTCTTTTCTATGTCAGCCGATTGAGTGCATGTTTTTGATGCGCTTTTTTGCGAGGAAACTGGAATATGAATGACGACATCGTAGATACGGTGAAACTTGCAAGACCCTGGAAAGCCCAACCTGCACTACGCTCGTTTTTTTTGTCAGCGGTGGATCAATCAGCAGGCGAAACAGTGCGCTTCGCGCAAGTCGGGGCGAATGATGGCAAACTCGCTGATCCAATTCGTCACTTCATCGAACTAGGGCATTGGCAGGGCATAATGGTTGAGCCTCATCCGTCATACTTCGCGGAGCTGGAGGCGCTGCATGGTAGCCGGAAGAACATCCGTCTAATCAATTGCGCCGTTGCAGAAAGTCCTGGGGCTATGTTGTTGCATCATCTTGCGGAGGAAGAACGAACAAACTTCCCCCCTTGGGCCAGGGGGTGTGCATCCCTAAAGAAAGAACGTTTGGAACATGTCCTGTCCGGAAGACGTCGCGATAACAAACCGTTCGACTCGCATCGAGACATATCCTCGGTCTCGGTGGAAGTGAGACGCCTTGATGATATTCTCAAGGAAGAAGGTTTTGGCTCACTGGACATTCTTGTGGCCGACGTGGAGGGTTTTGAGATGCAAGTACTGAATTCCGTAGACATTTCTGCCTTGAACCTTCGCGCTGCGATGGTCGAGTGCAACGGCCTCGACAGAAAGGCGGAAGGTGCTTTGGCCGCACGATTGAGAGAAGCTGAATTGGTCACGTTTCGCCTTCGTGACGACCTATGTGCAATACACCCGGAGCGCTGTAACATTGGACTTTCACAAGTATTTTCATTTCTCGGGATTTCCCCAATTCGCTTGTCAGACTAGCAGGTAATGCAGGCTCCAAATCGTTACGTACGTTGATGTCGATCAGGCAACCAATCTGAGTTGGCCCAACGACATACTTGAAATATGGAGACTAACAGTGGCGGCTTTGATCGTTTTGCACCGGTCATCAGCCACCTGACAAACGACTGCTTCGTCCGCCTAGCCGCCGTCCAAACGGATTGCTGAAATGTCAGTAGTGTTCTTGACCTAAAGCCAATCCCTGAGAATCGGGATCAAGGGCACATCCGCCGCGGGCATGGGATAATTCCGCAGATCGTTCGCCCTCACCCATTTCAGCGCCTGCCCTTCTTTCGAATGCGGAATGCCCTCCCACTTGCGACAGGCAAACAGCGGCATCAGCAGGTGAAAGTCGTCATAGTTGTGGCTGGCAAATGTCAGCGGCGCGAGGCACGAGGCCCAGGTGTCAATGCCCAGTTCCTCGTGCAACTCGCGGATCAGGGCGGCCTCTGGGGTCTCGCCGGGCTCGATTTTGCCGCCCGGAAACTCCCACAGCCCGGCCATGGATTTGCCCTCGGGGCGTTGGGCCAGCAGCACCCGGCCCTCGATGTCGATCAGGGCTACCGCAGAGACTAATATGGTCTTCACGAGCGATAATCCGCGTTGATCTCGATATAGCCATGGGTCAGGTCGCAGGTCCAAACGGTGGATTTACCCTCACCCAGACCCAGATCGACCGAGATCACCAAATCCTGCCCTTTCATGTAAGCAGCGGCGCTATCTTCATTGTAGGCGGGGCTGACCCAGCCCTTTTCAGCAACCAGAATATCTCCGAATGAAATGCTCAGCAGATCGCGATCTGCGGCTGCACCAGATTTGCCAATGGCCATCACCACGCGGCCCCAGTTCGGGTCCTCACCCGCAATGGCAGTCTTCACCAGCGGCGAGTTGGCGATGGCCAGCCCGTGCACTTTGGCATCCGTATCCGAGGCAGCCCCGGTCACTCGGATTTCCACGAATTTCGTCGCACCCTCGCCATCGCGCACCACTTGTTGCGCCAGGTCCAGCATGACACCTTCCAACGCTTCGGCAAAGGTGGCGTCGCCCGTTGCATCGACACCCGAAGCACCGGTTGCGCATAACAGCAGGCTGTCCGAGGTTGAGGTATCGCTGTCCACCGTGATGCAGTTGAACGTCCGATCCGTCTGCGCACCCAGCATCGCCTGCAACGCCGATTGCTCGACCTTTGCGTCAGTGAAGATGTAAACCAGCATCGTCGCCATATCCGGCGCGATCATGCCAGATCCCTTCGCGATACCCGCAATAGAGACTGTTTTGCCTGAGATTTCGACCTGCGCCGAAGCGCCTTTCGGGAACGTGTCCGTCGTCATGATGGCACACGCAGCGTCTTCGACGGCATGGCGGCTGAGACCCGCCTTCAAAGTCTCAAGCTGGGCGACGATGCGTTCATGAGGCAGCGGCTCGCCAATCACTCCGGTCGATGAGGTAAAGACCCGCTCGACCGGCACTCCGGTCGCTGCAGAAACGGCACGTGTGACCTCGGCGACCGAGATTTGCCCGTAATGGCCGGTGAATGCATTGGCATTGCCCGAGTTCACCAGAATGGCCGCCGGCCCGTCGCTGGGCCCGCCGATCTTGTCCTGACAGTCCAGAACCGGTGCGGCGCGTGTGGCCGATCGGGTAAAGACTCCGGCCACGGATGTGCCCGGATCCAGCACGGCCAGCATGACGTCGGTCCGGCCCTGATAACGCACGCCCGCCTCGACCGTAGCAAATCGCACCCCGTCAATTGCAGGCAATTCGGGAAAGGCCGCCGGGGCCAACGGGGAAACCTTGGTGATCTTCGCCACGGGCGGTTACTCCTGAATCAGGTCCAGCTGGCGCATGACTTCAGGCCCGACACCGTCCAGCGACGGGCGATCAATCTGGGCCTGCTGAGTCAGTTCGTCAATGCGCGCCTGAACGGCCTCCTGTTGAAGGGTCTGGGCCAGTTCGCCTCGCACGGCCTCCAGTTCAGGGGCTTCGGTTTTGCGCTTGTCGTTCAGAATGACGACATGCCAGCCGAATTGAGTCTGAACCGGGTCGGAAACCTGCTCTTTTTCCAGCCCGACAACGGCCTCTTCGAATTCCGGCACCATTCGGCCCTTGCCGAACCAGCCCAGGGCACCGCCATTTGGGCCCGAGGGGCCGGTGGATTTCTCTTTTGCCAGCTCGGCAAAATCGGCTCCGTCGTCTAGCTGGGATTTTATGGCCTTGGCCTCATCTTCGGTCTCGACCAGAATGTGGCTGGCGTTGTACTCGTCTTCACCTTCGAAATCGGCGAACTGCGCATCATAAGCCGCCTGGATCGCGTCATCGGTAACCTGCGCCTCTGAAACGGCATTGATCGTCTGCACCGCAAGCAGCGACCGCGTTTCATTTTCTAGCGTCAGTTCATTCTGCGCGGACAGACCATCTTGCTGCTGGCTCAGCAACTGCTGTTGCACCAACTGTTCCACGATGAAGTCATAAAGCACTTCATCTTCCAGTTGCTGATACTGCGCCGGCAGGGTCGCAACAGTGGCGATAACGTGACCCAAAGTGATTTCATCCCCGTTCACGCGCGCGACAACCGTAGCGGCATCCGGTTCGGTTTCGGCGGCCAGTGGCAGCGCCATCACGGCAGCAAGCGCCAGCGATGGCAGAAAAGTGAGGCCTTTGGGCATGGAATCATCCTATTTCTTTGCCGCGACAGGGCGCAGCGTTGACACTCTGGAACCTGCCGCTTACATCGCTTTGAAGCCTTGGACAGGGCCGCCTTTCACCCCCCGTATCTATGGGTTGCGCGCAAGGTGGGCAAGCCTGTCGCAACCAAGACAAGAACAGATCCGCTGGAGTGAACATGCTGGGACTCGGAACGCTCGCCAAAAAGGTGTTCGGAACACCGAACGACCGCAAGATCAAGGCGACCCGCCCCCTGATCGACAAGATCAACGCGCTTGAGCCAGAGTTCGAAAAACTGTCGGATGAGGGTCTGATTGAGAAGACTGCCGAACTGCGCAAACGCGCGCTGGACGGTGAAAGCCTGGATGACCTGCTGATTGAGGCCTTTGCCAATGTCCGCGAAGGCGCCAAACGCGCGCTGGGTCTGCGCGCCTTTGACGTTCAGTTGATGGGCGGCGCTTTTCTGCATCAGGGCAACATCTCGGAAATGAAAACGGGCGAGGGCAAGACGCTGGTCGCGACCCTCCCCGCCTATCTGAATGCGCTGACGGGCAAGGGCGTTCACGTGGTGACCGTCAACGAGTATCTGGCCAAGCGCGATGCGGAATGGATGGGCAAAGTGTTCAGCGCGGTGGGCATGACCACGGGCGTGATCTGGTCGGGCCAGCCGGATGCCGAAAAAAAGGCCGCCTACGCGTGTGACATTACTTATGCGACCAATAACGAGCTAGGATTCGACTATCTGCGCGACAATATGAAGGCGGATCTGAACGAGGTTTATCAGAAATACCACAACTACGCGATTGTCGATGAGGTCGACTCGATCCTGATCGACGAGGCGCGGACACCGCTTATCATCTCGGGTCCGTCGCAGGACCGGTCCGAGTTGTACACGACCATCGATGCGTTGATCCCCTCGTTGGGCGAGGATCACTACACGCTGGACGAAAAATCCCGCAACGTGACCTTCACGGATGAGGGAAACGAATTTCTGGAAGCTCAGTTGCTGGATGCCGGTCTGATCCCCGAGGGCCATTCGCTCTATGACCCGGAAAGCACTACCGTTGTGCACCACGTCAACCAGGGCCTGCGCGCGCATAAACTGTTTCAGCGCGACAAGGATTACATCGTCCGCGACGGCAACGTGGTTCTGATCGACGAATTCACCGGCCGCATGATGCCCGGCCGTCGCCTGTCCGAAGGTCTGCATCAGGCCATCGAAGCCAAGGAAGGCGTGCAGATCCAGCCCGAGAACGTAACGCTGGCCAGTGTGACCTTCCAGAATTACTTCCGCCTGTACGACAAGCTGGGCGGCATGACCGGCACGGCCCTGACCGAGGCCGAGGAATTTCAGGAAATCTACGGTCTGGGCGTCGTCGAGGTGCCGACCAACAAGCCGATTGCCCGTATCGACGAGGATGATCAGGTCTATCGCACGGCCATCGAGAAATACGGCGCGATGATCAAAGAGACCAAGAAGGCGCAGGAAAAGGGCCAGCCGGTTCTGATGGGAACCACCTCGATCGAGAAGTCTGAACTGCTCAGCCAGTTGCTGACCAAAGAAGGCATCCAGCACAACGTTCTGAACGCGCGTCAACACGAACAAGAGGCGCAGATCGTTGCCGATGCGGGCCGGTTTGGCGCGGTGACCATCGCCACCAACATGGCAGGTCGCGGCACTGACATTCAACTGGGCGGCAATGTCGAGATGAAGGTTCTGAAGGCACTGGCCGAAAACCCCGAAGCCGATCCGGTTCAGCTGCGCGCCGAAGAGGAAGCCCGCCACGCCGAGGAGAAGCAGAAAGTGCTTGAGGCCGGCGGTCTTTATGTGATGGCCTCGGAACGCCATGAAAGCCGCCGCATCGACAACCAGCTGCGCGGCCGTTCCGGCCGTCAGGGTGACCCGGGTCGCACTGTATTCTACCTAAGTCTCGAAGACGACCTGATGCGCATCTTCGGCTCGGAACGACTGGACAAGGTGCTGACCACGCTTGGCATGAAAGAGGGCGAAGCGATCATCCACCCCTGGGTAAACAAGTCGCTGGAACGGGCACAATCCAAGGTCGAAGGCCGCAACTTCGACATGCGCAAGAACGTTCTGAAATTCGACGACGTCATGAACGATCAGCGTCGGGTAATCTTCAGCCAGCGACGCGAGATCATGTCGGCAGACGATCTGTCCGAGATCGTTTCGGACATGCGCGAACAGGTGATCGACGATCTGATCGACGAATACATGCCTCCGAAATCCTACGCCGATCAGTGGGATACGGACGGTCTGCACGAAGCGGTCAAAGACAAGCTGTCCATCGACGTTCCCGTTCAGGACTGGGCTGCCGAAGAAGGCGTGGACGACGAACAGATCCGAGAGCGTCTGGTCAAGGCAGCGGACGAAATGATGGCCCAGAAGGCTGTCGCCTTTGGTCCTGAAAACATGCGCAACATCGAAAAACAGGTACTGCTGCAAACCATCGACAGCAAATGGCGCGAGCATCTTCTGACGTTGGAACACCTGCGTTCGGTTGTTGGATTTCGTGGCTACGCCCAGCGCGACCCATTGAACGAATACAAGAATGAAAGCTTCCAATTGTTCGAAAGCATGCTGGACAGCCTGCGCGAGACCGTCACGCAGCAGCTGTCACGCGTGCGCCCTCTGACAGAGGACGAACAGAAAGAGATGCTGGCGCAGATGGCAGCGCAGCAGGCTCAGGCACAACAGGCTGTTGATCAGGCGACAAACCGCGCCGAAGCCATGGCCGAGGCCGACGCTTCGGGCGATCCGCTGCCCGGATTTGTCGAGGACGATCCTTCGACCTGGGGAAACCCGTCACGCAATGACAAATGCCCCTGCGGGTCCGGAAAGAAATTCAAGCATTGTCATGGCCGCCTGACCTGAGGCGGCCTGCATTGGAACACAATGACTCCGCCTGTCTGCCACAATTAAGCCGCGATTGTTAACGAAAGTCCGACTCGCTCCTTCAACTGGGGAGGGTGTCTTGTTTGTCGTAAGAAACTACGTGACCATGGGCGGTACTGTTGCCTGCGCCCTGGCCATCGGATATTTGATGCAATACGGCCCGGCGGCGCAGCGGAATGCTGCTCAGGGGTCCGAACAGGTGGCCAACGTCACCGGGCAAGCGTCGACCTTGGGCGCGATCGAAGCTATCGTGCTGACCTCTTCCCCCAGTCCGGGCAAAACCGCCACTGATTTTCCGAGGACGACTTTCATACCATCCCGCGTAGAACCGCTGGCCCGGACGAGTTGCCAGGTCAGTGCGCGGGCGTCCGCTGCGCCCGATGCCAACGCGCGGCTGAAGATCAAGGCCCCCTGCCACGAAAACTCGGCGATCGAAATCCATCACAGCGGTCTGACCTTTACTGCCATGACCGACGCACGCGGCGCCGTTGACCTGACTGTTCCCGCACTATCCGAATACGCCATTTTTCTGATTTCTCTTGAAGACAAGAACGGCACGGTCGCCACCACTCACGTCCCTGATATCAGGGAATTCGACCGGGTCGCCTTGCAATGGCAAGGCCGGACCGACCTTCAGCTGCATGCGTTGGAGTTTGGCGCAAGCTATGGGCAGACCGGGCATGTCTGGGCGAACTCCGACGCCGATGGTGCCGGAACAATGGTTCAACTGGGTCAGGCGGAAATTGCAACGGCCCGCAACGTGCAGGTCTATTCCTTCCCCAAAACATCCTCGGAAGATGCCGGCACAATCGAACTGAGCGTCGAGGCCGAAGTGACCGAGGCCAATTGCGGTCGCAATCTGAGCGTACAGGCGCTGGAGCTGCGCGGCGACGCCGCACTCAAGTCGCGTGACCTGTCGCTGACACTCCCGGACTGTTCCCGCGCCGGTGAGTTTCTGGTGTTGAATAATCTGCTGGAAGACCTGACAATCGCGGCCAAATAAACGGCAGGCAGGCTCGGCTTTCGAATGACATTTTCCCGATTGGCGGCGACCGCGCTGTTTTGCGTGGCCTTTGCAGGCGGCGCACAGGCGCAGGATATCACCCTGACCTCGCATGACGGCAAGGTCGAGATCACCGGAAATCTCCTTGGATATGATGGCGAATTCTACCGCGTCGACACGCAATTCGGAGAGCTGACGGTCGATGGCTCGGGCGTTACATGCGATGGTCTCGCCTGTCCGAACCTTATTGATTTCGTGGCCGAGGTCACATTCTCAGGATCATCGGTCATGGCCGAAACCATTCTGCCCGCGTTGGTCGTTGGCTTTGCACGACAGGAAGGTCTGACCGCGACTCCGATCCACGAACCGCCGGCAGGATTCGTGTATGAGTTGCACCAGCCCGACCGAAAAGCCCCATTGGCGCGCCTGCGGTTTCGTGTCGGCAACACGGATCAGGGCTTTGCCGAACTGATTGCAAATGAGGCCGACATCGTCATGGCTTTGCGCGAGATCCGGCAGGAAGAGAGCGAGGCAGCGCATGCAGCCGGCCATGGCGATCTGAGGCAGGTGCGCCGGTCGCGCGTCGTCGCCCTGGACGCCATGGTACCGATTGTGGCTGCGGACAATCCTGTCCGGCAGATTTCGCTGGTCGATCTGGCACGCGTTCTGTCGGGTGAGATCAGCAACTGGTCTGAACTGGGTGGACCGGATGCGCCGATTACCCTGCATGTGCCGAATGCCGGGTCAGGGTTGGCACAGGGGATCGAGGCGCAGCTACTGGCGCAGGCGGATGTTCCCCTGGCCGAAGCCGCAACGCGACACGAACGATACGGGGCGCTGGTGCGCAATGTCGCTGACGATCCCTTCGGCATCGGTATCGCCAGCCGGGCCGATATTGGCGGCGGGCGAGCATTACCTCTAACCGGCGGATGCGGACACGCAATGGCAGCGACACGACAGTCGATCAAGACCGAGGATTACCCGCTGACATCACCGATGTTTCTGTATCTGCCTGCGCGCCGGTTGCCGAAGATTGCGCGCCAGTTTCTGGCCTATGCCCAGAGTTCTCGGGCGCAATCGGTTATTCGCCAGGCCGGATTCGTGGATCAGGCACCGGAAACCGAGGGCCTTGGCGTGCAGGGGAATCGTCTGGCCAACGCCATCGCGTCGGGCGGGCCCGAGGTTGGCCTTGACGAGTTGCAGCGCATGATCGAAACGCTGCGGCCCATGGCGCGCCTGTCCTTGTCTTTCCGGTTCGAACCTGGCTCATCAAGACCGGACGCGCAGTCGCGGTCGAATATCCTGCAACTGGCGCAGGCGCTGGAATCCGGTGCCTTCGACGCGCGCAAGTTGACCTTTGTTGGCTTTAGCGATGGTCATGGTGCAGCCGCCGCAAACCAGCGGATTTCCCAACTCCGCGCGAAAACGGTGCGAAATGCAGTTCTTGCGGCAATTGAAACCTCTGTTCCCGATACGGTCGAGATCGCTGTCGACGGGTTTGGTGAAGCCATGCCGATGGCCTGCGATGACACGGAATGGGGTCGGAAGGCCAATCGCAGGGTCGAAGTCTGGGTTCAATAGCCGTCAGAGATACCCCTGCGATCGGAAGCTGAGCTCGGTCGATTTCCCGATGATCAGGTGATCGTGCAACGTCAATCCCAATGCCGTGCAGGCATCCTGAATGCGGATGGTCATATCGATATCCGATTGCGACGGCGTCGGATCACCTGATGGGTGGTTATGCACCAGAATCAGGGCAGACGCGTTCAGCTCAAGCGCGCGTTTTGCAACTTCGCGCGGGTAGACGGGAACGTGATCCACTGTGCCCTTGGCCTGTTCCTCATCCGCAATCAGCACGTTCTTACGGTCCAGGTAAAAGACCCGGAACTGCTCAATCTCTCGATGTGCCATCGTCGTGTGGCAATAATCCAGAAGGGCATCCCAGCCCGAGATCACATGCCGCTGCATCACCCGCGCGCGCGCCATCCGATGCGCGCAGGCCTCGAGAATCTTGAGGTCGGTGATCACCGTGTCTCCAACGCCCTTGATCTGCCGCAACCGTTCCTCGGGCGCAGTCAGAACACGGTTGAAATCGCCGAACGCATCCATCAATGCCCGCGCCAGCGGCTTCACATCCTGACGCGGGATCGAGCGGAACAGGACAAGCTCCAGCAATTCGTAATCCGGCATCGCCGCAGACCCGCCCGCCATGAACCGTTCGCGCAGCCGCCGCCGGTGGTCTTTGATGTAGGAGGGTAACCGACCCGACGGCAGCGGCTGCGCCGGAGCTTCGTCCGTGTCAAACAGCATGGGGGCTTCGGCAAAGGCATCCTGTGTCATGGCCATATCCTGACGCAGAATCGGTTTCTGAATGGTTAACGGTTTTCACCAGCCATCCCCGCCGTCGCGCTCCGAACGATCATGTGCAGCAAGATGGAAAATACACCCAGCGTCAGCATCGCGGCAAACATCAGATCGGTCTTGGCGCGGCCATTTGCCAGCAGCATCAGATAACCCAAACCCTGTGAGGACCCGACCCATTCGCCGATCACCGCCCCAATCGGCGCGTATACCGCTGCAAGCCGCATCCCCGAAGCCAGCGAAGGCAAGGCGGCGGGAATGCGGATGTGCCACAGAACCGTGCGGCGGCTGGCCTGCATCGTGCGTGCCAGATCCAGATAGCCCGGCGGCGTTCGCATCAGCCCGTCAAAGAAGGACGAGGTGATCGGGAAGTAGATTATCAGGACAGCCATCGCAACCTTGGACCACAACCCGTAACCCAGCCAAAGCGTCAACAACGGCGCAAGAGCAAACACAGGAAGGGCCTGCGTGAACACCAGCATCGGTTGAACCAGCACCCGCGCGGCCCGCGAACTGGCCAGCTGCAGGGCTGTGATCACGCCCAGAACAGTACCGCAGGCCAGACCGACCACCACTTCGACCGCGGTGATCCATGTATGTTCGGCAATGACCCAGCGGTTCTGCCACCAGGTCTCGGCCACAACCCCCGGTCCCGGCAGGATGAATTTGGGCAGGCCGGTCAGGGTGGCGACGCCCTGCCAGATGGCGAGCGCGAAGAGCGTCGCGGCAAGACCGGACAAGTGCCTCATTCCGCAGTCGCCCGCAGTAGTCGCAAAAGCGATCCCTGTGTTTCCAACGTTTCAAGGTCGTCAACCTTGCGCGGCGCAGGTGCGCGCGGAGACCGGCAGGACGTCAGCCCGCCCGGTGTCATGACAACGATGGTCTGGCCCAGACGCGCGGCCTCGCCGGGATCATGCGTCACCAGCAAAACGGTGCGGCCCCGCAGGAGCTCGGCCGCCAGATCCTGCATGTCCGCGCGGGTACGTGCATCGAGGGCCGAGAATGGTTCGTCCAGCAAAACGATCGGGCGATCTTCCATCAGAGTACGGGCCAGGGCCACGCGCTGTCGCTGACCACCTGAAAGCTCGGCCGGTTTCTTGTTCATGTGGTCGCGCAATCGCATCCGCCCGATCAGAAGATCGCGCCGTTCAAGATCAATCGGTTCGCCTCGCAGTCTCGCCCCCAGCGAAATATTCTGTGCCACAGTCGCCCATGGCAGCAGCAGATCGTCCTGCGCCATATAAGCGACGCGTTTCGCAATCGGTTGCCGGTCATTCGCGGCAATGGTTCCGGTGAATCGCGCACCGGTTTCCAACCCGGCGATCAATCGTAAAACAGTGGTTTTCCCGACGCCCGAACCACCCAGCAAGCATGTCCACTCCCCTGCGCCGATCGTCAGGGTCAACGGCGCGAACAATGGCGCGCATTCGATTTTGGCCTGGCCGCTGATCGTCAGTTCGGGCGCCGTGGTCAAGGTGTCAGACCCATTTGCCAGAAATTGACCTCGAGCTCTGTTGCGGTGCGAAAGGTCTGGCACAGGCGGTCCCAACGCGGCGCCGTCCGGAAATCCGCCCCAATCCGCCGCGATAGAGCCGAATCCAGCAAGCGCCCCACGGAACGACACGCGTCCTGATAGTCTTTGCTGGCATAGGCGTCGATCCAGTCGCGATAGGTCTCGGACGTAGATTCAGCAGACAGACGCTTTCCGATTTCTCCATATCCCATGACGCAGGGGACAAGGGCCGCCAGCAGGTTCAGCAAATCACCGCTATAGCCTGCTTCGAGCACATATCGCGTATAGGCCAGATTCTCAGCCCGTTCCGGGGTGGCGAACAATTGTTCCTGTGCGATACCCTCTGCCTCGCAAATACCGATATGCAGCTTCATCTCTTCGCTGATCAGCCCGTTCACCGTGCGCGAGGCAGCCAACATCTCTTCATGCGTTTCCGATTTCACCACAGCGAGCGCCCAGGCACGTGAAAAGTGGATCAGGAACACATAGTCTTGTCGCAGATAGTGCAGAAACGCCGCGCGCGGCAACGAGCCATCCTTCATACCTTCGACAAAAGCGTGGCGGGTATACTCCCGCCACGGGCCCTGCGCCGCATCGCGCATCAGCGCGAAGGCTTTGCCGTATTCACTCATTGCGCGGTCACGTCTACTGTAATGGCGCTGACCGGGTTGATACTGTCGATCATGCCGCTGTCCTTGAGGAATTCTTCGAACCGCGCATATCGACCTGCATCAAACCCCGCCGGGCGCAACGCAAAACGCGGCAAAGTGTCGACCCAGGCGCGCGCGTTCAGCTCATCCTGCAGTTCCGGAGAGGTGGCCGAGAAGATCTCCCAGCTTTTATCCGGGTTGTTTACCATGAATTGGGTGGCTTTCTCGGTCGCGGCCAGAAATCTTGCGATCTTGTCCGTGTCCATCCTGTCGGAATTGGCGACATAGATCAGCTCGTCATAGGGCGGCACGCCTTCTTCCTCGACATAGAAACAACGACCCGCAACACCTTCAATATCCATCTGGTTCAGTTCGAAATTGCGAAATGCTCCGATCACGGCATCCACCTGACCGGTCATCAGCGACGGCGACAACGAGAAGTTGACGTTGATCATCTCGATATCGTCTAGCGCCACATCATGCGTGTTCAGCATTGCGGTCAGGACAGCCTCTTCAACACCCGCAACCGAAAAGCCTACTTTTTTGCTCTTGAGATCCGCCAATGTTTGGATCGGCCCATCTTCCAGCACCAGCAGGCAATTCAAAGGCGTGGCCACCAGCGTGCCCACACGTTTCAATGGCAAGCCTTCGTGGATTTGCAGGTGCAACTGCGGCTGGTAGGAAACCGCCAGATCAGCCTGTCCCGCAGCAACCAGGCGCGGTGGCGCGGACGGATCGGCGGGCGGGACGATTTCCACCTCCAGCCCCTCATCCGCGAAGTACCCGTTTTCCTGCGCGATGATGATCGGACCATGATCGGGATTGACGAACCAGTCCAGAAGCACGGTCATCTTGTCGTCGGCCGAGGCCGGCACGGCGGCCAGCAAGGCAAGGGTTGTGATCAGTTTTCTCATTGCTCGCGTTTCCTTCTGTTCACGAGGTTGAAGCCGCAACGAGGACGATCTCGCCCGGCCAATCCGGTTGAATGCGTTCGGCCGCTCGCCACGCGCGCAGACCCGTAGCGCAGCACAGCACCAGTCTTTCGCCCTGATTAGGGTCCAGTTCTTTGAGGTGTTCCTGCGATACCCGTTTGGCATCCGGATGGGCCGGGATTGGCGCCTCGTCTGTGCCGCGCAACTCGATAATCTGGTCCGTTTCGGTCAGTTGGTTGGCAGACAGGAAGCGAAAACAACTGTCCGGTTCTGGTGCGTTGTCAAACCGGAATCCATTACTACGCAGGGTGCGGGCATCATATTGAATCAACTGGCCCAGTGGTGATGGCTCCACCTTAAGGATAAGGTTCAAAGCCATCTGTGCCTGCGTCGCGCCGATCACGGCCACGACGGGGCCAAGCACACCTGCGGAAGCGCAGCTGGAATTGTTGTCCGGCGCGTCCGGAAACAAGGCCCGCAACGACGGGGCGCTGCCGCAGAAGCCGCCCGCATAACCCGACAACCCAAGAACCGACGCGCTGATCAGCGGTTTGTCCTGTTCCAGGCACGTGTCCGAGAGAATGTAACTGGCGGCATAGCTGTCCGCGCAGTCGAGGATCACGTCCGACCTTGTGACCAATGTGCGGGCATTTTCACTCGTTAGAGCCTGATTTCGGTCAACAACCTCGATCTCACCATTCATCGCACGGCAACGATCAGCGGCAACTTCGGCCTTGAAGCGACCACAATCCGCCTCAGTAAACAACGTTTGGCGGTGCAGGTTCGACACATCGACAGTATCATTGTCCACAATCGTGATCCGACCAATACCGGCACCGGCTAGCAATGGCAGAACCGACGAGGCCAGCCCCCCTGCACCAACCACCAGAACGCAGGCGGAAGACAGTCGCGCCTGTCCCGCGACCCCCACCTCGGGCAGCAATAACTGACGAGCGTAACGGCTCATCGCGTTACCTCGATCCATTGCCGCACTCGGGCTTCTGGCTCCGGGCTTAGCGTGATGTCGGTCACGACCGATACGATGTCCGCCCCGGCGGCAAGCACATCCGCAACACGTTCAACACTCATACCGCCGATTCCGACCAGTGGGATATCGCCGATACGCGCCTTCCACTCCGTCACGCGTGGCAAGCCTTGTTCGTGCCATTTCATCTTTTTCAGGATCGTCGGATAGACCGGCCCCAAGGCGACATAATCCGGATCCAAGGAAAGCGCGCGCTCAAGCTCTTCGTTGTCGTGAGTGGAAACGCCCATATTTAGACCCGCTTTTCGAATGGCTTTCAGGTCGGCGTCGTCCAGATCCTCCTGCCCCAGGTGGATCCAGTCGCACCCCAGATCAATGGCTAGTTGCCAGTGGTCGTTCACCACCAGAACGGCGCCGTGCCAGCGACACAGATCGCGTGAAATGGCGATTTGTTCGCGTACCAAGTCCTCGGGCTGGTCCTTTACACGCAACTGCACAAGTTTGATGCCCAGCGGCAACATCCGCCGCAGCCAGTCGGAGTGATCGAAGATCGGATAAAACCGGTCAAGGGTCATGACAGGAACGCCTTCCCGATGACCGGAGTGGATGCCACGGCCATATCGCGCTGTTCGATCGGGTCGGCGCGATAGGCCAGTTTCCCGGCTTCAATAGCCTTGACCATCGCCTGTGCCATAACCACCGGATCACCGGCCCGTGCGACCGCTGTGTTCAGAAGAACTGCGTCAAATCCCAGCTCCATCGCGTGGGCAGCGTGACTCGGCAGACCGATCCCCGCGTCGATGACCAGAGGTGTATCGGGGAATTCCGCCCTCATCGCGCGCAGTGCATATTCGTTGCTCAGACCGCGCCCCGATCCGATTGGCGCGCCCCAGGGCATCAGAACCTCGCATCCGGCCTCAAGCAGGCGTTCGCCAACGATCAGGTCATCGGTTGTGTAGGGAAACACCTGAAACCCATCCTCGGTCAGGATGTGTGCGGCCTCGACCAGTTGAAACACGTCCGGTTGCAGGCTGTCGGAGTGGCCGATCAGTTCGAGTTTTATCCACGGCGTTTCAAAAACCTCACGCGCCATTTGGGCTGTGGTGACAGCTTCCTTCACCGTGTGGCACCCAGCCGTGTTTGGCAGAATGCGGACACCCAAGTCGCGGATCATGCGCCAGAAAGTCTGGCCTCCGCCTGATTCCCGGCGCAGGGACACGGTCGCAACGGCGGCCCCGCTTTCGCGAAACGCGCGCTCAAGGATGGCCGGGCTCGGGTATTGCGCGGTGCCCAGCATCAACGGGTTGGGCAGTTCGACACCGAAGAAGGGTTTCATCCTCACCCCCCCTGCATCGGCGCGACAATCTCGACCCGATCCCCTTCGGCAAGCTTTTGAGCGATGCGCAGACTGGACGGCACGAATTCCTCGTTCACAGCTGTCGCCACGCGGCCAGAGAACCCGTATTCCGTAAGCAGATCCGAAAGAGTCCCGGCCTGAACATCCCTGGGTTCTCCGTTAAGCACGATCTTCATCGACAAACTCCGAATAATTGTTTTCCAGTGCCAGATCGGCCACACCCTGAGCCAACGCCGGGGCAAGAAGGTAGCCATGGCGATAAAGCCCGTTTGCGTAGATTGTTCGCCCCAACCGCCGGATGCGTGGCAGGTTGTCGGGGAATGCGGGGCGCAGATCGACGCCGATTTCCAGCACTTCGGCCTCTCCGAAAGCGGGATTGAGCGCATAGGCCGCACTGAGTAGCTCCAGCATGGAGCGGGCTGTGATACGGCTGCTGTCCTCGGCTTCGACCATCGTCGCGCCCAGCATGAAGACGCCGTCCGCGCGCGGTACGACATAAAGAGGTATGCGCGGATGCAGCAATCGCACCGGCCTGTTCAAGGTCACATCCTTGCAACGGATCACCAGCATCTCGCCCTTTACGCCGCGCAGATCGTGCAGCGTGTCCCGCGCGTGCAGACCGCGGCAATCAATTGCGTTCTCCAACCGAGCCGGGGCAGGTTTGCAGTGAAAACTAACACCCAGAGCCTCGAGCCGTCGATAGACATCCAAAAGGGCCCGCCGGGGATTCAGGTGCGCTTCACCATCGAAAAACAGACCTTTGTTGAATCCATGCAAATCAGGCTCTAACTGGGCAAGTTTTTCTCGATCGATCTCGGAATACCCTTCCGTACGGCGTGCAAATCGACGCAAATCGGGCAGGTCACGGGCATTGGCCACAACCAACGTGCCGCGCCGCTGAACCTGCGTGCGCGCGGCCCACCAGCCAATTGCAGCCTGACCCAACCGCAGAACGGGTTCCTCGGCGGTCTCGTTTTCGCACCACGGCGCCAACATCCCTCCGGCCCACCAGGAACAGCCGTGCGCCGCCGGAGGTCCTGCGGGGTCAAACACCTGAACCTTGGCGCCGCGCGAGACCAGCTCGGATGCGACCGCAAGACCGGCGACACCGGACCCTATGACCGACCAGACCGTCACGCGGACCATACCTGATGAAAGTGGTGAACCGGCCCCTGACCCTGACCCACCTGCAACTCGTCCGCACGCACAATGGCCGTCTGCAAATAGGCATGAGCATCCGCAACTGCATCGGTCACGCAGTGCCCCTTAGCGAGACCTGCGGCAATGGAGGACGACAAAGTGCAGCCCGTGCCGTGCGTGTTTTTGGTGACGTGACGCGGCGCCCGGTATTCCGTCACCGAGCCCGACTGGTCGACGAGAAGATCGTGGCAGAAATCACCCGCCCCGTGCCCGCCTTTCATAAGAACGGACCGAGGCCCCATCCCGCACAACGCCTTACCTTGATCGATCATCTCGGCGACGGACTCAGCTGGGTGACTGTTCAGCAAGCGGGCGGCCTCTGGCAGGTTGGGCGTCAGAACCGTGGCCATCGGCAGCAGCACGTCCCGAAGCGTTGAAACAGCGGCATCCGCCAGCAGTGCATCGCCGGATTTGGCAACCATTACGGGGTCGATCACGACCGGTCCCGGGAAACTGGCCAAAGACGCTGCCACAGTTTGGATGATTTCGGGTGTGGCAAGCATCCCGATCTTGACCGCGCGCACGTCCAAATCGCTCAGTACGGCCGCGATCTGATCTGCGACCATATCCAGCGGTATGCTGTGCACAGCGGTCACTGCCTGCGTGTTCTGAGCCGTTACGGCAGTGATGACGCTAGCGCCGTAAACGCCCAGTGCAGACATCGCCTTTAGATCGGCCTGTATGCCGGCCCCTCCGCCGCTGTCCGATCCTGCAATTGTCAGCGCGATTGGCACCATGTCGTTGCTCCAACATCTTTTGGGCAACGGGCATGGAAAACGTCGGTATGCCGTCAGCATACTGTAAGACCGTTCCCTACGCCGGTATTGCCCGGATCAGGTTCGATGGGTTAGCGCATTCGCGCCTCTCAGCCCCCAGACGGGGCACCCCAACGGTTCACGTGCAAAATTTCAGGGGTCTCATCCGGATTCAAGGGCCAATTTGGCGCAGCCGACAAAAAACTGGACTTATGAAATGAAAAGAGCCGGTCCACGGGACCGGCTCTTTGTTGTGCAATTGAGTGCTGGGTCAGCCTTTCATACCGTCCCAAAAGGACTTGACGGACGAGAAAAAGCTTTTTGATTCCGGATGGTTATCTTCGCCCAGATCGTCAAACTCGCGAAGCAACTCTTTCTGACGGCTTGTCAGATTGACCGGAGTTTCCACCGCCAATTCGATGAACATGTCCCCGACACCACCACCGCGCAGGGCAGGCATGCCCTTGCCGCGCAGCCGCATTTGGCGCCCGGACTGGCTGCCTGCCGGGATTTGAACACGGCCTCGGCCGCCATCAATGGTCGGCACCTCGATCGACCCGCCCAGCGCGGCCTTGGCCATGCTGACCGGCACGCGGCAATAGAGGTTTACACTGTCACGTTCGAACAGCTTGTGCTCGGACACCTCGACAAAGATGTACAGATCACCCGGAGGGCCACCGCGCATCCCGGCCTCGCCCTCGCCCGCAAGGCGAATGCGGGTACCGGTTTCGACACCGGCGGGAATGTTCACGGACAGCGCACGCTCTTTCTCGACACGGCCTGCACCCTTGCAGGATTTGCACGGATTCTTGATGATCTGCCCCAGGCCCGAACAGGTTGGGCAGGTGCGTTCCACGGTGAAAAAGCCCTGTTGCGCCCGGACCTTACCCATGCCCGAACAGGTCGGACAAGCCGTGGGTTCCACGCCGCCTTCAGCCCCGGTTCCTTCGCACGAGGAACAGGCCACAGCCGTAGGAACATTTATGGTCTTCTGAAGGCCGGCATATGCCTCTTCCAGTGTCACCCGCAGGTTATAGCGCAGGTCGGACCCACGCGCGGCCCGGCGTCCGCCACCGCCGCGCTGACCCCCCATGAAGTCGCCGAACAGGTCGTCAAACACATCCGAAAACGCGCTGGAGAAGTCACCGTGACCGAATCCGCCGCCCGGTCGTCCTCCACCTCCGCCCATGCCGTTCTCGAACGCGGCATGGCCGAAGCGGTCATAGGCAGCCTTCTTGTCCGCGTCGCGCAGCACGTCATAGGCTTCGTTCGCTTCCTTGAACTGAGCCTCTGCATCCGGGTTGTCCTTGTTGCGGTCCGGATGCAATTCCTTGGCCTTCCTGCGAAAGCCCTTTTTTATTTCATCCGACGAAGCGCCCTTGGACACGCCGAGCACTTCGTAATAGTCGCGCTTTGACATTTGTTATTCCTTCGTGCCGCCGGGTGCGTTGCTTTCACT
The DNA here is from genome assembly GCF_057220975.1 of Ruegeria sp. HKCCD9138. Taxonomy (NCBI): domain Bacteria; kingdom Pseudomonadati; phylum Pseudomonadota; class Alphaproteobacteria; order Rhodobacterales; family Roseobacteraceae; genus Ruegeria; species Ruegeria sp. HKCCD9138. The sequence goes on along the minus strand of NZ_JBWVAZ010000002.1, from coordinate 414,803 downwards.
GAGCCTGTACACGCCATTGGTGTTGTTTGCAAAGCTGGCCACGTAACCCGCCTTATTCAAGACCTGGGCAAGCCCATCATCCGAGTGCTTGATTTCAACCAGCAGCAGATCTGGCCAGATCTCGCCCGGTGCGTCTTCGAAAAAGGCCTGTAAAACGCGGGTTTCCTGACCCTCAATATCCATCTTCATTGCATCGACTCTGGTCAAACCCGCGTCATGCATTGCGTCCAGCAAGGGGACGGCGTTCACGCTCAGGTCCCCGGCATCGGCAACTTTGGCATGTCCTCTGTCCCCCAGGTTCGAGGACTCGAACCAAACCTCACCCGGTTTGTCAGACAAGGCCTGATCGCAATGGGTCACCTCGGTGGCAGCGTTTGCAGCCAGATTGGTCGCAAGCCTTGCCTTGTTGACCGGGTCCGGTTCCACGGCCAAAGCTCTGAGATTGCGCCCCAACCCTTGCACGACCGATCTGACCCATAGCGTATAAAGACCGACATTCGCTCCGGCATCGACAAAGACATAGTCGCCCGAGCTTTGCGATACATGATCAGCCAGCAGTCGTCGTTCATCGGGATCAAAGAACTGAGTGCCCGTGATAACGCGCCTCTCTGCCCAGTTGTCCGAAGGGTACAGGCGGCATTTCTGCCCTCCGAACACTTCGACGTCGTAAGGCTCGTTCCGACTCGCCATTATGAGCCTGCGAATACCGGACGACATCCATTGACGCGGCATGACTTCTGACCACCGGCGCAATGTTTCCATCCGATGTGAAAGAGCGTAAGTGCCAAAGGGAGGTTCAAGGACCGCGGACTGCATGGTGAATGCTGTCCCGGCGGGACCTGTCTGGACCCGCCGGAAACCGTGTTCGCGTTAGGCGCGCTTGTCGTCGTCGAGGTCTTCGAACTCGGCGTCGACAATGTCGTCATCACCAGGTGCTGCATCCGCCGCTGCCGGCTCATCTTCGGCCTCTTCGGCTTGCGCCTTATAGATGGCCTCGCCCAGCTTCATCGCGGCTTCGGTGACGTTCTGGATGCCCGACTTGATCTTGTCGGCATTCTCGGTTTCCAGCTCGTCCTTCAGCGCGGCAATCGCCAGCTCGATGGCTTCGATGGTGGTCGGGTCGACTTTGTCGGCATGCTCTTCCATCGACTTTTCGGTCGAGTGGATAAGGCTTTCCGCCTGGTTCTTGGCTTCGACCAGCTCTTTGCGCTGCTTGTCGGCCTCGGCGTTTTCCTCGGCGTCCTTGACCATCTTTTCGATGTCCTCGTCCGACAGACCGCCCGATGCCTGGATGGTGATCTTCTGCTCTTTGCCGGTGCCTTTGTCCTTGGCCGAAACCGAGACAATGCCGTTGGCGTCGATGTCAAAAGTCACCTCGATCTGAGGCATACCGCGCGGTGCCGGCGGAATGTCCTCGAGGTTGAACTGACCCAGGATCTTGTTGTCCGAGGCCATTTCACGCTCACCCTGGAACACGCGGATGGTCACGGCGTTCTGGTTGTCCTCGGCGGTCGAGAAGACCTGAGACTTCTTGGTCGGGATCGTGGTGTTGCGGTCGATCAGACGGGTGAACACGCCACCCAGTGTCTCGATGCCCAACGACAGCGGGGTTACGTCCAGCAGAACCACGTCCTTGACGTCGCCCTGCAGAACACCGGCCTGAATCGCGGCGCCCATGGCAACCACTTCGTCCGGGTTCACGCCTTTGTGCGGCTCTTTGCCGAAGAACTTGGTGACCTCTTCGATCACTTTCGGCATCCGGGTCATACCACCGACCAAAACAACCTCATCCACGTCCGAAGGCGACAGACCAGCGTCTTTCAAAGCGGCCTGGCACGGCTTCATCGATTTCTTGATCAGGTCACCAACCAGCGATTCCAGCTTGGCACGGGTCAGCTTCATGACCATGTGCAGCGGCTGACCGTTGGCACCCATCGAGATGAACGGCTGGTTGATTTCGGTCTGCGAGGTCGAGGACAGCTCGATCTTGGCTTTCTCAGCGGCTTCTTTCAGACGCTGCAGAGCCATCTTGTCGCTGGACAGATCGACACCGTGTTCCTTTTTGAACTCATCCGCCAGGTAGTTGACGATGCGCATGTCAAAGTCTTCACCACCCAGGAAGGTGTCGCCGTTGGTCGATTTGACCTCGAACAGGCCGTCGTCGATTTCCAGAATGGTCACGTCGAAGGTGCCACCACCAAGGTCATAAACCGCGATGGTTTGGGTGTCTTCCTTGTCCAGACCATATGCCAGCGCAGCAGCTGTCGGTTCGTTGATGATCCGCAGCACTTCCAAACCGGCGATTTTACCGGCGTCTTTAGTGGCCTGACGCTGAGCGTCGTTGAAGTATGCCGGAACGGTGATGACCGCCTGCGTGACTTCCTCACCCAGATAGCTCTCGGCGGTTTCCTTCATCTTACCCAGAGTGAAGGCCGAGATCTGGCTTGGGGAGTATTTTTCACCGCGGGCTTCGACCCACGCGTCGCCGTTGCCGCCATCGACGATGGCATACGGCACCATTTTCTTGTCTTTTTCGACTTCTGCATCATCCACGCGACGACCGATCAGGCGCTTGACGCCAAAGATGGTGTTGTCGGGGTTGGTGACCGCCTGACGTTTTGCAGGCTGACCGACCAGTCGCTCATCTTCGGTGAAGGCGACGATCGAGGGCGTGGTCCGCGCCCCTTCGGCGTTTTCGATGACCTTCGGCTGCGAGCCGTCCATGATGGCCACACACGAGTTGGTGGTTCCGAGGTCAATCCCGATAACTTTTCCCATTTTTGCAATCCCTTTCTCTTCAAGGCGATGTCCCGAGGCCGGGACCCGTTATGGCATCCATGCCCCGATCTGATGTGCGCGACGGCACTACACCATCGCGCGTCCCGGCGTATATAAGGGCGGGACCAGAAGCCTGCAAGCGTTCAGAAACGCAGGTTTTCGGGAATCTGAAGCCTTTTTTGCAAGGATTTGGCAACGAATGGGGAATCCGGAATGGCGCGGCTGATTTTGCGGGGGTTCGACATCAGGAAAGGACACCTGAACGTTGCCGCTCAGACGGCGCTGATCGAAGAGCTGCGCCCGATTCTGAGGGCCGCACCTTTGTTCCGGCCTACAACGTCGACTGGCAAGACGATGTCCGTCCGCATGACATCGGCCGGAGAACTGGGCTGGGTGTCGGACAGCGCGGGCTACCGGTATCAGACCAATCATCCCAAGGGCATGACGTGGCCAGAAATTCCCCGCGCTATCCTGAACATCTGGCAGGACGTGACCGAAGCGAACCGGCTGCCGGATTGTTGCCTGATCAATTATTACGGTGAAGGAGCCCGGATGGGGATGCATCAGGACAAGGATGAAGAGGATTTTTCCTGGCCCGTTGTCTCGGTTTCGCTGGGCGACGATGCGCTGTTCCGCATCGGAAACACAACTCGGGGCGGAAAGACCGAGTCAGTCTGGCTGAACTCGGGTGATGTAGTGATCATGGGCGGCCCCGCGCGGCTGACGTATCACGGGGTGGATCGCATCCGATTCGGATCATCCCGGCTGTTGCCCAAGGGGGGTCGGATCAACCTCACCCTGCGCGTGGCGACCTAACGGCGCGCGTCCCAGCTTTGCGAGACCTGTTTGCGCGTATAGAACTCGGCCAGCAATCCGATCATCAGCAACACAATCCCGACCCAAAGCGCGTATTCCCAGTTCGAATTGCGGGGAAAGTAGTTCCGAAAGACAAAACCGCGGCACTGATCAATCAGGTGAAACAAAGGATTCCAGGCGAACATGCCCAGCATGAAGCCGCCCAGCGCGTTGCCGACAAACATCTTGCCCGAAAACACCATGTTCATGCGGCGGTATATGTTTGTGAGGATGGTTACTGCTTTGGGAAACCAGGGCTTCAGCGCCAGAAAAATCACTCCGACCGCGCAACCTGTGAACCAGGCCAACACCAGCATCGCAAAGGCCCCCCCGGGTTCCTGAATTTCAAGCGGGGCGACAGCGACGCTGTAGATGAACAGGATCACCAGGATCGAGACAAGTTGTGTGTACAGAGTTCCAAATGCCGCGGCCAGCAACGTAACCGCCATATTCATCGGTGAATGCAACATCATCGGGTTGTTTCCGCTGCCGACCCCGGACATGGCGCTGACCGATTTGACGTGGGTCATGTAGAGGAAAACACCCGAAAGGATGTAAAGTATGAACTCGCCCCTGATCTTGGCGATCCGTGCGCCCATGAAAGACATGATCAGGTAAAAGACCGAGGCCACAAGAACGATCTGAACGATGTTCAGCAATATCGCCAGAACCGCATTCGAATGCTGTGCGCGAATGCTGCGCACCACCGCATGGAATACCAGCTCTGCCGTAGTAAATGCGCCGCCCAACAGCGTCTGATTGCGCTTGTAGTGAAACACTCGACCGCTCTTTCCTGCTTTGTGACCTTCAAACTGGCACGAAATTCTTGCTGTTCCGTATCCATCACAGCATAAGTCCGTCAGGATTTCGGATCAACAAACCATGAAAACGGAGCATTTTGTGACCTACGACGCCCTTATCCCTGTCATCCGCCGCCTCGCCCTGGAGGCCGGGGACAAGATCATGCAGATCTATGAGGCAGACGATTTCGACGTAAAGGTCAAATCCGATTCAAGCCCGGTGACCGAAGCGGACGAAGCGGCAGATGCCCTGATCTCGGCCGGGTTGCGTGCAGCCTTCCCTGACATTCTTCTGGTGACCGAAGAACAGGCAGCATCGCATTCCGAAAAAGGCGACACGTTTTTGATCGTGGACCCTTTGGACGGCACGAAAGAATTCATCAACCGGCGCGGTGATTTCACAGTGAATATTGCATTAGTCGAAAAAGGCGTTCCGACCCGAGGTGTGGTTTACGCCCCCGCCCGCGGGCGCATGTTCTATACGCAAGCCGATGGCAAATCGGTGGAAGAAACTGGCACATTGGATAAAGACACGCCCGGTGTTCTGACGCCGATATCAGTCTCTAACCCGGACAATTCCGCACTTATGATCGTTGCGTCCAAGTCCCATCGGGACCAGGCGACCGAGGATTATATTAACAAATACAGCATTCGCGACAGCAAGAGCGCAGGCTCGTCGCTCAAGTTCTGCCTTGTCGCCACGGGAGAGGCTGACCTCTACCCCCGCGTCGGCCGCACGATGGAGTGGGACACGGCCGCGGGCCATGCCGTTCTGGCCGGCGCAGGCGGCCATGTGGTGCGGTTCGACGATCACAGCCCGCTGACATATGGCAAAGACGGTTACGCCAACCCGTTCTTCATCGCCTATGCTCCCGGTGTTGGATTGAAGGAGGCCTGATGTCTGTTCTGATCGCCATTCCTGCCCGATACGCCTCGACCCGCTATCCCGGCAAACCGCTGGTGCCGCTGACCGGTGCCAGGGGAACCTCGATGACCCTGATCGAACGCAGTTGGCGCGCCGCAATGTCAGTCGCCGGTGTTGATCGGGTCGTTGTGGCCACAGACGACGACCGAATCCGCGACGTGTGCGAAGAATTCGGGGCCGAGGTCGTCATGACCTCGGAAACCTGTGCGAACGGTACAGAGCGCTGCGCCGAGGCGCACGCAGCCCTTGGCGGCGCTTACGACATCGTGGTGAACCTGCAGGGCGATGCTCCTTTGACGCCGCATTGGTTTGTCGAGGACCTTATCAAAGGCCTGCACAAGGCACCGGGGGCCGAGATCGCCACACCCGTCTTGCGCTGTGACGGGTATGCGCTGAACGGGCTTTTGAACGATCGGCGCCACGGTCGTGTTGGTGGAACAACTGCCGTATTCGGGGCGGACAACAGCGCGCTTTATTTTTCGAAAGAAGTGATTCCATTCACGTCCGAAACTTATTCCAGCGCCGATCAAACGCCTGTTTTTCATCATGTCGGCGTCTATGCCTACCGTCCCGACGCCCTTGCCGCCTATCCCGGCTGGCCAACTGGGCCATTGGAGACGCTCGAAGGCTTGGAGCAATTGCGCTTCATGGAAAACGGTCGCAAGGTTCTTTGCGTCGAGGTTGAGGCCAAGGGACGCCAGTTCTGGGAGCTCAACAACCCGCAGGACGTGGCAAAGATCGAAGAGATGATGACCGCGATGGGGTTGGAATGACGAACATACTTGTTACGGGCGGGGCCGGTTATATCGGATCGCACGCCTGCAAGGCCTTGGCGCGCGCAGGCTATGTACCGGTCACTTTCGACAACCTGAACACAGGTTGGCAGGACGCGGTGAAATTCGGCCCGTTCGAACGGGGCGACCTTCTGGACCGGGAACGCCTGAATGAGGTTTTTGCCAAGTACCAACCGGCCGCCGTGATGCATTTCGCCGCGCTCAGCCAGGTGGGCGAGGCCATGGCCGAGCCGGGCAGATACTGGTCGAACAATGTTTCAGGTTCCTTGAACCTGATCGAAGCGACCGTGGCATCCGGGTGCCGGAACTTCGTGTTCTCATCCACATGCGCCACCTATGGCGATCAGGACAACGTGGTTCTGAACGAAGAGTCCCTGCAACTGCCGCTGAACGCCTATGGTGCCTCGAAACGCGCGATCGAGGACATCCTGCGCGACTTTGAGGCGGCGCACGATCTCAATCACGTGATTTTCCGCTACTTCAACGTCGCAGGTGCCGATCCCGAAGGAGAAATCGGTGAGTTTCATCGCCCCGAAACGCATCTTGTTCCGCTGATGCTGGATGCGATAGACGGCAAGCGCGACGGCTTGACGGTATTCGGAACCGATTACGACACGCCGGACGGAACCTGCATTCGCGACTACGTGCATGTCTGCGATCTGGTGGACGCGCATGTTCTGGGCCTCGAATGGTTGAAAAGCGGTAAGGAAAGCCGGGTCTTCAATCTGGGCACAGGTTCTGGGTTTTCGGTGATGGAAGTAATCGAACATTCCAAATCCGTGACAAACCGCCCCGTCCCTTACACCATAGGTCCGCGCCGCGCGGGTGACTGCACCAAACTGGTATCGGGGTCGGACCGCGCCGAATCCGAACTGGGTTGGAAGGCGAAACGGTCAACGTTAGAGACGATGATCGCCGATGCCTGGCGCTGGCATCAAAACGGCCACTACGAGAAATGAATAGCCGATGACGGCAGGCGGTGAACAGGCGCGACCGGGTTTTGGCTGGTTGCAAAAATACAGCCTGCGTCTGAAACGCAAACGTTTGCTGTGGCGTTCATTCCGCAGTCGGCATGATCTGATCGGCTTATCGGACAAGACCCGACTGATCGCACCGGGTTGCATTCTGGCCTTCACCACGGTGCGAAATGAAATCACGCGATTGCCCTGGTTCTTTCGGCATTACCGCGCCATGGGTGTCGATCATTTTCTGATGGTTGACAATGACAGTGACGATGGCACGGCCGAATTCCTTCTGAACCAACCTGATGTGTCACTTTGGCAAACCCGGTCCAGTTACCGCTCCTCAAGGTTTGGAGTGGATTGGTTGACCTGGCTGCAAATGCGGTACGGGAACGGGCATTGGACCCTCACTGTGGATGCGGACGAGCTGTTGATCTATGCCCATCACGACACCCGATCCCTGCATGATCTGACCATGTGGCTGGACAATCAGGACCGCCGGGTTTTTGGCGCGCTTATGCTGGACCTCTATCCAAAAGGACCATTGGGTGACCTGACGTATGACCCGGGATCGGATCCCTGCGACAAGCTGCGCTGGTTTGATCGCGGCCCCTACCGTGCCCAGCGTCAGAACCCGATGGGCAATCTGTGGGTTCAGGGCGGCGTGCGCGAGAGAGTTTTCTTTTCCGACAGGCCGCATCGGTCGCCGACTTTGAACAAGATGCCCCTGATACGATGGTCCCGTCGCTATGCCTATGTAAACTCAAGTCATTCTGCTCTGCCGAGGCAGCTTAACTTTGGCTATGACGGACCTGGAACCGATGCTCCGTCAGGTGTTTTGCTGCATACGAAATTTCTGCCTGAAGTCGTTGAAAAATCACGTATCGAAAAACAGCGGGGACAGCATTTTCACGACCCGGCCGAGTTTGGGAGCTATTACGATAGAGTCGCGAGCAACCCGAACCTGTGGACAGGTCAGTCAGAACAGTTTGAAGGCTGGATGCAACTCGAACGTCTCGGGCTGATGAATTCCGACGGATTTGGCGGCAGGGGGAAAACGCCCCAAGGAAAAACCGTGTCACCATAACGACATATAAATACGTTGCCTGACAAAGTTCTAAAATGTCATAATGCGGCAATTGCCCGGCTCCACTCTGGCTCAGGCCGCCCCGGGCATGCTCGCGTATAAAAAAGGTTGGGCAGTCGCGTGAGCCTGTTGGATTCCTATCGCATGAGATTGCGGCGCAAGCGCCGCCTGTTGCGGTGTCTGCGAAAGCGGCACGAGTTGAAACCCGTCCGCGACAACACCTCGGCCATCCGGCCCGACGATGTGCTGTTGGTCAGTGTCGTGCGGAACGAAAAGATCCGGTTGCCCTATTTCCTGAGCTATTACAGAACGTTAGGCGTCAACCATTTTCTGTTTGTTGAAAACAGCAGCGACGATGGCACGCGAGAGTATCTGTGCGACCAACCCGATGTCTCGGTCTGGCGTGCCAATGCAAGCTATAAGAAAGCAACATTCGGGGTGGACTGGTCCAACTATCTGCTGCGCACCTACGCGCACGGGCACTGGGTCCTGACGGTCGATCCGGACGAGTTCTTCATCTACCCGTTCTGCGACACCAGACCGATCAGGGCGCTGACTGACTGGTTGGACGGTTCGTGCATTCGCAGTTTCGGGACAATGCTGATCGATATGTATCCCGAAGGCCCGATCGAGGACGCGAAGTACCAATCCGGGCAGAACCCGTTCGAAATCGCACCCTGGTTTGACCCCGGAAACTATATGATCACGCGCAACCCGACCTATGGCAATCTGTGGATACAGGGCGGTCCGCGCGCGCGGGTATTCTTCCGGGACAACCCTTCGAAGGCGCCGGCGCTGAACAAAATCCCACTGGTCAAGTGGAACAGACGTTATGTCTATGTCAGTTCGACCCACTCGCTGCTGCCACGCGGGTTGAATCAGGTCTACGATGAACAAGGCGGTGAAAAAGCCAGCGGTGCCCTGCTGCATGCCAAACTCATTGACACGTTGGGCGAAAAAGCCCGCGAGGAACTGAACCGCGGTGAACATTATCGCGCATCTGGAGAATATCGGGCATACGCGGAACAACTGGAAGAAAAGCCCGTTTTCCGGAATGCATGGTCCGAGAAATACCTGAACTGGCGTCAGCTTGAGATTCTGGGCCTGATGTCCAAGGGAAACTGGGCATGAGTAGCCTTGGCATCGTCATGCTGGTCCATACCGCGCTGGACCGGGCAGAACAGGTTGCCCGCCACTGGACCGCCGCGGGGTGCCCGGTTGTCATTCATGTCGACCGCAAGGTCAGCAACTCCGTTTATTCGGAATTAGTCTCAGCCTGCGCCGATGATCCGCTGATCCTGTTTTCCGACCGTCACGTGTGCGAATGGGGCGGATGGGGTATTGTTGCGGCGTCGCAATCCGCTTCTACCCTGTTGCTGGAACGATTTGCGGACGTCCGGCACGTATTCCTGTCCTCGGGCGCCTGCCTGCCATTACGCCCGGTCGAGGAGCTGATCGACTATCTGGCCGACCGCCCCCGCGTGGATTTCATAGAAAGTGCCACTACGCGGGACGTCATCTGGACCGTTGGCGGGCTGGATCTTGAGCGATTCACGCTGCGTTTCCCGTTTTCGTGGCGCAAACAACGCAAGCTGTTTGACCTCTACGTACGTCTGCAAAGACGGCTGGGGATGCGCCGCAGAATTCCGGATGGGCTGATACCCCACATGGGCAGCCAGTGGTGGTGCCTGACAAGGCAAACCCTGTCAGCGATCCTGCAGGATCCGAGACGCAAGGTTTATGACGCGTATTTTCGCCGGGTCTGGATACCGGATGAAAGCTATTTTCAGACTCTGACACGGTTGTATTCCACACATATCGAAAGCCGTTCACTGACCTTGTCAAAGTTCGACTATCAGGGTCGTCCGCATGTGTTCTACGACGATCACCTGCAATTGCTGCGCCGTTCCGATTGCTTTGTCGCCCGGAAAATTTGGCCACAGGCGGATCGGCTCTATCAGACTTTCCTCACAGATCGGACCGGCGCATTGAAGCCCGCCGAACCGAACCCGGGCAAAATCGACCGGGTCTTCGCCAAGGCGGTTGAGCGACGGGTTCGGGGCCGCGACGGTTTATACATGGCAAGCCGCTTTCCCCGCCATGGGACCGCGCGTGGTCTGACGGCATACCCCTATTCCGTATTTCAGGGCTTTTCCGAAGTATTCGAGGAGTTCGATACCTGGCTGGCCAACGCAACCGGTGCACGGGTACATGGGCATCTGTTCCACCCCGATCGCGCCCAGTTCGCGAATGATGAATGCATGACCAACGGTGCGCTGACGGATTGCGCCACGTTGCGGGATTACAATCCGACGGCGTTTCTGTCGAACCTGATCTGGAACACCAGGGGTGAACGCCAGTGTTTTCAATTCGGCCCCGCCGACAGACAAAAGATAGTCGAGTTTCTGGCGCGGGACAGACATGCACAGATCTCGATCATATCCGGTGCCTGGGCGGTGCCCTTGTTTCGGTCGAACATGAATTTCGCCGACATCCGGGCCGAGGCCGCCCGCCTGCAACAGATCGAAACCGGGCAGCTCAAAACACTTGCGGCTGTCGGCGCCACAGCGCGAATTAACGTCTGGTCGATGGCAGATTTCGTGGAAGCGCCCATGGAGCCGCTGCAAACGGCGTTGGATGAGATCTTGACCCAGCAGCATAGCCACCTGTCCGAGGCGCCGAAGATGGTCGATCTGACAGGCTTCGGCAAATTCCTGCAAAACCTCAAGAACCAGGGAATGCATCCTTATCTGATGGGCGATTTTCCTGTCGATGACGTATTCGGGTCACAGGCGAAACCGTTCCGCAAACCTTATCTGGTGCAGTAAACAGTGATGGGTTCCCGGTTCGACTATTTCATCGTGCTGGCCGACATGCGCACCGGGTCCAATCTGCTGGAGTCGCAACTGAACGCGATGGAGGGTGTCACCTGCCACGGTGAAGCTTTTAACCCCTATTTTGTGGGCTTGCCCAAACTGTCTGATCTGATGGGCTTTTCGGTCGAAAAGCGTGACAGGAATCCTTTGGCATTGCTGGACGCCATCCGGTCGGCTCCCGGAGAAATGAACGGGTTTCGGTTTTTCAGCGACCACGATCCGCGCGCCCTGTTGCCTGCACTGGATGACCCGCGCTGCGCCAAGATCATTCTGACGCGAAACCCGCTGGACAGTTATATCTCGTGGAAAATCGCCGTTGAGACAAAGCAGTGGAAGCTGGTGAACATCAAACAACGGCGCGAGGCCCGGATAACCTTCGACGCAGAAGAGTTTTCTGACCAGCTGGAGCAGCGACAGACGTTTCAGCAGACTGTCCTCAATCATCTGCAGAAAACCGGGCAAAGCGCGTTTTATGTCGGCTATGACGACCTGAACGACATCGAGGTTCTGAATGGCCTGGCGGACTGGCTCGGTGTCGGCGCGCGGCTGGACGGACCCAGCGACCACCTGAAACGCCAAAACCCTTCCGGAGCTTTATCCAAAGTGACCAATCCGGAAGAGATGGAGCAGGCGGTTTCCAAGCTGGATATGTTCAATCTTCACCGGACGCCGAACTTCGAACCGCGCCGCGGGCCGGCAGTGTCGCGCTATGTTGGTGCGCCGAAAACACCCCTGTTGTATCTGCCGGTACGCGGCGGGCCGGAATCTGTTGTGGCGCGGTGGCTGGCTGATCTGGATAGCGCAACGACGGACGACCTGATGACTGGCCGAAACCAAAAGCAGATGCGCCAATGGATGCAGTCCAATCCGGGTCATCGAAAGTTCACGGTGTTACGTCATCCTCTGGCCCGGGCGCATACGGTCTTTTGCGACCGAATTCTCAGTACCGGCACGGAGGCGTACGTGAGTATCCGCAATATGCTGCGCAACCGGTACAAATTGCCGCTGCCCGCACGGAACGAGGCCGGGTCCTATTCACTGGACCAGCACTATGCCGCATTTTCGGGTTTTTTGACGATGCTGGGCCATATCCTTGCTGGCCAAACCCCCATCCGGGTGGATGGCTTGTGGTGTAGCCAGGTGCAAACACTGGAAGGGATTGCAGCCTTTGCAATTCCAGATCTGATTCTGCGAGAAGAGGACCTTGTGACGGAGCTGCCCGACCTGGCGCGGCGGGTCGGTCACCGGAACCCGCCTGATCCGGGTGTGTCCGAACCAGACGCGCCTTTCACATTGTCCCAGATTTACGACGCAGAGCTTGAGGCAAAAGCCGCCAAGGTCTATCAGCGCGACTACCTGCAATTCGGATTTGAAGACTGGAAGTCGCCCTAGGCAGGATCACGGGCGCAGAGTGATAACGGTGCCTTCGTTGACCATGGCATAGATCTCTTCGATCTCTTCATTCTTGACCGCGATGCAACCCGCCGTCCAATCCGCCGTCTTTTTCGCACGCTTCCGTTCGGATCGCTTGTTAGGCTGACCGTGAATAAAAATGTCACCTCCCGGGTCAACGCCAGCGGCCTTGGCCTGCGCAATATCCTTTGAGTTCGGATAAGAAATCCCCAACGACAAATGATACCGGCTTCTTGGGTTGCGGCGATCGATCAGATAGGTCCCTTCGGGCGTGCGGCCATCGCCCTTTTTGGTCTTTGTCCCATTCGGGGCAAACCCCAAATCGACTTTGTATTCCTTCAGGATTTGCTCGTTATGCAAAAGATACAGTTTGCGCGCGCCCTTGTTGATGACCAGAGAAGTCACTTCGGGCCCGTTGTAAGAAAGATATCTGGGATTGGCTGAGGCACATGCCGAAAGGCTCAGCGTGGCCATCGCCCCCAATCCAAATGCTCGACGATCCATTGTTTCACTGCCTGCTGTTTTTTTTGAGCATTATGCCAAAATTTCAAAAAACTGAAATCACTTTTTGCTGTTCGCCTGCTCGATCAGGCGGCGCTCGATGCTTTCCAGCCGCTCCAGCACTTCGTCCCGGTAAGCGTCGGTCTTGACCTCATCCTCGGCATGGTGCGCATCCTGCATCGAGTTCACGATCAGACCGACCAGCAGGTTTACCACCGCAAAGGTCGTGACCATGATGAAAGGCACAAAGAACAACCAGGCGTATGGATAAACCTGCATCACCGGGCGGACGATGCCCATGGACCAGCTCTCCAGCGTCATGATCTGGAACAGCGTGTATGCCGACAGACCCAGATCGCCGAACCATTCCGGGAAACTCTGCGAGAACAGCTTGGTCGAGATGACAGCGCCGATATAGAACAGGATCGCCATCAGAAGGAAAACGCTGGCCATGCCCGGCAGGGCCGAGATGAACCCTTCGACCACGCGGCGCAGGCGCGGTGCGACCGAGATAACCCTGAGCACCCGCAAGATCCGCAAAGCCCGCAGCACGGACAACCCCGCGCCACCGGGCACCAAGGCAATACCAACGATCAGGAAATCAAAGATATTCCAGCCACTTTGAAAGAACCGCCGCCCCGTGGCCACCAGTTTCATCGAAATCTCGGCAACAAAGATCGACAGACAGATCATGTCCAGTGTCACGATCAGAGAACCTGCATGCTCCATCAGGGTTGGCGATGTTTCCATCCCCAGCAGCATCGCATTAAAGATGATAACGCCCGTGATAAAGCGGCCAAAAGCCGGAGCTTCGATGATTGTCAGCAAGGGTTGGGTGATCCCCATGTCTGGCGGTCTCCTATCTCTGATCACGTTGCGGGGTTCAGGGAAAACCGCGCGGCAAGTTCCGTGTGCGACGACCATCGAAATTGGTCAACCACCTGTACCCATTCAAGGGTGTAACCCGCGTTAACCAAAGATTTTGCATCTCGGGCAAAAGTCACGGGGTTGCAGGACACATAGGCTATGACCGAAGGTTTCGCCTGCGCCAGCTCGCTTACTTGCGCTTCGGCACCTGCGCGGGGCGGATCCAGAACCACGGCATCAAAGTGCTTCAGCTCGTCTGGCATCAGCGGGCGGCGGAACAGATCACGTGCCTCTGTTGTGACCCGCTTAAGTCCCTTGGCCTTGCGCCAACCCAGATCCAGGGCCCGGGTCATTTCAACCTCGCCTTCGACCGCATGGATTTCCGCGTATTGCGCGAGTGGCAATGAAAAGGTGCCGCATCCGGCAAACAGATCGACAATCCGCTTTGCGCCGCCAGTCGCCTCGGAAACAGCCTGTATTAGAGCCTGTTCGCCGTCTTTTGTGGCCTGAAGAAACGCACCCGCGGGCGGAACAACCTCAGCTGATCCAAAGCGCTGCACCGGCGGTCGCCGCATGGCGATGACTTCGCCATTCCAGCTCAGGCGGGCGAGCCCGTGTTTCTCGGTCGCCTGCGCAAGCGTAAGCTCAAGCGGGCCGTCCAACGGTTTGCCGCCTTTGACAGAAACGTCCAGCCCACCCTCGGAAACCGTAAGGGTCACCGCCAGAACAGCTTTTCGACTGCCCCCCAGAACGGCCAGTGCCTCGGCCACGGGAATTGCGGCGATCAGGGCCGGGTCAAGCAGGTGACAATCCGGGATTTCCGTGATCGTGTCCGATGCGCGACCGTGAAACCCGGCCAAGGTCCCTTTCTTCGTGCGGCGCACGGCAACCGTGGCACGGCGACGTGAACGCTCGGGCGATGTGTGAATCGGGCGCATCGGGGCGTCCAGGCCCTGTGCAGACAACGCGTTTCGAACGATTTCGACCTTCCACTGCGCCACAAACCCAACAGCAGCATGTTGCAACTGGCATCCGCCGCAGGATTTGTAATGGCGGCATGGCGCCTTGACCCGATGCTCAGATGGGGTGAGGACACGGATATCCGTCAGTACGCTGTCCGCAAGTACGCCACGCACCACCTCACCCGGCAGGGTGCGCGGGGCGAAGACGGGTCCTTCGGCGATGCCGTCGCCCTGATGTCCAAGACGAAGAATGGTATATTCCTGTGCCATCGCAGGCCTGATAGCCGGACGGGGTCGGTAACAAAACCCTTATTCCGCAGCCTCAGTCTGAATGAAGCCGCCGGACTGACGGTGCCAGAATCGCGCGTAGAGACCATTTTGCGCCAGCAACACGTCATGAGTCCCGATTTCGACAATCCGCCCGTGATCCAGCACGATAATCCGATCCATTTCGCTGAGGGTGGACAGCCGGTGCGCAATGGCAAGAACGGTCTTTCCCTCCATCACCCGGTGCAGGGCCGTCTGGATCGAAGCTTCGACCTCGGAATCCAGCGCCGAGGTCGCCTCGTCCAGAACAAGAATCGGTGCATCCTTCAGGATCGCGCGCGCCAGTGCGATCCGCTGACGCTGACCGCCGCTCAGCTTGACGCCCCGTTCACCCAGATGCGCCTCATACCCCGTGCGCCCCTGTGCATCTTGCAGGCCGAGAATGAACTCGTGCGCCTCTGCCTTTCGGGCGGCGGCCATCAGGGCATCTTCCGAGGCAGCAGGATTGCCGTACAGAATGTTGTCACGGGCCGAGCGATTGAACATCGCGGTTTCCTGCGTAACCATCCCGATCTGCCGGCGCAGACTGTCCTGTGTCACCGCCGCGATATCCTGACCATCGATCAACACGGCGCCCTGTTCCCTGTCATAGAGCCTGAGCAGAAGCGAAACGAGAGTGGACTTGCCCGCGCCGGACGCGCCGACGATACCCAGTTTTTCGCCCGGTTCTATGGTCAGGTTCAGGTGCGAAACGCCACCGATGTCCCGACCGTAGGCAAAACTGACGTCCTGAAAGTCGATCCGGCCATCGACCACGCGCAGCTCCTGCGCTCCCGTCGCATCCTCGACACGATCCCGCTTGGTCAGGGTTTTCATGCCGTTTTCGATTTCGCCGACATTGGCGTAGAGGCCCATCAGCGTGAAGCTGACCCACCCTGTCATCTGTGCAATTCGAATGGATACCGCCCCAGCTGCCACAATGTCGCCTGTCGTAGCGGCGCCTGCCTGCCAAAGAAACAGGGTTGCCCCCAGCAGCAGAACCGGCAGAACGCCTGCCAGTGTCATCAGGACAAAGCGGAAGCTGGCGGAAAGCTTGCCGAAATCCAGCGATTTTTCCCGCAACTCGACCATCGAGTTTCTGGCCGCCTGATCCTCGAACGCGGAATGCGCGAACAGTTTGACTGTTTTGACATTCGTGATCGTGTCCACCACCTGCCCGGTCACCATGGCCCGAGCCCCGGCCCGCGCAGCGGACCGCTTGCGAATACGCGGCAGATACCAGCGAATCAGCAGGAAATAGATCGCGAGCCACGCGGCGAAAGGCAGCATCACCAGCGGATGGATAGACCCTAACAAAAGCAAAGAGCCTACCAGCGAGGCCAGCGCAAAAACGATGGCGCTGATCGTTTCGGACACGACTGCGGTTAGCGCCGTCGAGGTTTGCATCTGCTTCTGCGCGATCCGTCCGGCAAAATCGTCATCGAAATAGGTTACCGACTGTCCCAACGTCCAGCGATTCAGCTTGGCCAGTACCAGAGGCGGCAGATTTGGCATGACGATATAGTTGTTCGAAATCGACGACAGGCCGAACAACATCGGCCGCAGCAACATGAAAAATGCAACGGCACCCGCGATCATCCAGATATTGCGGGCGGTCACAAAGTCCTCGGGCCCGCTTGTGGTGGCCATATCCACGACAAGCCCCAGAATCCAGGCTGTGCCGGCCTCCATCGCGCCCGCCGCGGCCGAGAAAAAAGCAGCCAGAAACAGCATGGGCCAGGCCCCGGACAGGCACCAATGAATGAACGCCCCCAGTGTTTGCGGTGGGGGCGTTTCAGTTGTCCTGAACGGCTGAATCAGATCGGCAATTCTCATTCCGCTGCCTCTTCTGCGGCTTCCGGGTTCATGAAGCCGCCAGACTGCCGTGCCCAGAACTGCGCGTAAAGCCCGCCCTTGGCCAGAAGATCGGCATGCGCGCCTTCCTCGACGATCCGTCCGGCATCCATCACCAGAATACGGTCCATCTGTGCGATGGTGCTGAGCCGGTGGGCGATGGCAATCACGGTCTTGCCTTGCATCATTCCGTAGAGCGTCTCCTGAATCGAGGCTTCGACCTCGGAATCTAGGGCGGATGTCGCTTCGTCCAGCAAAAGAATTGGCGCGTCCTTGAGGATCACCCGCGCAAGCGTCACGCGCTGACGCTGACCGCCACTGAGCTTGACACCCCGCTCGCCCACATGTGCGTCATACCCGGTGCGCCCCTGCGGGTCCTGCAGATCGAGGATGAACTCATGCGCCTCCGCTTGCTTGGCGGCTGCAATCATCTGCTCTTCGGTCGCGTCCGGCCTGCCATAAAGGATGTTGTCCCGCACCGAACGGTGCAGCAAGGCGCTGTCCTGTTGGACCATCCCGATATGGCGGCGCAAGCTGTCCTGCGTCACCTTTGCAATGTTCTGGCCGTCGATCAGGGTCGCCCCGCGCTCCACGTCATAGAACCGCAAAAGCAGCTTAACCAGCGTCGATTTTCCTGCGCCCGAGCGGCCGATCAGACCGATTTTCTCCCCGGGATGGATGGTCAGGTTTATGTGATCGAGACCACCTGTTCGCCGCCCATAATGGTGCGACAGATCGCGAACCTCGACCCGACCGTCGGTCAATTGCAGCGGCCTGGACCCTGGTGCGTCCAACAGATCGACGGGCTGGGCGATGGTCTCCATCCCTTCGGCCACCACACCAAGCTGGCGGAAAAAACTGGTCAGCGCCCACATGATCCAACCTGTCATCGCGTTCAGCCGCAAGGTCAGTGCCGTGGCCGCAGCTACGACGCCCACGGAGGCGCTGCCCTGCATCCACAACGCAATCGCCCAGCCAACAACACCCACGATCAGCAAGCCGTTCAGGGTAACCAGAACCGCGTCCATGATGGTGAAGATGCGCATCTCGACCTGGAAGGTCCGGCGCGTTTCCTCAATCGCTTCGCGGGCATAGTCCAGCTCCTGCTCGGCATGTGCGAACATCTTGACCGAGTGGATGTTGGTGTATGAATCCACGACACGCCCTGTGACCGTCGACCGGGCATCGGACGCCGCCTGCGACGCCGGGCCAACCCTTTGTACCGTCCAGCGCACCAAAAATCCGTAAAGGACAAACCAGATCAGCAACGGTATCAGCAACCGAGGATCAGCGGCCATCAGCAGGATCGCGGCCCCGATCAGGTAAGCCAGCGAAAAGGAAATCGCGTCAAAGACCTGAAACACGACTTCGCCAGCAGCCGGTGGGGTTTGCATGATGCGGTTGGCGATGCGTCCGGCAAAGTCGTTTTCGAACCAGCCAACCGATTGACGCAAAACGTGCTTATGTGCCCGCCAGCGGATCAGCGTGCCGAAATTCGGCAGGATAGCGTTGTTGAGCAGCAAAACATCGATCACATGCAAAAGCGGCCTTAGCAGCAGAATGAAAGCTGCCATCAGCAAAAGCTCGGTGCCGTGCGCCTGCCAGACCTCGGTCGGGGAACTGCCCAAAAGGTCGACAACACGGCCCATATAGTAGATCAGCCCGATCTCAACACCGGCCACGATTACCGAAAGCAGCGCGGCCCAGACGAAGACGCGATAAAAAGGTCGCGAATAATCCAGCATGAAAGGCCACAGCCGCGTCGGCGGCGTGTCAACTTCGTCATAGGCGACAAATGGGTCTACGAGGTTTTCGAAATAGCGAAACATGGAGTGTGCTCCGATTGAGCAGTAAATAGGTCATGCGAAGTAAGATGGCGCCAGAACACCACCCCAACGGGTCACGTGTCCCGGCTTTAGCCGAACCAGATCCCGTAATACATTCGCATTCCTCCATCCATGTGACAGGCGCACCCTAGCCACAAACGGTTAGGCTTGTCATCCCCTTTTGAGACTTAATTTCACTTGGACAGCAATTCCTTGCGTGTCATCGCAAAATCCGAGGCGATCCAGCGGGCTTCAAGCTCGGCCAGTTTTTTGCCCAATGCCGGGCCCGAGAAAGCGGGGATCAGGTCAGCGGCCTTGATCGGAAAACTCGCCGCCGCGCCATGTTTCAACTGTTCCGCCAGATCGGCGGTCCAGGGCTGTTCGAGGAACGCGCAGCGCAGCAGGGCTTCGCTCAGCCCACCCTCGGCGCCGTTGCGATATCCCAGCTCGGCGATACTGGCCGATCCTGTTGCCTCGTCGCGCATGCGGCTCAGCCGTTGCAACTGTGCGCGACTCAGTCTCAGGGTTGCGGCGACCTCGGGCGGGACGATCACTGCCAGACGGCGCACCGGGTCAGGCGTGGCCACTGCGTCCTGTTCGAGCTTGATCAAAACGGACAAAGACCGGTCATCTGCACCGGGAAGAAGTTGCGCCAGAACACCAGCGCTGCGCATCGCCGCCACAGACGGTGCCGGATCGGGCGCGCCAAGCAGCTTCAGCAGTTCGGCCCCCACACGTTCACGCGACAGGCTTGCAAGCCCATCGAGATTGGCCGCGATGGCCGCCAGCGCGTCTGCATCGAATCCCGCATCCGCGTCTCCGTACCAGGCGTGAAAACGGAAGTAACGTAATGAGCGCAGGTAATCCTCGCGAATGCGGTCCTCGGCCCGTCCGATGAACCGGACACGGCGCGCCTGAAGGTCGGGCAAGCCCCCCAATGGATCAAGTATGGTGCCATCAGGATGCGCATAAAGTGCGTTCATCGTGAAATCGCGCCGCGCAGCGTCTTCCTCGACCTTGTCCGAATAGGCGACAACTGCTCGCCGACCATCGGTTTCCACATCCCTGCGAAAGGTCGTGACCTCGTGCGGAACACCTGCGCTGACGATAGTGACGGTCCCGTGGTCAATACCGGTTGGAATGGGTTTGAGCCCCGCCTGTTGCGCCAATTCCACCACCTGTTCGGGCCGCGCATCCGTGGCAATATCAATGTCCGAGACCGGGGCCTGCAGCAGCGCGTTGCGGACACATCCCCCGACGAACAAGGCCTGCGCACCGGCGTCGGCCAGCGCGGCGCACACTTTCTGCGTCGCCTCGGCCGCGATCCAGTCTTCGGTGATCCGTTTCATTCATTCACCCGCGCTGCCAGCCCTCGCAAGATCCGTGCCGTGGCGCCCCAGATGTAATATGGGCCGTAAGGCACGGCGAAATAATACCGCTTCTGACCACGCCAACGACGCGATTCGATCACATAATTCGCCGGGTCCAGCACATGCGCAAGTGGGACCGAAAAAACCTCGTCAACCTCGCCACGCTCCGGGATCGGTTCAAAGCCGCTGTCCAGCACCGCCACCACCGGAGTGACGGAAAAGGATGTCACGGTTTCATGAACGGGCAGCTGGCCCAGGACGCGCGGTACATCCGGCGGCAGGCCTATCTCTTCACGGGCCTCTCGCAGGGCGGTAGCGGTGACATCGGCGTCACCTTCATCCTGTTTGCCGCCGGGAAAGGCGATCTGGCCGGGATGATGCTTCAGCGCCGAAGATCGTTTGGTCAGGATCACGCAGGGCACATCATATGCCACGGAAACAGACACTAACACGCCAGCAGGCCGCAGTTTTCGCCCCGGCGGCAGGTTGACGTCCGGGTTCAGGTCAAAATCGCTGGACCCGGTGCCGGGGCGGCCCAACGCCGCCACCAGCTGTTCGATCGGGTCACGCACCATCCGAGTCTTTGGCTTCAAAACCCACGGTGCGGGGATCCAGCACGTAGTGGGCGCCACAGAACTGGCAGTCGGCCGTTACCGTTCCCTCATCCGTTGTCATCTTGGCAATGTCCTGAGCCGAGTATATCGACAGGCTTTGCCGCACACGCTCTTCCGAGCAGGTGCAGCCGAATTGAACCGGCTGGGCGTCATACACACGCGGCTGTTCCTCGTGAAACAGACGAATCAACAGATCCGTCGGCGCAACCGACGGCCCGATCAACTCAAGATCCTCGACCGTATCCAGCAGGATGTTTACACGGCCCCAGTTTTCGCCCTCTTCCCCGTCAACCAGATCGGCGGCGGTCAGGATGTCTCCGCTTCCTTCACTGGTTGCGGCAAAGGGCGAGGCCTTGGGCATGTGCTGCAACATGACGCCACCAGCGCGCCAATGTTCCCCTACACCCGGCTCGGTCGACTTGCCAAAGCTCAGCGAAAACCGTGTAGGCAATTGTTCTGACTGGGCAAAATAAGCCTCGGCGCAGGCGCGAAGCGACCCGCCCGCCAGCGGTGTGATGCCCTGATAGGGCTGCGTTCCCTTACCCTGATCGATGAGGATGGCGAAGTACCCCTCGCCCACCTGATCAAATGGCGCCGAATCCGTCAGCCGATCCCGATCGAAACTGGCATAGGCCCGGATCTGCGCGGGCTGCCCTTCTTGCTTGGGCGCATAGTAATCGGTGGCGATCATCCGCACGGCGCCCTTTGACTGCACCTGCAGCGACAATTTCCAGCGCAGCGCAACGGTCTGACCGATCAGGGCGGTCAGCAGCGCCATCTCGGCGACCAGCGCCTCGACCTGTTCCGGATAGTCGTGCTGTTTCAGGATGCCGTCCAGCACACCGTCCAGTCGCGCCACGCGACCGCGCATATCCGAGACGTCGAGTTGAAAGGGCAGGACGGTGTCGTCCCACGCGATTTTCGTTCCAATAGACATGGGGTTTCCTTACACGCCACAGGTTGGCATACCGCCACCATATAAGTCCAACAAACCGGGTTGAAAGGGGCCATACATGATCCGACGGTTTGGTGAAACCCCAGAGCCGGGACGTAAATACATCCGGCGGCCCGGCGTCTATGTGTTGTTGCCCCGCGGGCGCTCGTTGCTCGTCACATGGTACGACGATGGCATAAACCCGGAACTGCAACTGCCCGGCGGTGGGATCGATCCCGGCGAATCCCCAATAACCGCCCTGCACCGCGAGGTTTATGAGGAAACCGGCTGGCTGATCGCTGGACCCCGCCGCGTCGGTGCCTTTCGGCGATTCACCTTCATGCCCGAATATGATCTTTGGGCCGAGAAAGTCTGCACAATCTATCGTGCACAGCCGGTGCGCCGCATGGGACCACCGGCCGAAGCGTTTCACGAAGCGCGCTGGATAGACATCGATGATGCGGTGCACCTGTTGGGCAACGAAGGGGACCGACATTTTACCGGTCTTCATTTGCTGGGGGTGTAAACCGCGATTGTCACGACCCGTTGTATTCGAAGAACACGGCTGAAACGTCATCTTCCATGCCGCTGTCAGGCGCCATGACCTGCGTCAGCCGCCAGAACATGTCGTCCAGAAACTCGGGCCCGGTCCGGTCCGCCACGCAATCCGTCGCCATTTGCAAAAAACCGCCTTCGTCCAGGAAGCTGCCATCTTCGAGCGGACACTCGGTAAACCCGTCCGAATAGAGCAGCAGTTTGTCGCCTGGCTGCATATAGGTTTCCGTTCTGTGAAATTGGGCGTCGGGCAATAGCCCGATCGGCAGACCACCCTCGCCCAGAAACTCTGCGCTGCCGTCCCGTCGCAGTAGAAGCGGATGGGGGTGACCTGCCTGCACCATCTTGAGATGCCCGTTGCGCAGATCGATGATGGCATAGACCATCGTGAAATACTCTTCGATCCCGGCATCTGCCATGAGCCGGGAGTTCAGCAGCGCCGCAACTTCCTCGGGCGGCAACAGCGCGTAGAATTTGTTGAACCGCCGCTCCATCGCGATGTTCTGATCAAAATGCGTGCTGGACAGGTACCCGCCCAGCCGCGCTGTCATCATCGCCGAGGTAATACCGTGGCCGGAGACGTCGATGCTGTAGAATCCCAATCGATTGACGCCCGGTGAAAACATCCCAACCAGGTCGCCGCCGATGTGGCCGCAAGGTTTCAAAAGCAGGCTGACCCGAGACATGCCAAAGGTGCCGGTCAACTCGGGCACCAGAGATTCCTGAATTTTTCGTGCCTGCATCAAATCCTTGTCGATGGCGTCATGGGCCAGCTTCAGCTCATCCAGCGCCAATTCGATCATGCGATTTTTCTCGGACAGCTCACGTTGCATATCCAGAATACGTGCACCGGCCGAAATCCGCGCCCGAAGTTCATCCGCCTCAAGTGGCTTGATCAGAAAGTCGTCCGCCCCCGCGTCCAGCCCTCGTGCCACTTCCTGCTTTTCGCTTTTTGAGGTCAACAGAATGAAATAGCTGTACTGGTCATTGCCCAGCGCACGAAAGGCCCGGCAGAACTCCAGCCCGCTCATCCCCGGCATCACCCAATCGCTGAGAACCAGATCGGGCGGAGTGTCCCGACACAACGAAATCGCGTCCTCGGCATTGTCGGCCTCGGTTACCTCAAAGCCCCATTTTTTGAGCGAAGCCGCCAGAATACGCCTTTGCAAGCGGCTGTCGTCCACAATCAGCACATTTTGGATCGCACCAAAGTCCAGATCGACCCTGGCCTCGGTTTGACTGGTTACTGACACCCTGGAATCCTTGCGCGGCCTAAACGCTTCGAAGCTAACCGCACGACACTTAATATCCGGTGAAAGACCAATTGGCACCGCAGCCGAAAGGCCCTTAACGCACTCTTTACCGGTCTATCCTACCAATTCGATATACGGATGGATGCAGGGGGTAGCGATGATTCACTGGCCCAGAGTCAAACAATTGCGCGACGAAGTCGGTGCTGAGGAATTTGATGAGGTGGTTCAGATTTTCCTGGATGAAGTGCAGGAGGTTATCGCCCGCCTGAATCAGGACACCACCCGGTCACAGATCGAACAGAACCTGCATTTCCTGAAAGGCAGCGCGCTTAGCCTGGGGTTCGACCACTTCTCGAAACTTTGCCAAGACGGCGAGCGCCGCGCGGCCGCCGGTGAAAGGATGGAGGTCGACTTGCGTGAAATTTTATCCGTGTTCGATCAGTCCAGGCAAGTATTCGAGGCCGGATTGCCCGAAAACCTTGGTTAGATCACGAACTGCGCCAACGTCTCGTCTTCGGTTATGTCAGTATAGGTAAAACCGGCCTCGTCCAGATGGGCAAACAGGCGCATGAAGTTCTCGGGCTTGCGGGTTTCGATCCCGATCAGGACAGACCCGAAGTTGCGCGCGGATTTCTTCATGTATTCGAACCGCGCGATATCATCTTCGGGGCCGAGAATGCCCAGAAACTCCTTCAACGCTCCGGGTCGCTGCGGCAGGCGCAGGATGAAGTATTTCTTGACGCCCGAATAGCGCTGCGCCCGTTCTTTGACTTCTGGCAGGCGTTCGAAATCGAAATTGCCGCCAGAGGTGACGCAGACCACGGTCTTACCGCGGATAAAACTCTGAATATCGGCCAGCGCTTCGATCGCCAGCGCGCCCGCGGGTTCCAGAACGATGCCTTCGACGTTCAGCATCTCGATCATCGTCGTGCAGATGCGATCCTCGGACAGAACCAGGACATCCGACAGGTGGCGGGATTTCAGCAATTCATACGGCTTTGCGCCAATTCTCCCAACCGCCGCGCCGTCGACGAAATTGTCGACATGGTCCAGCGCCACCGGGTGCCCTGCCGCCATGGCCGCATGCAGACACGCCCCGCCCTTGGGCTCGACGAACAGGCAATGGGTACGATCCCCGAACCACGTCGCCACGCCCGAGGACATGCCGCCGCCACCCACCGGCAGAAGCACGTGATCCGGCACCCCGCCCAGCTGCGCCTCGATCTCGACAGCCAGCGAAGCCTGCCCCTCGATCACGTCTTCATCGTCAAACGGGGACAGAAAATGCCCGCCCTGCTCGGCGCACCAGACCTGCGCCGCGGAAAGCGTGTCGTCGAAATAATCGCCGGTCAGGTGAACTTCGATATTGTCGCCGCCGAAAATGCGGGTCTTCTGGATTTTCTGCTGTGGCGTCGTCACCGGCATGAATATCACACCCCGGACGTTCAGGTGTTTGCACATGAAGGCCACGCCCTGCGCATGGTTGCCGGCGCTGGCGCAGACAAACAGATCCTGACCCTGCTGCTTGCGCATGGCGTTGAACGCACCGCGAATCTTGTAAGACCGCACCGGGCTGAGGTCTTCGCGCTTAAGCCAGATATCGGCGCCAAACCGGTCGGACAGATGGGCATTCCGCTGCAGAGGTGTGGGCGGAAAGACAGTGCGCATCGCCTGTTCGGCGGTGCGGGCGCGGGTCATGAAGTCAGTCATGACCGTTTCACTGCCGCATCACCGGCGAAAGGGCAAGGAATACATATGTGTACGGGTTCAGGACAGCTCGCGTTTTTCGATGAAGACGCCATAGATTGTCGTCAGGATACTGACATTGATCAATGGAACGATCAGCATCGTCGCAAACAGCACAATCAGGACGCCGATGATGGGGATGAACAGAAGCAAGGAGGCCAAGAGCTGAAGCAAGAGTTGGAAGAGGACGGACAAAATGACCAGAAGCAAAATGGCTCCGCTTGCGCCCGAGGTTGCCTGCCACGCCTCAGATAGTGTTATCGGCTTTCCGATGGCTGCGCCGGGCAATATCGGAGAGGCCCGATAAAATCCGATGGTAAGAAAGATGACCAAGGCCAACCAGACCAGAATTCCCAACGCCGCCGAGGCCTGCGCCATCGCACCCATTATTAGCATCGCAGGTAACATGATTATGAGAGCTATCAGAAAGAGCATCAGGAGACGCCCGAAATAGGCGAGAACTCGGTCGAACCGGAAGGGTGGAACAACGCCCGTGGGGTATTCTTCAAGCAGGACAAAACGGTGCCACGACACGACAATCCAAAGCATGACCCCAAAAACAACCGCTACAAGACATAATAGAAACCCAGCGAAAGATCCTGCTGTCACCCCTTCAGGAAAGCCTGTTGTTTCACTGTTGAACTCTTCGAAAGGGATACCAAACAGATAAATCAGACCGATGGCTAACAAGCCACCAATCAGCGCTGGTACAACAGAAATCTGTAATGCCTGCGTCAGGTTCCTAAGAACCATCTTCACCGAATGCAAAAAATCTCTAACCCCAACATCAAAACCGCCCCTTCAACCAATCCTTGTTCTCTATTCTCCCGTTTCACCCCAATTCCCACTCTGCGTCAATGCTGCCAACTTGCCCCCGCGTCCAAAACCGGCTAGGGGCCAAGCGATCTACGCATAAAGGGAAGTCAGATGTCCGCGCCCAAGAAAGTTGTTCTGGCCTATTCCGGTGGCCTTGATACCTCGATCATCCTGAAATGGTTGCAGACCGAGTATGGCTGTGAGGTCGTCACCTTCACCGCCGATCTGGGTCAGGGCGAGGAACTGGAACCCGCCCGCAAAAAGGCCGAGCTGCTGGGGATCAAGCCGGAAAACATTTATATCGAAGATATCCGCGAGGAATTCGTCCGCGACTTCGTCTTCCCGATGTTCCGCGCCAATGCGGTTTATGAAGGGCTCTATCTGCTGGGCACCTCGATCGCGCGGCCACTGATCTCGAAACGTCTGGTCGAGATTGCCGAGGCGACCGGTGCCGATGCTGTCGCCCATGGCGCGACCGGCAAGGGCAACGATCAGGTGCGGTTCGAGCTGGCGGCTTACGCGCTGAACCCCGACATCAAGGTGATTGCCCCTTGGCGTGAGTGGGACCTGACCAGCCGCACCAAGCTGTTGGAATTTGCCGAAGCCAACCAGATTCCGATTGCCAAGGACAAACGTGGCGAGGCGCCCTTCTCGGTCGACGCCAACCTGCTGCATACCTCGTCGGAAGGTAAGGTTCTGGAAGATCCCGCCGACATGGCGCCCGATTACGTCTACCAGCGCACCGTCCACCCCGAGGACGCGCCGAATGAACCGGAATTCATCGAGATCGGTTTCGAAAAAGGCGACCCGGTCAGCATCAATGGCGAGACGATGAGCCCGGCCACGATCTTGACCAGGCTGAACGAGTACGGCGGCAAGCACGGAATCGGTCGTTTGGACCTGGTCGAGGGTCGCTTCGTCGGTATGAAGTCACGCGGCATCTACGAAACCCCCGGCGGTACCGTCCTGCTGGAGGCGCATCGCGGGATCGAATCCATAACCATGGACCGTGGTGCGATGCACCTGAAGGACCAGCTGATGCCGCAATATGCGGAGCTGATCTATAACGGCTTCTGGTACTCGCCCGAGCGTGAGATGCTGCAGGCGGCTATCGACAAGTCGCAGGAACATGTCACCGGTACCGTCCGCGTGAAACTGTACAAAGGTCTGGCCTCGACCGTTGGCCGCTGGTCCGATCATTCGCTCTATTCCGAGGCTCATGTGACCTTCGAGGAAGACGCCGGTGCTTATGATCAGAAAGACGCCGCAGGTTTCATCCAACTGAACGCGCTGCGTCTGAAGCTTCTGGCCGCGCGCGACAAGCGTCTGTCCAAGTGACCGAAGACGACGATATCGACAACGAGCTCGATATGTTCATCGAAGCGCAGGACACGGTTTGGGCCGATGTGCTGCGCGAACTGGAACAAGGGCAGAAATCCAGCCACTGGATGTGGTTCGTGTTTCCGCAACTGGCCGAACTCGGCCGGTCCCATATGGCACAGCTATACGGGATCGAGGATCTGGACGAGGCAGCGACCTATCTCGCCCATCCTGAACTGCGCCGCCGATTGATCGAAACCTCCCGGTTGATGCTTTTGCACAAGGGGCGTGACGCAAGCGACATTCTGGGTGGAATCGACGCAAGGAAACTGCGGTCGTCCATGACGCTGTTTTCTTCAGTTCCTGATGCGCCAGCCGAGTTTCAGGCTGTTCTTGAAGCCTTTTATGGCGGTAAGCCGTGTGACCTGACCTTGCAATTCTTGCGGGGGGCCTAGCCGCAGGTTCCCGTCAGGTCACCCTTGCCTGATGCCGGCTCCGACCTTTACGCAATCGGAAATTGCGAAAGGAAATCTAATGCTTCAGGACATCGCTGATGGGATCCAGAAAGGTCTGGACGGCAAGACTTTTGACGGGTCACTGAAATTCGATTGCGGCGACGATGGTGTTATCGTTCTGTCCGAAAATCGGGCCTCGACTCAGGATCAGGAGACCGACTGCACCATCCGGATATCCCAGGAAAACTTGACCAAGTTGCTGACCGGAAGGCTGAACCCGATGACCGGCGTGGCACTGGGTAAACTCAAGATAACGGGCAATATGGGTGTGGCGATGAAGCTGGGCCAATTATTGGGCTGAGCTCCGATAAACTCGCTTCACCAGCCTGTGACAAACCATGTCAGCGGATTGCCACGAGGGCAAAGACAAGGCAGCCTCGTCTCGGAAGGAGACTTGCCATGATCCGGACCGTTACCCTCAACTGCCTTAAACCTATCCTTCTGTTTGCCCTGATCGCTCTGGTCGCGTTGCTGCGTGCCATGCCTGCCCCGGCAGCTGGGACGGAAACGCTGACGGTTGCCGGAGGCTGTTTCTGGTGCGTCGAATCCGATTTCGAGTCCGTCCCCGGTGTGATCAGCGCGGTATCCGGTTATACCGGAGGAACGACGGCCAACCCCACCTACGATCAGGTCACCAAAGGCGGTACAGGCCATTATGAGGCCGTTCAGATTACCTTTGACCCGTCGCGCGTGTCCCGCGAGACGCTGCTGAGCATGTTTTTCCGCTCGGTCGACCCAACAGATGCCGGTGGCCAGTTCTGCGATCGCGGAAACAGCTATCGCACGGCCATTTTTGTCTCTAACACAGGGGAAAAGGCGCTTGCGCAATCGGTCAAAGATGACGCGCAGCGGGCTTTGGGGCAAACGATCGTAACTCCGATTCTTGACCAATCGACATTTTATCCGGCCGAGGCGTATCACCAGGATTACTACAAGGGGAACAAACTGGTGTTCACGCGGTTTGGCCCCAAACGGCAGAACAACGCATACAAAGCGTATCGCAAAGCCTGCGGCAGGGATGCGCGGGTGAAACAGCTTTGGGGCAGCGACGCGCCTTTTGCCAGTTCCTAACCGAGCTGCGCTTCGCGTACTTCTTTCAGATCAGGGATAACGTCGGCCGTACCGTGCCGCGTGACCATCAAGGCCGCGGCGCGGTTTGCCTGTGCAATCGCCTGCGCCATTGGCATATTGCGGTCCATTCCCGCCAACACATACCCCGTAAACGTGTCGCCTGCACCGGTCGTGTCCACCGGCTGAACGTCATGGGCCGCAAAATCAACCGGTGCGCAGCCTTGCCGATAGTAACGCGCGCCGTCAGAGCCCAAAGTCACAATGACATGCTCGACCGGCAGGTCCGAAGGCGCGAGGCCTGTAGCTTGGCGCAATTGGTCGGCCTCGATCTGATTCAGGATCAGGAAATCCAGGTAAGGCAGAACGGCCTGAACGGACTCGGCCTGAAACGGAGCGGCCGCGTAGCAAACGGTTAGTCCTTGTTCGCGCCCCATCCTTGCCGTTTCAACCTGCAGGTTGGTTTCGTTCTGCATCACCAACAAGTCGCCCACAACTGCCGCAGCAAGGGCCTGTCCCACCTGATCCCTATCGATGGCATGGTTCGATCCCTGAAACAGGATGATGTTGTTTTCGCCCTGCGCATCCACGGCAATGATGGCGTGACCCGTAGGTACGCTTGCCTCGGCAATGTATCTTGTGTCGACACCGTATTCGGTAAGGCGATCTTTTGCCCAACGCCCATCCGAACCAACGGCCCCGATATGCGCAACCCGCGCCCCGGCCCGGGACGCCGCAACCGACATATTTGCGCCCTTGCCGCCCAGAAACCGGTCCAGACGATTGGCCGACAGAGTTTCCCCCGGCCCGGGCAGGTGCGGCACATCATAGATCATGTCCGCGTTGATCGAGCCAAGGTTCCAGATCGTCATGACTTACCCGATATCGCAGGAGGCCAGAATGGCCATGTTCAGAATGTCGTTGGCTGTCGACACGGTCGAACAGATTTGAATCGGCTTGTCGACGCCGGACAGGATCGGGCCGATCACGGTCGCTCCGCCCATCTCCTGCATAAGTTTGGTCGAAATAGACGCCGAGTGCCGCGCCGGCACGATCAGAATATTTGCCGGTCCGGTCAGACGCTGGAATGGATAGACCGCCTGCTGTTCCACATTCAGGGCCACATCCACGGTCATCTCGCCTTCGTATTCAAAGTCGACGCCGCGCTGATCCAGAACGGCAGGCGCACGGTGCATCTTCTCGGCTCGTTCCGACACCGGATAGCCGAAGGTTGAAAAGCTGACGAAAGCAACACGGGGTTCAAGCCCCATGTGACGCGCCACAGCGGCCGAGCGTTCGGCGATATTGGCCAGATCGTTTTCGTCCGGCCACTCATGCACCAGTGTATCGCCGATCAGAACGATCCGTCCCTTGTGCAGCAGGGCGGTCACTCCGGCCGCACCATGGGCGGCATCTGCGTCGAAGACATGGTTGATCCGATCCAGTACATGTGCCGATTTGCGCGTTGCGCCCGTCACAAGGCCGTCGCCATGCCCATGCGCCAGCATCAGAGAGGAAAAAACGTGCCGGTCGCGGGCGGCCAGTCGGTGGATATCCTTGCTGTCGAAACCCTTGCGCTGCAATCGCTCGTAAAGAAAGCTCTTGTAGATATCGAGATGCGTTGTGTTGGCAGCGTTCACCACTTCCAGTTCGCGTACGGCGTCGCCCAAACCGGCTATTTCCAGCTTCTGTTTCACATCATCCGGACGGCCTACCACCAGCGCTTTACCAAAGCCCGAGCGTTGATACATCACGGCTGCGCGCAAGACGCGGGGATCGTCGCCCTCGGCAAAGATCATCCGGCTTTGCGCTGCACGGGCCCGGGCGTTCAGGCCGCGCAGGATGCTGGCGGTCGGGTCCATGCGCGATTTCAGGCTCAGCTCGTAGGCGTCCATGTCGATGATCGGACGCCGTGCCGCACCCGTGTCCATGCCGGCCTTGGCCACGGCGGGGGGAATGCGGTGGATCAGGCGAGGATCGAACGGGGTCGGGATGATGTAATCACGACCAAAGGTCAGCGACTTTCCATAGGCCATGGCGACCTCATCCGGCACATCCTCGCGCGCCAGACGGGCCAGCGCATGGGCGCAGGCAATCTTCATCTCATCATTGATGGCGCGCGCATGGATATCCAGCGCGCCCCGGAACAGGTAGGGGAAGCCGAGTACGTTATTGACCTGATTGGGATAATCGCTGCGGCCCGTGGCGACGATGGCATCGACGCGGACCTCATGTGCCTCTTCCGGAGTGATCTCAGGGTCGGGGTTCGCCATCGCAAAAATCACCGGATTGTCGGCCATACTGGCAACCATTTCCTGCGTGACCGCACCCTTGACCGAAACACCCAGGAACACGTCGGCGTCCTTCATGGCCTCGTCCAGCGTGCGCAGCTTGGTCGAGATCGCATGGGCCGACTTCCACTGGTTCATGCCTTCTGTCCGGCCCTGATAAATCACGCCTTTCGTGTCACAGACGATACAGTTCTCATGCTTCGCGCCCATGGCTTTCAGCAGCTCGATACAGGCGATCCCGGCAGCACCTGCACCGTTCAGGACGATCTTCACATCTTCGATCTTCTTGCCTGAGATATGCAGCGCATTGATCAGACCCGCCGCGCAGATCACCGCCGTGCCATGCTGGTCATCGTGGAAGACCGGAATATCCATCTCTTCCTTCAGGCGCTGTTCGATGATGAAACACTCAGGCGCCTTGATGTCTTCCAGGTTGATGCCGCCAAATGTCGGCCCCATCAGGCGCACAGCGCGGCAGAACTCATCCGGATCTTCGGTGTCCAGTTCGATATCGATCGAGTTTACATCGGCGAACCGCTTAAACAGAACAGATTTGCCCTCCATCACCGGTTTCGAGCCCAGCGCACCCAGGTTGCCGAGACCAAGCACAGCGGTCCCGTTCGAGATCACAGCCACCAGATTGCCCTTGTTGGTATAGTCATAGGCAGTCTCGGGCGCTTCGGCGATGGCTTCACATGGAACAGCGACACCGGGGCTGTAGGCCAGCGACAGATCCCGCTGCGTGGTCATGGGAACGGTGGCCTGCACCTCCCACTTGCCGGGGGTGGGGTCGAGGTGAAAGGCCAGTGCCTCTTCTTTGGTGATCTTCGCTTTGGGCATTTTAAACGTCGTTTCCATGACTTCGGGGCTGATGCCTCATAGCGCAGGCAGACGCGCGCCTCAACGAGAATACTTTTCACCTTTCGCAGCAGATGGTGGATTTGTAAGGTCGCGCCCGGAATACGCCAAAAGGGGGCCGCTCTTGTCCACAGTCACGCCGATGATGGCGCAATATCTCGAAATCAAAGAGGCCCATGCAGACGCCCTTCTGTTTTATCGCATGGGTGACTTTTACGAGATGTTCTTCGAAGACGCCGTCAACGCCGCCGAGGCGCTGGACATCGCCCTGACCAAACGCGGAAAGCACAATGGGTCAGACATTCCGATGTGCGGCGTACCGGTTCATTCGGCTGAAGGCTACCTGCTGACGCTGATCCGAAAAGGCTTTCGCGTCGCCGTGTGCGAACAGATGGAAAGCCCGGCTGAGGCGAAGAAAAGAGGCTCTAAATCGGTGGTAAGGCGCGATGTCGTGCGTCTGGTGACGCCCGGAACGCTGACCGAAGACGCGCTGTTGGAAGCGCGCCGCCACAACTTTCTGGCCGCCTATGCCGAGGTGCGGGATGAGGCCGCGTTGGCATGGGCCGATATCTCGACCGGGGCGTTTCACGTGATGCCTTTGACGCCGGTCCGGCTCAGTCCTGAACTGGCACGATTGGCCCCGTCGGAACTTATCGTCGCCGATGGCGTTGAGCAGAAATTGCAGGAACAGGTTGTTGATCTGGGCATCTCGCTCACTCCGATCGGGCGCGCGAGCTTCGACAGCACTGCGGCGGAAAAACGCATCTGCGGTCTGTTTCACGTGAGCGCGTTGGATGCATTTGGGAGTTTCGGGCGCGCCGAAACTTCTGCCATGGGCGCGTTGATCGATTACCTTGAGATCACGCAGAAGGGCAAGCTGCCCCTGCTGCAAACCCCGCTGAAGGAATCCGAGGACCGCGTCGTCCAGATCGACGCCGCCACCCGCCGCAATCTGGAACTGACCCGGTCTTTGTCCGGCGGACGGGCCGGATCGCTGTTGTCGGTGGTCGACCGCACCGTCACACCCGGCGGGGCGCGGCTGCTTGAACAGCGGCTCTCCAGCCCGTCCCGCAATCTGGACGTGATCCATGCACGTCTTGATGCCGTCTCATTCGCTGCCGAAGACAGCCTGACCGCCTCGGACCTACGCGAAGCCCTGCGCAAAATCCCCGATCTCGACAGGGCCCTGTCTCGTCTGTCGCTGGACCGCGGTGGCCCACGCGATCTGGCAGCGATCCGCAATGGTCTGACGCAAGCCGCTGCTATTGCCGAGATTTGCGCGGAACAGGATCTGCCTGTCGTACTGGCAACTGCTGTTCAGAACCTTGTCGGTTTCGACGACCTTTTGCGCCTTCTCGACGAGGCTCTGATTGCCGAACCACCCCTGCTGGCGCGTGACGGCGGGTTCATAGCGCCCGGTTTTGACGCGAAGCTGGATGAAGCTCGTACTCTGCGCGACGAAGGCCGCTCGGTCATCGCCGGGTTCCAGAGGAAATACGCGGAACACACCGGTATCGCCTCGCTGAAGATCAAACACAACAACGTGCTGGGCTACTTCATCGAAACAACAGCCACCCACGCCGAAAAAATGTTGAACCCACCATTCAGCGAAACATATATCCACCGCCAGACCACGGCGAATCAGGTGCGGTTCACCACCGTGGAACTCTCCGAGATCGAAACCCGCATCCTGAATGCGGGCAATCTGGCGCTTGAGATTGAAAAGCGGCTCTATCAAAGGCTATCAAGCGAGATTTTGACCCTCGCTGCCCGCCTCAACCAAGCTGCCCGAGGGCTGGCCGAACTCGACCTGACCACCGCGCTGGCCGATCTCGCGCGTGGAGAGAACTGGTGCCGCCCCCAAGTCGATGCCTCGCGCGCCTTTGACGTTCAGGGCGGGCGCCATCCGGTCGTGGAACAGGCGCTGCGCCAGCAGAGCGGCGATGCCTTCATCGCCAATGACTGCGATCTGAGCGCGGATCAGGGTGCCGCCATCTGGTTACTGACCGGCCCCAACATGGCCGGTAAATCGACCTTCCTTCGGCAGAATGCTCTGATCGCCCTTCTGGCCCAGATGGGAAGCTATGTCCCGGCGGAAAATGCACGCGTCGGTTTGGTCAGCCAGTTGTTCAGCCGCGTCGGAGCGTCGGATGATCTGGCCCGCGGGCGCTCGACCTTTATGGTCGAAATGGTCGAAACCGCAGCCATTCTGAACCAGGCAGATGATCGCGCTCTCGTCATCCTCGACGAAATCGGGCGCGGCACCGCAACTTATGACGGCTTGTCCATCGCCTGGGCCACTCTCGAACATTTGCACGCCACCAACCAATGCCGCGCCCTGTTCGCCACGCACTATCACGAACTCACCGCCCTTGCCGGTAATCTGGAGGGCGTCGAAAACGCCACGGTCGCAGTCAAGGAATGGGAAGGTGAGGTCATCTTCCTGCACGAGGTTCACAAGGGCGCCGCCGACCGATCTTACGGTGTTCAGGTCGCCCAATTGGCGGGGTTGCCTGCCTCGGTGGTCGAGCGCGCCCGTATTGTGTTGGATCAGCTGGAAAAAACCGAACGTGAAGGTGGCAAGCAAAAAGCCCTGATCGACGATCTGCCCCTTTTCTCAGCCGCGCCACCCCCGCCGCCGCCAGCACCCAAAGCCTCACCGGTGACAGAAATGCTGGCCGAAATCTTACCCGACGAACTCACACCGCGCGAAGCCCTCGACCTGATCTACAAATTGAAAGAGGCGGCCAAAACCTGACCGCCCCTTCATCTTTTTAAAAATACTCTCGCCGAAGGCACGCGCCCTCAGGCGCGTTTCAACTCGCTGGTGTCGACGACACGCCAACCTGCGCGGGACGCAGCAGACGGTCATGCAACATGAACCCTTCTGCCGAAACTTGAATGATGTCGCCCGCACGGGTGCCAGGCACTGGCGCTTCGAACATCGCTTCGTGAATATTCGGGTCGAACCGATCGCCGACCTCGGGCGTGATCACTTCGATCCCGTGTTTTTGAAACACGTCTTTCAACGCGCGCATCGTCAGCTCGATACCTTCAATCAGACCAGCGGCAACCTCTTTCTGCTCGTCGGTTGCAGCTTCAAGCGCGCGTTTCATATTGTCATAAACCGGCAGCATGTCGCGGGCCAGTTTCGATCCGCCATACTGTTCAGCATCGCGGCGGGCCTTGTCGCCGCGCTTGCGCGCGTTTTCGGCATCCGCCAGCGCACGCATGAACTTGTCTTTGTAATCATCCCGCTCAGCGCGCAGTGCGTCGATCTCAAGCGCTTCTTCGCTGATCTCTGCCAGTTCCTCTGCCAGCTCTTCCGCCTCGGCGGTTGCAATGTCGTCCAGAAAATCTTCGTTCTTGGGCTCTGCCATCTCTTACCCTCTAGCTCCGATCGGATATCAGCTTGCCGACCAGTTGCGCCGTATAATCCACGATTGGCACGATCCGTCCATAATTCAGACGCGTGGGCCCGATGACCCCGACCGCACCGATTATCTTTCGATCAGCGTTCATATATGGAGACACCACCAAAGAGGAACCCGAAAGTGAGAAAAGTTTGTTCTCGGAGCCGATAAAAATTCGCACACCCTCGCCTTCTTCGGTCAATTCGAGGAATTCTGCGATGTCCCGCTTGCGTTCCAGATCGTCAAATAGTGTACGAATCCGATCAAGCTCTTCCTCCTGACCGGTTTCGCCCAACAGATTCGCCCTCCCCCGCACGATCAGCCGGGCCGAGTCGGATTCGCCGCCGTCCCAGGCAGCGATCCCGCTATCCACCATCTCGCGCGCCAAATTATCGATCTCCTGCTTGCGCGCGGCGATCTGAGTTTGCATCTGGCGGTGTACTTCACTCAAAGTCCGCCCTTCGATCAACGCGTTCAGGAAGTTTGCAGCCTCGCGCATCGAACTGGGCGTCTGCCCCGGCGGCGGTGTGAACAGGCGGTTTTCAACATGCCCATCTGCAAAGACCAGAACCACCAATGCGCGGTCGTGGCCAAGCGAAACGAACTCGATATGTTTGATTTCGGATTCGTGCTTGGGTGTCAAAACCAATGAGGCGCCGTGCGTCACATGAGACAACGCCGATCCGACGCGATCAAGCATTTCGCCAACATCACCAGCGTTAGAGCCTAGTGTTTCGTCAAGTTTCTGCCTGTCATCCTCACCTAGATCGCCGACTTCGAGCAAACCGTCGACAAACATCCGCAGACCCATCTGCGTTGGCACACGACCTGCGCTGACATGCGGGCTGTCGAGAAGGCCGAGAAACTCCAGATCCTGCATCACATTTCGCACAGTTGCGGCGCTGACTTTTTCCGACAGGGTGCGCGTCAGGGTGCGGCTTCCGACCGGTTCGCCGCTATCCAGATAGCTCTCGACGATCAGCCGGAACACTTCCCGCGACCGGTCATTCATCTCGTCCAGAATTTTCTTCGCTTCGCTCATCGGCGTTCCCCTGCTGGTCCGTCATTAAATAGCAGGCATGTGAAAGGTCAATCGGGGTTGCATCACGACAGCAGGCAGCGTTATCCCCAAGCCAGCAAACAAAGGATTTTCCATGCGACCCTCTGGACGAGATTTAAGCGAAATGCGCGACGTTTCAATCGAAACGGAGTTCACCAAACACGCCGAAGGTTCCTGCCTGATCAAAATGGGCGACACCCATGTGCTGTGCACCGCCACGATCGAGGATCGCGTGCCGCCTTTCATCAAGGGATCCGGGCTGGGCTGGGTCACCGCCGAATACGGGATGCTGCCGCGCGCGACCAACACGCGAATGCGTCGCGAGGCGGCCTCTGGCAAGCAAGGCGGTCGCACCGTGGAAATTCAGCGCCTGATCGGCCGCGCCTTGCGCGCCGGTGTCGATCGGGTCGCATTGGGAGAGCGTCAGATCACCGTGGACTGCGATGTGATCCAGGCCGATGGCGGCACCCGCTGCGCCTCGATCACCGGCGGCTGGGTCGCGTTGCGTCTGGCGGTCAACAAACTGATGAAAGCGGGCGACGTGATCTCGGATCCCTTATTAGACCCTGTTGCTGCGGTTTCTTGTGGAATCTATGCGGGTCAGCCTGTGCTGGATCTGGATTACCCGGAAGACAGCGAAGCCGGCGTTGACGGCAACTTCATCATGACCGGTTCCGGAAAACTGATCGAAGTGCAGATGTCGGCGGAAGGCTCGGTCTTCAGCCGCAGCCAAATGGATCAATTGATGGATTTGGCGGAAAAAGGCGTGGCCGAACTGGCCGCCGCGCAAAAGGCCGCCACCGCATGACCCGCAAGTTCGAGGGCGACAAGTTACTGGTGGCCACGCATAACAAGGGCAAGCTCGAGGAGATGGAGCATCTCCTCGAACCTTATGGCGTGACAGTAGTTGGCGCAGGTGAAATGGATCTTCCCGAACCGGAGGAAACCGAGGACACCTTCGTCGGCAATGCACGTATCAAAGCGCATGCCGCAGCCAAGGCCACTGGCCTACCCGCCCTGTCGGACGATTCCGGAATCACCATCGACGCGCTGGACGGAGCGCCAGGCGTATACACGGCCGATTGGGCCGAAACGGGCAATGGCCGGGATTTCCTGATGGCCATGACCCGCGCCCATAACGAACTCGAGGCAAAAAGCGCAACCCATCCGCGCACCGCTCAGTTCCGCAGTACGCTGGTGCTGGCCTGGCCTGATGGTCACGACGAAGTATTCGAAGGCATCGCCCCCGGTCATCTGATCTGGCCCATTCGCGGTGAGGGTGGCTTTGGTTATGATCCGATGTTTGTCCCTGACGGCTATGACATTACTTATGCCGAGATGGATCGCTGGGAAAAGAACAAGATCAGCCATCGCGGCCGCGCGGTTGAGATGTTCGTGAAGGGCTGCTTTGGCGGATGATTGGCGCAACGGGGGCTTTGGCCTGTACGTGCATTGGCCCTTTTGCGAGGCCAAATGCCCTTATTGCGACTTTAACAGCCATGTGTCAAAAACTATTAATCAAAAACAATGGCTTAACTCGTATCTGAGTGAACTGGAGCGGTCCGCAGCAGAAACACGCGGCCGCGTTCTGAACACGATATTCTTTGGCGGCGGCACGCCTTCTTTGATGGCCCCCGAAACCGTTGACGCGATCATTGCCCAGGCCCGCACCCATTGGCGACCGGCCAATGACATGGAAATCACGCTCGAAGCGAACCCCGGTTCGGTCGAAGCCGGACGGTTCGCCGCCTATCGCGACGCGGGGGTCAACCGCATCTCGATGGGCGTTCAGGCGCTGAATGACGAAGACTTACGCCGTCTGGGCCGT
Organism: Ruegeria sp. HKCCD9138; assembly: GCF_057220975.1. Taxonomy (NCBI): domain Bacteria; kingdom Pseudomonadati; phylum Pseudomonadota; class Alphaproteobacteria; order Rhodobacterales; family Roseobacteraceae; genus Ruegeria; species Ruegeria sp. HKCCD9138. The sequence continues at coordinate 376,356 of NZ_JBWVAZ010000002.1, read as the reverse complement.
ATACACACTGTGGCAGAGGCCCGCTCGGCCTTTGACATCGCGCGAAACTGCTTCGACCGTGTCAGTTTTGATCTGATTTATGCCCGGCAACATCAACCACTGGATGCGTGGCAGGCTGAGTTAGGTGATGCACTTTCAATGGCGATCGATCACCTATCCCTTTACCAACTGACCATCGAAGAAGGCACCGCGTTTGGTGATCGCTATGCGGTCGGTAAGCTGCGAGGCTTACCGGAAGATGACAACGCGGCGGATATGTACCTGGCGACCCAGGAAATTTGCGAAGCACACGGCTTGCCCGCCTACGAGATTTCCAATCACGCGCTACCCGGCGCGGAGTCGCAACACAATCTGATCTATTGGCGGTATGGGGACTATCTTGGAATTGGTCCCGGTGCTCATGGTCGGATCACGCTGGACGGGCACAAATATGCAACGGAAACCCACCTTAATCCACAGCGTTGGCTGGATGCGGTTTCGCAGGGAAACGGTGAAAAAGCGCGGGCGTCATTGCCCACAGATGATCAGGCAAACGAATACCTTATGATGGGTTTGCGGATCACAGAGGGACTAGATATTGACAGATTTACCAGGCTTTCCGGTCGCACACTACCCCAGCCCAAACTGAAGCATCTGACTGAATTGGGCATGATTCAATGCCAAAACGGGCGATTGATGGCTACGGCAAACGGCCGCGCCGTGCTGAACGCAGTGATCCGGGAACTGTTGGAGTAGATGATGCATTATCTCTGGGCCGGATTGGGGTTGGTCTGCGTAGCGCTTGCTGCGGTCGGGATTGCTCTGCCCCTGCTGCCGACAGTTCCATTTCTGTTGCTGGCCGCGTTTTTTTTCGCGCGGTCCTCATCTCGGCTGCACAACTGGCTGATCACGCACCCTGCTTTCGGCCCCTTGATATTGGACTGGCAGAGTTCCGGCGCTATTCGACCTGCTGCAAAAAAGGCGGCAACGCTGTCCGTTGCCGCCGTCTTTGGTTTGTCGGTACTGTTTTCCGCTCCTACGCATGTTCTGATTATTCAGGCATTCGTTTTGAGCGCGGTAATGATTTTTATCTGGACCCGCCCTAACGGCTGAGCTTGGCGCACAAGTCATCCAGTTGATCAAGATTTTCATATGTCAGCACGACCTGTCCCGTCTCGCTGCCGGCCTTATGATTAATAGCCACTTTCATCGCCAAAATTGCGGACAGGTCCTTTTCCAGCGCGCGCGTGTCCGCATCCTTTCCGGCATTCAGGTTTCTCGACCGCGGTGCAGGCTGGTCTGAATTCGATTGCTGTTGCTTCTTGACCAAATTCTCTGTTGCGCGAACCGAAAGGGCGTCGCGCACGACCTTTTTCGCCAGTGCGGACGGATCCTCGGCTGTAATAAGCGCACGCGCATGTCCGGCGGACAGTTTACCTTCGATCACCAAAGCTTGCACGTCCATCGGCAAAGACAGCAGGCGCAACAGGTTGGCGATATGACTGCGGCTTTTACCCAAGGCTTCGGCCATCTTTTCCTGGGTGTGACCAAATCGGTCCATTAGCTGCTTATAGCCAGCCGCCTCTTCTACTGCATTCAGATCAGCGCGCTGAATATTCTCGATAATGGCGACTTCGAGGACCTCGGTATCATCGAAATCCCGAACGATAACCGGGATGTCATGCAGTTGCGCCATCTGTGCCGCGCGCCAGCGGCGCTCGCCCGCAACGATTTCATATTGGCCGCCGTCGACACTGCGGACAATCAAAGGCTGGATAATACCTTTTTCCTTGATCGACGCGGCAAGTTCATCCAACTGCTCTTGCGAAAATGTGCGGCGCGGCTGGTCCGGGTTCGCCCGCAGTTTTTCAATCGGAACTTTCAGATCGGGTCGGCGCGGCTCGGTCGGCGCCAAGCCATCCACTTCAGTCGTTACATCCGCCATCAATGCGGACAATCCCCGCCCCAATCCTCTGGGTTTGCCTTTTTTGGCGTTCACTTCGCCCTCCTGACGGCCGCTTAGACGGCTACTTTGTTATTCTTGTACATGACTTCGCGTGCCAAATGCCGATAAGCCATCGCACCCAGCGACCCAGAATCGTACTGCAAAACGGGTAAGGAATAGGACGGAGCCTCACTGACCCGCACATTTCTGGGTATCTTGGTTTTAAATACCATCTCACCCAGATTGTCACGCGCGTCTTTTTCAACCTGACGGGACAAGTTGTTGCGGTTGTCATACATGGTCAACACAACACCTTCGATTCTCAGGTCCGGATTCGCCGTCTGACGGACCTCGCGAATGGTCAGCATCAGTTGTGAAAGCCCTTCCAACGCAAAGAACTCACTTTGCAACGGCACCAGAACGGAATGCGCAGCAACCATCGCGTTGACGGTCAGCAAGTTCAGCGACGGCGGGCAGTCGATCAGCACAAAGTCCAGACCAAAGGCGTCGATTGCAGTCTGGCGCAACGCATCATGCAAAAGATAACTGCGTTTCTCGTTTGAAATCAGTTCAATATCTGCCGAACTCAGATCAACCGTCGCCGGGACGACCATAAGGTTCTCGATTTCGGTGTCCTGTACCACCGCTTCCAGAGGGGCATCATCGAGAAGCAAGTCGTAAGTTGTCCAATCGCGATCATCGATCCCCAACCCGGTAGATGCGTTGCCCTGCGGGTCCAGATCGACCACCAGAACTTTGCATCCTGCTTCTGCTAGCCCGGCTGCCAGGTTGATTGCTGTTGTTGTCTTTCCAACTCCGCCTTTCTGATTGGCAACCGCGATTATCCGGGGACCTGAAGGACGAGACAGATCAACCACGTGTGACTCCTTTGATCTTCAGAATGACGGCCTGGGGCTCGGTTATGCTTGTAATTGCTTCCGCTTGAAATTGCCATTCTTCGCGCGCGTCCGCCATCTCTTTTTCCCAGCTTTCGCCTTTCGGCAACAATGCTGTTCCGGAATTGCTTAAATGTCTGTCGCAAAAGGAGAATAGTGTTTTCAAATCCGCCAGCGCGCGCGCCGATAATATGTCGGCGTTCAAAGGATCTATCGCTTCAATACGCCGTGAAACAACAGCACAATTCCCCTTGCACTCGCGAACCACGTTCCTCAGGAACGCGGATTTACGCTGATCGCTTTCAACAAGGGTAAATTTCGTTTCCGGCGCTTCCTCGATTGCGATAATGGCGCAAACCAGCCCCGGAAAGCCGCCCCCACTGCCCAGATCGACCCAATGGGCCGCTGGACCAGCACACCGGTAAACCTGGATCGAATCCTGTATGTGCCGCGTCCACAATTCCTGCAAACTGTTGCGTGACACCAAATTGATTTTGGGGTTCCACCGCTTCACCAGTTCGGCATACAGCTCCAGGCGCTCGAATGTTTCACGTGAAACATTCAGATCGACAGAATCCGGGCCATTTTCCGATTTCATGCCTTGCGAACTTTCTGATCGCGTCGCAACCGGGCCAAAACCAGTGTCAGCGCGGCCGGAGTAACGCCTTCTACTCGACTGGCCTGAGCTATATTGGCCGGTTTGGCGCTGGACAATTTCTGCTTCATTTCCGTCGAAAGGCCATCCAGCGCAAAATAATCGAAGTTCGCTGGAATCGCATGAGCCTCATCCCTTTTCATCGCTTCCACATCCCGTTGTTGGCGTTCGATGTAATTGGCGTAAAGCGCATCGCGTTCTATTTGGCGTCGGGTTTCGTCATCGGTTTCGTACAATTCCGGAATCAAGGGCACAAGGTCTTCAAAAGACACGTCAGGAAACGCAAGGATGGCCATTCCATCTCTGCGGTTACCGTCCTGATTTACAGAAATCCCGGCGGAACGGATTTCTTTTGGCGTGTAGTTTTGCGATGTCAGCCTGGATTTTACTGCACTCAGCCTGTCCATCTTTTCACGAAACACCTGATGTCGGCGGTCACCGACACATCCCAGCTGTATGCCAATGGGGGTCAACCGCTGATCGGCATTGTCAGCCCTTAGGGAAAGCCGAAACTCGGCCCTGGATGTAAACATACGATAGGGTTCTGCAACACCGCGGGTGGTCAGATCGTCGATCATCACGCCGATATAGCTGTCGGCCCTAGTAAAATGGACCGGTTCCCGCCCCTGCGCAGCCAGAGCGGCATTCAAGCCAGCAACAAGACCTTGTGCCGCGGCTTCCTCATATCCAGTGGTGCCATTGATCTGACCCGCAAGATATAACCCCGGGACATCAGAAAGAGAGAGCGAAGAAGTCAGACTACGAGGATCTACATAGTCGTATTCAATGGCATATCCCGGCTGCAGAATCTTGGCGTTTTCAAGCCCCTTGATGGACTGAACATACTCAATCTGAACGTCCTGCGGCAACGACGTCGAGATCCCATTAGGGTACACGGTGTGGTCACTAACCCCTTCTGGCTCCAGGAAGATCTGATGAGATTCTTTGTCGGCAAAGCGTACGATCTTATCTTCGATCGACGGGCAGTATCTTGGGCCTATTCCGTCAATATGACCGCCGTACATGGCTGATCGCGCCAGGTTTTTTTCGATGATCTCATGTGTTCTTGCATTTGTGTGTGTAATACCGCACGCGATCTGAGGGGCGCTTACAGTCTTGGACAAAAAGGAAAATAACGTGGGTACTTCGTCACCCTCCTGCCTTTCAAGAACATCCCAATCAATCGACCGGCCATCCAGTCTTGGTGGCGTGCCTGTCTTCAAGCGGCCAATAGGAAGATCAAACGCATCCAGACGTTCGGCCAGCTTTACCGATGGGCGGTCACCCATTCGACCCCCGGAATGTGAGACATCGCCAATGTGGATCACGCCACGCAAAAACGTCCCTGATGTCAGGATGACCGCTGACGCAGGAATTTCTGATCCATCGCTTAGCGCCACACCTGTTACAGCGTCACCGGACATCAAGAAATCCACAACTTCGCCGGTGACAATTGTCAGGTTGGATTGCTCTGATGTCCTCTTTTGCATTGCTGATCGGTATAATGCCCGGTCCGCTTGTGCCCGCGGTCCTTGAACGGCCGGGCCCTTTCGACGGTTCAACAAGCGAAACTGAATTCCTGCCTCGTCCGCGACCCGCCCCATGACGCCGTCCAGTGCATCGATCTCGCGAACAAGGTGCCCTTTGCCCAGGCCGCCAATCGCCGGATTACAGGACATCACACCGGCGTCCTTTTCGGACAATGTCACCAAAGCCGTAGTCGCACCCATACGGGCGGCGGCATGTGCGGCCTCTGCCCCGGCATGGCCAGCACCGATGACAACAACATCAAACTTCGAATGTTTCACGTGAAACACTCCTCATTTTCCAAGGCAGAAACTTGCGAATATTTCATCCAGAAGTGTTTCCACGTCTATTCTGCCTACCAGAGATTCAAGCGCCCGGATTGCTGTTCTCAGCTCTTCCGCCGCGATATCATACATGTCCGGGCCCGATTCCAGAATATTCTGCGCCGCGCCAAGCGCCTGCAATGCCTTTTGCATTGCTACTCTGTGGCGTTCCCGCGTCGCTATACCAGATCTAGTGGTTCGCGTGCTCAGCTTCTGCGATATATCTGAAATAAGCTGATCGATGCCCTGCCCGGTTTTACCGGAAATTCCACCGACTGACCTGTCTCTCAAGTCGGACTTTGGAAGGACCTGGATGTCACCGTCCTGAGCAGGAATGCCCAGCCCGTCCAGCGATTCCGTCAGAAAGACCCTCAAATCGGCCGACATGGCGCGCTTTCTGGCAAGCTCGATTCCCAGATTTTCGACATGATCGTCTGTCTGTCGTAACCCGGCCGTATCCAGCAGTGTTACGGGTAGTCCAGCAAGGTCCATGCGAACTTCAATGACATCGCGCGTTGTCCCTGCATATTCAGACGTAATGGCAGCTTCACGCCCGGCCAATGCATTCAAAAGCGTGGATTTCCCCGCGTTTGGCAGCCCGACAATTGCAACCTCGAAGCCGGTGCGAATGCGTTCCGCAATCTTCACACCCGCGGCCTCTCGCTCAAGATCAGCCACAACGCCCGCGATCAGTTCACGGACTTCCGGCGTTACATCCGTCGGAACGTCCTCATCCGCAAAATCGATCACGGCTTCCAGCAAAGACGCCGCCCGGATCAGATCACGGCGCCATCGTTCCGCCAGCTCACCCAAGGCACCAGCGAGGATCGTTTGCGCCTGAACACGCTGCGCCTCGGTTTCCGCATCGATCAGATCGGCCAGCCCCTCGACCTGCGCCAGGTCCATCTTGCCGTTCTCCAAGGCTCGGCGCGTGAACTCACCCGGCTCTGCCAGTCGAAGATCTTCGAATTCCGACAGGGTCCGAAGCACAGCGTTGATCGAGGCAGTACTGCCATGAATTTGAAACTCAGCCACATCTTCGCCTGTGAAGCTGGCCGGAGCCTCAAAAGTCAGGACCAGACCGTCATCCAGTTTCGACCCGTCCCGAGCCCGAAAACTGCGCACGCACATTCCGCGCGGCGGCAGATCGCCACCGGTAATTTCATCTGCGGCCGAATGCGCCTGTGGGCCGGACAAGCGGATGACCGCAACACCAGCTTTGCCTTGTGCGCTGGCCAAGGCGAATATCGTATCCATTCGAAGGCCTCGCGTCGGTTACAAGACCGTATCAGGTATTCATCGAGTCGAAGAACTCGGAATTGGTCTTGGTCTGTTTCAGCTTGGACAACAGGAACTCGATTGCGTCGGTGGTTCCCATCGGGTTGAGAATCCGGCGCAGAACGAAAGTCTTGGCCAGATCGCCCTTGTCGACCAGCAGGTCCTCTTTCCGGGTACCGGACTTGAGGATATCGATCGCCGGGAACACACGTTTGTCTGCAATCTTGCGATCCAGAACGATTTCCGAGTTACCGGTGCCCTTGAATTCTTCGAAAATCACCTCGTCCATCCGGCTGCCGGTGTCGATCAGGGCGGTGGCAATGATGGTCAGCGATCCGCCCTCTTCGATGTTCCGTGCCGCACCAAAGAACCGCTTTGGTCGTTGCAAAGCATTTGCGTCCACACCACCGGTCAGAACTTTACCCGAAGATGGAACCACGGTGTTAAACGCCCTACCAAGTCTTGTGATCGAATCGAGAAGAATAACAACATCTCGTTTATGTTCGACCAAACGCTTGGCTTTTTCGATGACCATTTCCGACACGGCCACGTGGCGCGTCGCCGGTTCGTCGAAGGTCGAGGACACAACCTCACCCTTCACCGAACGCTGCATGTCGGTCACCTCCTCCGGGCGTTCGTCGATCAGCAGAACGATCAGGTAGCACTCTGGGTGGTTCTGTTCGATCGAATGCGCGATGTTTTGCAGGATCACGGTTTTACCGGTCCGCGGCGGCGCCACGATCAGAGAACGCTGACCCTTACCAATTGGCGAAACCAAGTCGATCACACGGGCTGACTTGTCCTTGATGGTGGGATCCTCGATCTCCATCTTCAGGCGTTCATCAGGATACAATGGCGTCAGGTTGTCGAAGAGAATCTTGTGTTTGGCCTTCTCAGGCTCTTCAAAATTGATCTTCGTGACTTTGGTCAGCGCAAAATAGCGTTCGTTTTCATCCGGGGCTTTGATGTCGCCCTCAACCGTGTCTCCGGTCCGCAACGAATGCTGGCGGATCATGTCGGGCGAGACATAGATGTCATCCGGACCCGGCAGATAGTTCGCTTCGGGCGAGCGCAGAAAGCCAAATCCGTCCTGAAGAACCTCAAGCACACCGTCGCCGCCGACAGTCCAGCCCTCATCCGCGCGTTCGCGCAGGATCTGGAACATCATCTCGCCTTTTCGCATGGTCGAGGCGTTTTCAATCTCCAGCTCTTCGGCCATCGCCAGAAGGTCTTTAGGGCTTTTGGCCTTCAGGTCGGCCAGATTCAGGGCATCAGTTGTCATGATATATACCTTCACCGCGTACAGCGCGGCACGAAGTGGAATTTCAGTATGGAAGATACGCCGCCCGGACGGGCGTGTTATGCGTTACATACGCATCCATTAAGCCAGAGTCAAATAGGCCCTCAGAACTTCAGAACGACCGCCAGAACGATGGCAACCATCAAAATGGTGGGAACCTCGTTCATCATGCGATACTGGCGCCCTGTGAGCGTGTTTCGGCCTTCCAGGAAATCCTTGCGACGGGCCATAAGCCAGTGATGGAACCATGTCATCCCGATCACGGCCGCGCCCTTCACCCAGGGCCAGCTCCAGTCCCACCCGACGATACCCGGCGTGAACACCATGATCAGACCGCAGACCCACGCCGCAATCATCGCCGGTCGCATGATCACACGCAGCAGCTTCTCCTCCATTTCCAGGAAGATTTCCTGCGCCCCGTCGACCGCCTGCGCCTTTTCTACATGATAAACGAATAGTCTGGGCAGGTAGAACAGCCCGGCCATCCACGAAATGACGGCCATGATGTGCAGGGACTTCACCCATGGGTACAGCGTGAATAGTAGATCCGTCATTTCGGTTTCCGACTTGGCCTGACCCTCCCTAATAAAAAAAATAGAAAAGAAAAAGGATGATGGTTTTGTTGGGAGGAGAAAAACCGTGGATTACTTTTTTACCCAACACTTTTCCCCAGGAAGAACAACACTTTTCGGCCAGATAGCGATTCTGTTGAAATCAAAAATTTGATTATAAAAACAATATGATAAGCTGGGAAAATTACCAAGGTCATGGGGATAATTCCGGGAATAACTTCGGACAACCCGGTTATCCTGAATTCCGAACTTATCCTTGTCCCGACTGGATAGTATCCGAGCGACTCGGAGAAGATTTTCGCGAAATTCCCCGGGTTGCGTGTCAACCAGAAAACCATACAAACCACCCCGGAACGTTCATCGAATTGCACACGGGGTTTTCCACATGTCTGTCCCCATTGTCCTGGCTTCTGGGTCCGAGATCCGCGCGCAACTGTTGCGAAATGCAGGTGTGCCGATTTCAGTTCAGACTGCCCGGGTGGACGAGGACACCGCCAAGCGAGCCTTGCTGGCCGAAGGCGCCTCACCTCGCGATATTGCCGACACCCTGGCTGAAATGAAAGCGCGCAAGGTCAGTGACAAGTTTCCCGATGCCATGGTGCTGGGCTGCGATCAGGTTCTGGATTTCGACGGGCAGGTTTTGTCCAAGCCTGAAACACCGGAAGAGGCGATGGCCCAGCTAAAGGCGATGCGGGGCAAGCGGCACATGTTGTTGTCTGCGGCCGTCATCTATCAGAATGGTGAACCCCTCTGGCGGCATGTCGGGCAGGTTCGATTGCGGATGCGCGTCAGTTCGGATGCCTATCTGCGTGACTACGTGGCGCGGAACTGGGACAGTATTCGTCATGCCGTCGGTGCTTATAAGCTGGAAGAAGAAGGTGTCCGGTTGTTCGCCACCATTGACGGCGACTATTTTAACGTCTTGGGTATGCCCCTGTTGGAGCTTCTCAATTTCCTGGCCGTTAACGGAGTGATTGATCAATGACGGACCACCGCATCCCCCTGGCCGGAGTGATCGGACATCCTGTTGCACATTCCAGATCGCCGAAACTGCATGGGCATTGGTTGAAAACCTACGATTTGGTGGGGCATTACATTCCGATGGATGTGGCCTCCGCCGATCTTGAGGTGGTATTGCGTACATTGCCAAAGGCCGGCTTTGTCGGGGCCAATGTGACCGTGCCACATAAAGAAGCGGCATTGCGTCTGGCCGATCATGTGTCGGACCGGGCGTCTGTCATCGGTGCGGCAAACACATTGGTGTTTCGTGAAGATGGCTCGATCCACGCTGACAACACAGACGGCTACGGGTTCATGGAAAACCTGCGCAGCGGTGCGCCGGACTGGAACCCAAAAGACGGTCCGGCAGTGGTGTTTGGTGCCGGCGGAGCGGCGCGCGCTGTTCTGCACGCACTGGCACAGGCCGGTGTGCCCGAAATTCTGCTGACCAATCGCACCCGCACCCGGTCTGATCACCTGAAAGAGGAATTCGGTCAGCGGATTACTGTGGTCGACTGGGTTCAAGCGGGGAATGTCATCGAAGAAGCCGAGCTTGTGGTCAACACTACGTCACTTGGAATGCAGGGTCAGCCGGAACTGCGCGTGCCTTTGGACGGTTTGCAGCCCGGTGCCGTTGTAACCGATCTGGTCTACGTGCCGTTGAAAACGCATCTGCTGGCACAGGCCGAAGAGGCCGGATGCACCACGGTGGATGGTTTGGGCATGTTGTTGCACCAGGCGGTTCCGGGGTTCGAACGCTGGTTTGGATTGCGCCCCGAGGTGGATTCGGAAACTCGCGCGGCGGCGCTGGCATGAGTTTCGCGCTTGGCCTGACAGGCTCGATCGGGATGGGAAAAAGCACCACCGCACAAATGTTCGTGGACGAAGGCTGCGCGCTTTGGGATGCTGATGCGGCGGTGCACAGGGTGTATTCCAGGGGCGGCGCGGCAATCGATCCGATGTCAGCGGCTTTTCCATCGGCCATCGTAGATGGTGCCGTCGACCGGACCGCGCTTAAGACGATTATCGCGTCCGATGCTGAGGCTCTGAAGACAATCGAAGCGATTGTGCATCCGTTGGTAGCGGCAGACCGTGCTGCGTTTCGCGAAAATGCAGCGGCTGATATTTTGGTGTTCGACATTCCATTGCTATTCGAAACCGGCGGCGATGCGGCGATGGATGCAGTGGCCTGTGTATCGATCCCGGCAGACGAACAAAAACGCAGGGTCATGGAGCGCGGAACCATGACCGAAACCCAGTTCGAACAGATCCGCGACAAGCAAATGCCGAACAACGAAAAATGCGCGCGGTCGGATTTTGTGATCGTGACGGATACGCTGGACCACGCCCGCGTGCAGGTGCAAAATGTGGTCAGGCAGATCAGGGCGGGAATGGCGGATGCGTGAAATAGTATTGGATACCGAAACCACGGGGTTCGATCCTGAAAGCGGTGACCGGATCGTTGAAATCGGCGCCGTCGAACTTTGGAACCATGTCGCCACCGGTGAAACCTATCACGTCTACATCAATCCCGAACGTTCTATGCCGGAAGAGGCATTCGGCGTGCATGGTATTGGCCCCGACCTGCTGGACCCACCCCGCCCTGCGGAGCCGGGGCAAATCACGCTGAAAGACAAACCGGTCTTTTCCAAGGTCGGCCAGGGATTCCGCGATTTTGTCGGTGACGCGAAGCTGGTGATCCACAACGCCTCGTTCGACATGAAGTTTCTGAATGCCGAATTGAGTTGGATGGGCGTCCCGCTGATCCCGATGGATCAGGCCATCGACACACTGGCCATCGCACGCAAACGATTCCCCGGCTCACCCGCCTCGCTTGACGCCTTGTGCCGGCGGTTCGGGATCGACAATTCGAACCGGGTCTTGCACGGAGCCTTGCTCGACTCGGAAATTCTGGCCGAGGTCTATCTGGAACTGATTGGCGGTCGCCAGCCGGACTTCGGACTGTCGTCTGTGGCCACTGGAACGTCAGGCGGCGAAGTCGACTGGCGCCCGGCACCACGCCCGACACCATTGCCCAGCCGGATCACCGAACAGGAACAGGCCGCTCATCAGGAATTTGTGGAAAAGCTGGGCGAAAACGCCCTGTGGACCCGCGCCTGACCTCGGCCCGGCGCGGGTCAATCGATCAGGCTTCGGTCTTTTGCGCCTGTTCGGCCTGGCGGCGCATCAGCTCGTTGCGGTACAGCGCAACGAAGTCGATGTTGTCCAGATTGACTGGCGGATAGCCGCCATCGCGGGTCACGTCGCTGACGATGCGGCGCAGGAAAGGGAACAGCATCCGTGGGCACTCGATCATCAGGAACGGGTGCAGCTGGTCTTCCGGCACACCTTCGATGTGGAACAGACCGCAATAGTCGATCTCGAACAGGAACAGAACGTCTTCCAGCCCTTTGGCCTTGGATTTCAGGTTCAGTTTGATCGCAACTTCGAACTGATGATCCGCAGCGCGCTTTTTCGCATCCAGGTTCACCTGAACGGCAATCTCTGGCTGTACCTCGCCCGACACGCCTTTCTGTGCCATGACGTTTTCAAAAGACATGTCGCGCACGAACTGGGACAGAACGCGCATCTGAACTTGCGGGGCGGCTTGGGCCGCGGTGTTTTCTGTGGCGCCTTCTTCGGCCATGGAACTACTCCAAATATGAATTTCGCCACTGCTTACCAAGTTGGGCGGGACACCTCAATGCTGGTGCGGCCCTTCGACCCATTTCGATGGCTTGGCAGGGTCTTTGCGCGGCCGAACCTCTGAGAATTCGCCGTCGATGATGTCGCCCTGATCGAACGATTGACCGCCCGACCGGAATTGTGCCCCAGTTCCCATCTGGAAATGCGTTATCGTCGCCTTGGATTTGAGGTAGCGGAAAACTGCAACGCGAATGCGGGGGATCAACAAGGCAAATCCAACCGCATCGGTGAAAAAGCCAGGTGTCAGCAGCAAAACACCCGACAACAGGATCATCGCGCCATGGGCCAGCGGTTCGGTCGGATCATCCAGCTCGGCAAAGGATCGCTGAAGGTTCGCCAATGCCATGCGACCTTGTGTCCGAACCAAAACGGTACCCAGAACAGCCGTCAGAACCACAATCGCAAGCGTTGGCCACAGGCCAATCAATCCACCGACTTGAATGAACAGGGCGATTTCGATGATCGGCACCAATAAAAATGCCAAGAACAGATACATTTGCGTTATCCTTTACCATAGGCCGGGATGTGGACTTGCCATCAACAGTCACCTACATAGTGGCATGAGGCCGCGTGTACAAAGTCTCGGTTCTGAAAAGAGGACAAAATGAATTCACCCCTGATCCAGCTTCTGGTGCTGGCCGGAATTGCCATTTTCCTGATTTTACGCCTGAGAAGCGTGCTTGGAACGCGGGAAGGTTTTGAAAAACCGCCGTTGCAGCAGCAGCCCGGTGCGAACAAGTCGCGGCGTGACTTTGAGGTGATCGAAGGCGGCCCGGACCATGACATCACGGATCATGTCCCCGAAGACAGCGAACAGGCGCAGACGCTTGCCGCGATGAAACGGGTCGAGCCCGCATTCTCGGTCACCGAGTTCGTGCAGGGTGCGCGCGGCGCGTATGAGATGATCGTGATGGGTTTCGAACGGGGCAATCTGGACGAAATCCAACCCTTCCTGTCCGAAGAGGTTTTTGACACTTTCGTTTCCGTCGTGGCTGACCGCGAAGACAAGGGCCTGACCATCGAAGCTGAATTCATCGGAGTGCGGGAGACCTCACTGACCGATGCGAAGTTCGACAAGGATACAAACGAGGCCGAGATCACCATGAAATTCGTGGGCGAACTGACCTCGGTCGTGCGCGACCGCGGCGGCGATATCATCGAAGGCAGCCCCAACACCGTCAAACGCCAAAAGGACAGCTGGACCTTTGCCCGTGTCATGGGCTCGGACGATCCGAACTGGCTGCTTGTTGCCACGGACGCATGATTGCCGCACTCCGGTCGCTTTTTCTGGTGGTTGTCATGACTGCCGCCAGCGCCGCCGGAGCCGAGGCGACGCGGTCCATTCTGTCATTTGAAGATCTGGACGGCTGGGCCAAGGACGATCACGGCGCCGCGCTTGCGGTCTTTCTGAACACTTGCGCTGATCTGGATGATCCGGACTGGCAAGCGCTGTGCGCGGTTGCCCGGACTTATGAGTCCGACGCCGCACGGTCATTCTTCGAACTGTTTTTTCGACCGGTTCTGGTCCAGGACGGTAAAGACGCGCTGTTTACCGGGTATTTCGAACCTGAACTGGATGGGTCGAAAACCCGGTCTGAAAAGTACCGCTATCCTCTCTACAAGATGCCGCCCGAGGCACGCGAGGTTGGGCAGTGGCTCAGCCGTCGGGAATTGCTGACGGGGGATGTGATGCAGGGGCGCGGGTTGGAAATCGCCTGGGTCGACGACCCGGTCGAGTTGTTCTTTCTGCAGATTCAGGGTTCGGGCCGTATTCGCCTTCCGGATGGCAGTGCCTTACGGGTCGGGTATGGTGGCGCGAACGGGCATCCCTATCGATCCATTGGGGCGGAACTGGTGCGGCGCGGGGCGTTGGGCGCGCATGAAGTCAGCGCCCAGATGATCCGCGCCTGGGTCCGCAAAAACCCCGAGGCCGGGGCCGAGTTGTTGTTCCACAATCCATCCTATGTCTTTTTCCGCGAGGTTACCCGTGTCGCGCCCGAGTTCGGCCCGTTGGGTGCGATGAACCGTTCAGTGACCACGATGCGCAGTATCGCGGCGGACCCGGCCTACACGCCATTGGGCGCCCCGGTCTGGGTCGAAAAGGACGGCAAAGAGCCATTGCGGCGGTTGATGATCGCACAGGACACTGGAGCCGCCATAAAAGGGGCCCAAAGGGCTGATATCTTCTTTGGTACCGGAGATGACGCCGGTCAGGCCGCTGGTCGCCTGAAAGATCCCGGCCGGATGGTTGTCCTGCTGCCGATCCAGCGCGCATATGCCCTGTTGCCGGATGAATTCTGATGTCCCGGCGCAAACTGACGGCTGAAGAGATCGAGCTGTGGCGCAAGGTGGCAAAACAGGCAGAGCGGCTGCACCCGGAACTGCCTCAGACCGTACATCCGGTTACGCTGCCCAAGCCGAAACCAACCAAAACGCCAAAATCCCGGATCGAGGCTTTTGAGCTGGGGCAGAATGCTCAGGTCAAGCCATCCCAAAACACCCTGAAACCTTCCGTCACCGAAGGCCTGCGGACCAGCCCTGTGCAAATGGACACAAAGGCATTCGGCCGCATGAAGCGCGGCAAGCTGAAGCCTGAAGGCAAAATTGACCTGCACGGGATGCGTGTCGACACTGCCCACCCTGCGCTGGTTCGGTTTATTCTGACAGCGCAGGCGTCCGGCAAGCGTCTGGTTCTGGTGATCACAGGCAAAGGTAAGGACCGGGACGAGCCCGGCCCGATCCCTACACCACGCGGGGTTCTGCGCAATCAGGTGCCGCAATGGTTGTCATTGCCGCCGCTGGCTCAGGCTGTGTTACAGGTGACCCCAGCTCATATCAGCCATGGTGGTGACGGCGCATATTACGTATATCTGCGACGCAATCGCTAAAGGCTGCGCGCCGCGCGGCTGACGCCAACCCAGACAGATAGACAGGACAACAGAAAAAAAACGCTGATCCAGAGGAATTGCGTCTCCAGCGGGATACCCGTGTCGATCAGGACGCCGGTCAATCCCGGCCCAACCGCCGACCCCAGAACCATCAATGCCGTGGCCATGGCCTTGATCGCACCGATATGACGGGTTCCGTAAAACTCGGCCCAGAACGCGCTGGGCAAAGTGCTGTTTGCCCCGACGGTGAGAGCCAGAATCACCAGTCCCAAAGCCGCACCGCCGATTGACGCTGTAAGTGACAGGACGGAAAATCCAACAGCCATCGGCAGTTGATAGGTTGGCATCATCCGAGCCGTGCCCCATTTGTCCAACGCCCAGCCGGACGCAAACATCGCCAGCATGGATGCGGCTGTGTACGCGGGGAAAAGGGCCACCAGCTGGATATGCGCCCAGCCTTTGATTTCTGCGAGATGGACCTGGTGAAAGAAAAATGCGGTAACAAAAGCTGACGGCCCCATCAGCGCAGGCGCCATGAACCAGAACAACGGATGGAACAACGCCTCTTTCCGCGTCCAGTGACGCCCTTCCATTCCTGTTGCAGAATAGGATTCGGCCAGGCTTTGCGGTGTGCGTTCCTGTCGAAGCAGGCGTATCAAAACCGGAACACCAAGCGCGGTAATGCCCGCCGCGACGACCCATAGCCACCTCCAGTCCATTACCGTCATGGCCGCCACAAAGCTGAGCGGCAGCACAATTTCGCCGGCGGCAAAGCCCATTGTCGCGATGGATAATGCCCGCCCCCTTGTCGCGGTAAACCAACGGGCCATGGCAACCATGGCAATATGGGTACTCATCCCCTGCCCGAACAGACGCAGCAGGAAGACTACTAACGGCAGCAGAACAACCCAGGTATTCAGCGCCATGACAAGCGCTGCCGCCACCAGTCCAGCCAATATCCACGGCCCGAGGGCGCGCACGCGGAATATATCCGTCAACCCACCTGCCCAGACCATCACAACGGCAGACATCGTGGTGCCGAGCGAATAGATCCCACCCCAAGCGCCATGGCTGAGCCCGAATTCGGCACGGATTTCGCCGGCAAAGATCGAGATGAAAAAAGTCTGCCCAAAGCTGGACAGGAAGGTCAGCAGAACACCCGCGCCCAGCCAGGTTGCGTTCTGGATCAGATACTGGCGCAGCCTGAACTGCGTCACGGAGAGCTGACCTGCGCCTGCCCGGTCTCTGTCAGCACGATCTCGGTCGCGCCATCCGGGTTACGCGTGCTTGGGGGCGCGATGACGTCGATACCGGGTCGATCCGGGCCAAAGGTCGAGCTGACGCGGCGGACCGAACTCAGGATGGCAAGCAGTGCCGGAGAGGTCGCGGCCACGAAATGCGACGATCCGGCATCACTGCTGAACGCCGTGGTGTCGATGACACTGATCGGATATTCGGCCAGCGCTTCGACCGAACTGATATTGCCCAACCGCTGGCTGTCCGCAGTGCCGCGCAGCCGGGCGGAAAGGTTCAGGATCTTATCCTTTTTTGACACCATCACTATGAATGGATCGGGCGGAGATTCGATGCTGTCCATCTGCGACCGGAACAGATCCACATCCAGGTCCGGGGATATCAGGATTACGCTTTCCAGATTTCGCCGGGACCAGCCAGGTTCGCGCAGTTCGGCCTGTCGCATCATCTCCATCGACAAGGCGCCGCCCATCGAATGCGCCATAAGGATCACCCGGCGCACACCCATCGCTTTGAGGTTGCGAATGGTGCTTTCAAGCCCATCGCGTGCAAACAGCATACTGTCCAGATCATAGGCATATCCTGTTCCACTGCCCTTGCTGGGCCAGGAATAGATGAAGGTTGTCCCGGGAATTCCGATGTCGTGGCTCAGTTGCGCGGCGCGGAAAGCTGTTTCGGTTTGCGTGGCGTTATACCCATGAACAAAGATGATTACGTCCTCGACCCCGCGCAGACGAGATTTCAGTTCCTGCGGTCCCGAGTACTCGGTGACGTCCGCCACAACAAACTGCTTGTTGGGGTTGGGGTTCGCGTATGAAAAGTTCAGCGTCCCGGGCGTATGCGATGGTGGGATGGAAACGGTCAGCTCCAGATACCGCAGCGCCTCGGCCCGTCTGGATCCGTATGTTCCGTCGGCTTCTTTGGCGCGCGTGGTGGTCGCAAAGACGGTAGCCGGTGTGCCGACCCTCAACGCGTCGGGCACCGTTTCAGTAACAGACCGATCCACGCAAGCGGACAGCGACAACAGGGTCACACAGATGATTAGATAGCGCAGCACAGTCGTCCCAATGAGGTTTTGTGCCCACGCTACCCAATTCCGGCCCGGCGTCCAGCCATACCTTGATGGCAGATGGCAAAATCCGGCCGGGCTTTGTTACAGAACGTAACGGCTGAGGTCCGTGGATTTGGTCAGCTCGCCTAGATTGTCATTCACAAATTTCGCATCCACGGTAATTTCCGCTCCGGCCTGATCGGGGGCTGTAAAGGAAAGCTCCTCGAAAACCCGCTCCATCACCGTGTACAGACGCCGCGCGCCGATATTCTCGACGCTTTGATTTACATCGGCCGCAATGCGGGCCAGAGCGGCAATGCCGTCTTCGGTAAACCCGACCGTGACCTCTTCCGTGCCCATCAGGGCAGTGTACTGACGGGTCAGCGCGTTGTCGGTCTCGGTCAGGATGCGCACGAAATCCGCTTCGGTCAACGCTCGCAACTCGACCCGGATCGGCAATCGACCCTGCAGTTCCGGCAACAGGTCCGAGGGCTTGGCGATATGGAACGCCCCCGATGCGATGAACAGAATGTGGTCGGTTTTGACCGGGCCGTGCTTTGTCGACACGGTTGTCCCTTCGATGAGGGGCAACAGGTCGCGCTGCACGCCTTCGCGGCTGACATCGCCGCCCCGCGCATCCGTTCGGGCGCAGACCTTGTCGATCTCGTCCAGGAACACGATGCCGTTCTGTTCCACCGACTCCAGCGCGGTACGTGTGACGGTTTCGTCATCCAGCAGCTTGTCCGCCTCTTCCCCGATCAGGGCGTCGTAGCTTTCGGCGACGGTCATCCGCTTCTTGACGGTTCGCCCGCCGAAAGCCTTGCCGAAGATATCGCCCAGATTCATCATGCCCATCTGGCTTCCCGGCTGTCCGGGGATATCGAACATCGGCATCGGGTTCGAGGTTTCGGATAGTTCCAGTTCGATCACTGTGTCGTCCAGCTCACCGGCTTTGAGCTTCTTGCGAAACATATCGCGCGTGCCTTCACGGGCATCGGTGCCGGCGATGGCCTCGATCACGCGATCCTCGGCGGCCTGATGCGCGCGCGCCTTGACGTCTTCGCGCATGTATTCGCGGGTCTGGATGATGGCCGCATCGGCCAGATCGCGCACGATCTGTTCCACGTCACGTCCGACATAGCCCACTTCGGTGAACTTGGTGGCTTCGACCTTGATGAAAGGCGCGCGTGCCAGCTTGGCCAGACGGCGGCTGATTTCGGTTTTACCGACACCGGTGGGGCCGATCATCAGGATGTTCTTGGGATAAACCTCATCCCGGATATCATCCGACAACTGCTTGCGCCGCCAGCGATTTCGCAGCGCAACAGCCACGGCGCGCTTGGCATCCTTTTGCCCGATGATGAAGCGGTCCAGTTCCGAGACAATCTCGCGCGGGGTCAGGTCGGTCATGTGTGTTCTATCCCGTTGTTTCGAACCGGAACCTAATCATAAGGCGCGAAAACACAAGCTGATCACGCTGATCTCACGCCAACACACGAAAAGCACACGGAAATTCGTGATGATGTGAATCGCTTCGTGAACCGTCCGTGCGCCATAAACGGCGTCGACGGGCAAACCTGTCCGTATCTGAAATCGGAGAAACACATCATGATGACTCGTCGTTCGCTTTTTGTGAATGCTGCTGCCGCGGGCGCGGCCCTGACACTGGCCGGCACCAATGCTGCCCTGGCCGGAGGCAAGAAAAAAGGCCAATTCGAAGGCCGGTCGAACCACATTACGACCGGTTCCGTAAACGTGATCAAGAACGGCGATCGCTATATTGTCGAACTGGGCGAAGACTTCTCGCTGGATGGCGGTCCCGATCCGCGCGTGGCGCTGGGCAAGGACGGAACATATGATCCCGACACCAAGCTGGGCGCGCTGCTGAACCTGACCGGCAAACAGTCATACGCAGTACCGCCAACCATGGACATCTCGGGTTACAACGAAGTCTACATCTGGTGCGAAGTTGCCGGTGTGCCGCTGGGCGTTGCATCACTGAACTAAACCTACCTGCGGAGGCCGGATCATGTCCGGCCTCCGAGACACTGTTAGGTGTCGCGACCTCCGTCTGCTACACTCCTCGGAAAATTTTCGAACCGGGGGCGTGCTTTATGACGAGGATTGCCAAGATCACCCTGCTGTTTGTGGTGTTTGTCGACCTGATCGGGCAGGGCCTGGTCTTTCCCATTATCAATTCACTGATCATGGAGACGAAGTCCGGATTTCTGCCGGAAAGCACCCCGGATGGGCGCCGGCATTTCTACTATGGGCTGGTGATCGGCTGTTTCTTCCTGTCGTGGTTCCTGGGCGTCGTTTACGTATCGAAGGTTTCGGACTCGATCGGGCGCAAGAACGCCTTGCTGATCTGTCTGGGCGGCGCTCTTGCAGGCTACGCAATTACAATTGCGTCTTTGTACCTAGACAGCCTTCTGCTGCTGATTGTAGGGCGATCGATCACCGGCTTCACCGCGGGCAATCAACCGATTGCACAGGCGGCGATGATCGACGGCAGCACCGACGCGGCGGACCGCGACCGTAACATGGGTTACATCGTGACCGGCGTCAGTTTTGGTCTGGTCGGCGGACCGATCATCGGAGCGGTTCTGTCGGACGCCGCCATTCTGGGCAGCGCGGCGACATTGAAAACCCCCTTCTACGGCGCCTTCGTACTGGTGCTGATCGCCATTTTCCTTGTGTTGCTCTATTTCCGGGACACCCGCACCGAACGCGCAGCATTTGTATTCCGGCCGCGGGATATCACTGACAGCCTGATTGCCGTCCGGGGGCATCCGATGGTCCTGAAAATCCTGCCGGTCTACGCGCTGTTCATGATCGCTAATGTCACGTTCTATGTGTTCGTTGACAATTTCCTGACCAGCGCGTGGGGCTATGGGGTGATTGGCGGCAGTATGGCGATGGTCGTGATCGGCTTTGCGCTCGCGTTTTCCAGTACGTTCCTTGTCAAACCCGCTCAGGAAAGGGTCAGCAAACACACGATCATTTACACCTCATTGGTGGTGATGGTGATCTGCGGCTTTGGCTTTGCCTTCAGCCCCAGCGGTGTCCTCAGCTACGTTCCCGTCTTCTTTTTCTATTTCTTTTTCGGTGTGTCCTACCCGACCATGCTGGGCCTGTTTTCTTCGTCCGTCAGCGAGGCTGATCAGGGCTGGGTCATGGGTGTGACAACAGCTGTATTCTGCCTGGCAGGCGGGGTCATGTCGCTCATCGGTGGTGGGTTGATGAGCGTCGACATCCGCATGCCCTATTACATCGTCATCGTGACGGCCGTGTTGGGCCTGATCGGGATGCACATGCGCTGGAAAGGGAAAGAGATCAAAGCGCTGTTAGCCTGAGATGGTCTCGACCGTCAGATTGCCGTTGGTGTAAACGCAGATATCCGAGGCAATTGCCATTGCTTCGCGCGCCACCTGTTCGGCAGATTTATCGCCGCCCATCATCGCGCGCGCGGCAGCGAGGGCGAAGTTCCCGCCCGACCCGATGGCGGCCACGTTGTGTTCAGGCTCCAGCACGTCCCCTGCCCCGGTAATCACGAACAACTCCTTGCCGTCAGTGACGATCAGCATCGCCTCGAGCTTTTGCAGATATTTGTCGGTGCGCCAGTCCTTGGCCAACTCGACCGAGGCACGCGCCAGCTGTCCCGGCGTGGCTTCCAGCTTGGCCTCAAGCCGTTCCAGCAGCGTGAAGGCATCGGCCGTTGATCCGGCAAATCCGGCGAGGATGTCGAACCCGCCCGGCGACAGGCGCCGCACTTTGCGCGCGGTGCCTTTGATCACAGTCTGACCCAGGCTGACCTGCCCGTCCCCGGCAATGACGACCTCATCACCTTTTTTGACGCCGATGATCGTCGTGCCATGCCATCCGGGAAAATCGCTGTCTGCCATGAATGCCTCCGTAATCTCTGGCGTCCTATATGGGCCGCGCAGGCAGAGGGCGCAACCCGTTCCCAAACTGCTCAAAAGATATGCACAAAACGCAATCCGGGGCTGTTGAACCAGCAATTGTGAGACTCGGGCTTTGATCCTAAATGAGCCTTACAACCGACACCGGGTCGGCTGTTTCACTTAAAAGGACTGCGCACATGGCAACCACTGCAAACATTCATGCGCCGCTCGGAGCAGCTACCATCCTGCACGTAGTGGACACGTTCACCACCGCATTCGACGCTGTTGTCGAATGGAACACTTCGCGTAAGACCCGCAAGCTGCTGTCGGAACTGACCGACGCCCAACTGGACGATATCGGACTGACCCGCGCGGATATCGCGAAACTCTGATCCTTCGCCAGTAATACCGATTTGGAACAGCCGCCCGGAAACCCGAGCGGCTTTTTCTTTTTCAGCTCAAAACATATGTGCCGGTTTGATCCGGAATGAAGGCTTCGATGGCGGCAGTTGCAACGACATGCCGTGTGCCCGCCACTTCGTCAAAGACATCCTGACCGCCCACTACCGCGCGCACGTCTGCCCGGCCTCTCGGCAGGTCGGCCGCCACGGCGACGCAATCCACCTGTTCCGGGTTCTGAACCCCGATCGTTACCTGCACGCGCATCTTGTTGTGATCGATTCCAAGGTTTGAAAACAAGGTGATCGATGAGTGATGCAGTGCGTCCTGCACCGCGCGGCGGGCTGCCTTGGTGTAGTCCTGACCGTACAGGTCATTTCCCATACCCATTTCCAGAATGATACGTTTCTCGCTCATCGTGCGGGCTCCAAATCGAACGAGACGGACAAAGCCGCATTGGCAATAATCGTGCGACCCGACCCGCCGGGCTTTTCAATATCCAGACCCCCCTTGGTGACGGTGATCCTGGGCTGGCCATACGGAAACACAGCAGAGAGTTTACTTGCATCGACCTGATCCGGTTTCTGAACCCCGATCTCCACATCGATGATCATCGCTTCCTTGGGAAAGCCGAACAGTTCGGCCATGTTGATCGAGTTGTGCCACAGCGCATCCCTGATCGCGCGCAGAGACGCCTCGGTGTAGTCTTCCCGCCTGAGCGATGTGCCCATACCGAATTCCACCAGAACCCGTTTCTTTGCCATCTGCTCCTCCGATATCTCAATAAAAAAGGCGCCCTTTGCAAGGCGCCTTTGATCTTTACCAATCACATTGGATCAGATGGATTCTTCAATCCAGCTTTGCAGTGCGGCTTTTGGGGCGGCACCTGCGCGGTTCGATACGACCTGACCGTCCTTGAAGATGAACAGGGCCGGAATGCCGCGGACGCCCATGGCGGCGGCGGCGTTCGGGTTGCTGTCCACGTCGACCTTGGCGATTTTCACCTTGTCGCCGTATTCGGACGCCAGTTCTTCGAGCGCGGGACCGATCTGCTTACAGGGGCCGCACCATTCGGCCCAGAAATCCACAACAACGGGGACGTCCGAGTTCTTGACCTCGGCGTCAAAGGTTTCATCGGTTACGGCTACGGTCGACATTGTCTGTCTCCTGAATGGGGATGCTTGGGTTCAGAACGTAGGTGCGGCGATTTGGGAGGTCAAGACACCCTCGCCCTCTCCAGCGCTTCTGTCACATGTTCGTGCGGCAGCCACATCAGGCTGGCTGTGCGCGTCCAAAGGATCGCGGTGCGGATCTCGCGCCCCGGATAAATTTGCGAAAGGGCCTTCGCGTAGGCCCCCATTTGTCTCAGCAGCCCTTCGGGGCAGTTCTCGGCGGCGGCAGGAACCGTGGCATTTGTTTTGAAATCAACAACCTGAACTTCCAAGTCGGTGACGATCAGACGGTCGATGATCCCGTGCACCCTCACCCCGCCCAGATCCGCCGACAGCGAGACTTCGGCCAGTGCTTCGGGCGCAAATACCGGTTTCAGGTGCTTTGCACTCAGGACTGCTGCCGCCTCGTCCAACAAGTCCCGCCTCTCCAAATCCCGCATATCCGGCAGTAGCCGGGTGCAAAGCTCGGGCCAGACATGATCCTGCGCAGCCGGTAAATGCTCCAGCAACAGGTGAATACGTGCCCCGCGCAGCTTGGCGGCCTCTTCGTCCAGCCCGTCGTCTCCGGGCAAAGCCTTTGCCCCGCCGAGGTCAGACGGGCTCAGCGTGTCTTGTGGCGGAACCGGGTCTGGCGGCAATGAATGGAACATATCCGGCAACACTCCGGGCTGGATGGGTGTGTCAGATTGCGTCACCAGCGGCAATCCCGCCCAATCCCCATGGGCCAATCTGAGGATATCGGTTCCTTCGACCTGAACGGCCCCCGCCTTCGCCATTGCCGCTTCGACCATCTGGTACCAGCTGGACCCGTCTTTGCCTACATCCCCCGCTGCGGCCACGATCAACCACTTTTCGGCCCGTGTTAGAGCCACATAGAGCAAACGCAGCCGTTCATTTTCTTCTTTTTCGCGTGCCTCGCTTCGTGCGCGTGCAATCAGATCGGGGGAGCCGTCAGCCGGTACCTTCCACACCGGTATTCCGTCGGCGACCATGATTTCGGCGTCCCTTGGCGGCGGGCGTTTACCGGTGTCCGGCAGGATCACGATTGGCGCTTCCAGCCCCTTCGAGCCGTGAACGGTCATCACCCTGATCATGTTGCCGACCCCGCTCATCTGGCGCTTGATTTCCAGATCGTCAGTCTGCATCCAGATCAGAAATCCGGTCAGGCTTGGAATATCCGTACGCTCGTAAGCCAACGCCTGCGACAGCAATGCGTTGATGCCGTCCTCCGCCTCGGCCCCCAGGCGACCGAGCAGTTTGCGACGACCATCGTGGCGGGTCAGAATGCGCTCGATCAGGTCGTATGGGCGCAGAAAGTCGATCTGTCCGCGTAGGTCGTTCAGAACGGCCAGCGTTTCCGGGTACTCCTCGGCCCGGTTGCGCAGGGCTGTCCACAAAAAGGGATCCGTCCGCCGATGCGCCAAATCGAACAACTGCTGTTCGGACCAACCGAATAGCGGAGATTTCAGGACCGTGGCCAGAGACAGGCTATCTTCCGGCGTCGCCAGAAAATTCAGCAAAGCGGCCAGGTCCTTGACCGCCAGTTCCGCGCCCACTTTCAACCGGTCGGCCCCGGCAATAGGCAAACCGGCTGCCTTGCAGGCGCGAATGATCTCGGCAAACAAGTCCGAGCGGCGCTGGACAAGGATCAGAAAATCGCCGGGCCGCACTTTTCGGCGCACGTAATTGCCGGGTTCAGTGCCGTCGTCCGGAATTGTTTCACCGGTATCGATCATCGCCTTGATCGAGTTTGCAACTTTTTCGGCCAAAACCACGGTGTGATGCCGAGCACCGGGTCGGTCGACGGGATCAGTCCAGTCGCCGTCCTCATCGTCTTCAACTTTTTCGATTACGGGCCACAGATCGACCCGACCAGGGAGGTCCGCCTTGAAGGCGCGGTGCTGCGACTCCTTGTGAAATCCCGCTTCCATGCGGTTTTCGAACAGAAAATCGACCAGAGACAGGATCGCGCTGGAGGAGCGGAAGGAATACTCCAACGTCCAATCCCACAGTTTAGAGCCTGATTCCTGCAACTTCCGCCCAAATTGTTCCCGCATCCGGTCGAAAGCTTGCGGGTCGGCGCCCTGAAACGAGTAGATCGACTGCTTTTTGTCTCCGACTACGAATATCGTGCGCTCAACCCCGGATCGGGCGCCTTCCCCGCTGGTGAATTCCTGCGCGAGTTTTTCCACGACGTCCCATTGGTCGGGGCTGGTGTCCTGTGCCTCGTCGACCAGAATGTGATCGATGCCTCCATCAAGGCGGTACAGCACCCATTCCGCCACGGCCGGGTCATTCAACACCTGCCGGGCGCGCAGGATCAGATCGTCGAAATCCAGCCAGCCGCGCAATTGTTTGCGGCGTTCGTATTCCGGTAGGAACGCAGCGGCGAACCGATGCAGAACATGTGCTTTCTGGGCGGCGACAAGCGCAAGCCGCCGCTCTCGCGCGGCCTCAACCCTCAGCATCAGGGCTTCGAGTTTCGGCATCCGGTCCGCCAACGTGCCTTCCCGCAAAGCCTTGGTTGGAAAGTTGCTGATCTTGGCGGTAAAGGGCTCTTTCGCCCCTTTACCGGTCAAAAAGACATCTTCGAAAACGGGAAGAGCAGCCAATTGAGGCTCGTTGACCATGGCAAGTTTTGTCGCTGCCTTGGCGTTGTTGCCGCCGCTCTCGGCCAGAACAGGCAGCAAAGACTGAATCAGGTCGACCTCACCCCCCAGAAACACGCTTTCGACCAGTGCATCCTCGTCAAATCCTTGGGGCAAGTCGAACCGCCGTAGCAGATCGACCCAGCCGAGAGGTCGGGAAAACAGGCTCCGCTTTTGCGTGATCGCGGCGGTCAGCCTTTCAAAACCGGTATCGGTCACAAACCGGGCAATGTCTTCGACAAGCCGTGCATGCGGGCCGTCGGCAAAATCCTCAAGGATTTCATCGCGCAGCAGGGCTGCCGCGCGGTCCTCCATCTCGGTGAATTGCGGACTGACCCCGGCTTCAAGCGGAAAACGACGCAGCAGTGACGCACAAAACGAGTGGATCGTCTGGATTTTCAACCCGCCCGGTGTCTCGATTGCTCGGGCAAACAATGTACGGGCCCGGCCGAGCTTGTCGGGGTCGACAATGCCCTCGATCCCCAGATCCGTTAGCTGCGCCAACAATGGTGCATCGCCTAGCATCGCCCATTCGCCAAGGCGCTTGAACAGGCGGTTCTGCATCTCGCTGGCGGCCGCCTTTGTGTAGGTCAGGCACAGGATATGCTGTGGCTGCACCCCATCCAGCAGCAAGCGCGCCACACGGTCGGTTAGTACTCGCGTCTTGCCCGAGCCGGCATTGGCCGCGAGCCAGGTCGAAGCATCGGGCCGCGCGGCCTGTACTTGCCGTTCGGTCGCATCATTTCGGACGGTCATGTCAGGTCCTCGGAGCGCGTCTCGGCGGTGCGGTCCCATTCGCCAAATCGTGCCAGATGGTCATAATCACCGACATCTGTGTCCTTGTGCAGCATGCGACGGGATGAGAAGCCCTGATCAGGCTCTAAATAAGCCGAAATTAGCTGTCTTAGGTCGGACAGAACCTTGTCGGGCGGTTCTTTGTCCAACGGTGCGGGGACCTCTTTGTATGTGCCGCCCATGCCGACAAAGGTGGCCTGAGCCACGGGCATAGGGTCCAACCCTTCGATTCCGCCTTGTTCGGCCAGTGCGGCCTCGATCAGCAGCTGTTTGTCGAACTTGGCCTGCTGGCTTTCTGACGGTGGCGTGCCGGTTTTGTAGTCGATAATCCGAAGCGCGCCGCGGCTGTTTCGATCGATCCGATCCGCGCGGCCGGATATGGTGAAATCGAGCGGCGCGAGTTTCAGATCCATCTTCGCTTCAAATGCAATTGGCCCACCATCAGCACGTCGTTCGGTTTCCGCGTTCAGGAAGGCATCGGCAATTCGCGTCAGACGGGCCAGCCACAGCGTCCGCGCGGTTGGCCATGCCACATGTAAGTCCAACAGTGTTTCTGCACGTTTCAGAAAGTTCTCGCGGGTCAGCAAGGCGGTATCCAGAACGCTGTCCTTGATGAAGTGCTCCAGAATCTCGTGGATAACGATCCCGCGCAACAAAGCATCCGGAGCCTGCGCCAACGGATCCAGCGGCCTCAACCGCAATACGTGTTTGGCATATATCGCATAAGGATCGCGGATCAGACGTTTGATCTCGGTCACCGTCAGGCGGCGCGGACGGGCCGCGACCGGAGGTCGGGGGGACGGGCGATGTGCGGCGTCCAAACGCGGCGCGTGTTCCAGCGCCTGTGACCATTGCAGCCACCGCTGACCACGATGGCGCATTCCGGCCAGCGCTTCAGGTCCGCCCTGCCCCGGCAACCCCTTCATCAGGTTGGTCAGACGGTTCAGCCAACGTGACGGCACGGTTTCGGCGTCATCCGACCGTGTTGAACGGGTCAGCCAAACCTCGGCCGCGCCCACGGCTTGCTGAAAATCATGCGCTGACAGGCCGATCCGCCGTTCGGGCAGCAACAATCCGGCCTTGGCACGCATTTGCCGGTTCAGCCAGGGGTCGGGCGCCGCGGCTTCGGGCCAACTGCCTTCGTTCAAGCCGCCAAGAATCAGCAGATCGGCCCCCTGGACGCGGGCTTCCAGCGTCCCCCAGATCATGATGCGCGGATGAGGGGCGTCGCGATCGCGTACTTCTTCGCCCGCAAGCAAAGCGCCCAGCAGATCAGCGAAGTCATGGGCTGTCATCCTGCCGCCATGGCCTGCCTCACCCTCAAGCGCGGTCAGGACGGCAAGCGCTTTTTGGCCTGCGTTCCTGTCCCAAAGCGTGCCGGCTTCGCCAGTTGAACCCGCCGAAATCGCCTCGGCAAGGCTGCGCAACCGGGTGACCCAGGAGTCCAAAGGCAGCTCTCCCGGCATTTGCTGGTCGCAGAAGTGTTCAATGACCCAGCGTGCCCACTCCGCGCCGGCGTCCTTTCGGGTTGCAAAACCAGAAAGGCTGGCAGCATCGGGGAATGGCGGGCCATTGCGGCGCAACTCAAGCTCCAGGTCACGCGTATGCAGTAGATGCACGCCGCGCTCGCCTCCGTCATGGCAAAGTGGATGCTTCAGCAGTGTCAACAAAGCCTCGCCGTCAAGCCGACGGGCAAACAAACCTGCCACATGTCGCAGGAAACGGCCCGGAGGAGACAGCTGCAGCGGCAGACCGGCACTATCGTCAGGCAGAATGTTCCAGCGGTCCAGCGCGGCGCTGACCTGACGGGTCAACATCCGGTCAGGTGTGATCAGGGCGGCCGTCTGGCCCGTCTCAGCCGCCTGACGCAGGCGCAGCGCGATGGCCAACGCCTCGGCACGGGGTGAGTTGGCCTCGACAAGCGTCAAGTCGGCGGTTGCACCGTCTAGATCGCTCAGGCGTGGGCCTTCGCTCATCCAGGCGTCAGTGATGGGGGCCGGGCGCAAAGCAAGGGAAATCAACCGGTTACGCTTGGGCGAGGGGGCCTGATCTCCGGTCCATGGGGTGATCTGATCCGGGTGCAGCTCCAGTTCGCGCATCAGTTTCTGAAACCGGTACTGGGGATGATCCTCGGACGTCAGGGCATCATCCATGCTTTGCCAGACGGCCTGAGGCTGGTCGAAATCGTAACCGGGCAGGATGAGCGCCCCTTGCGGCAGGCGCGCAATGGCTTTCATCAACATGAGTGTGGTTCCACGGGAACCGGTCGAGCCAGCGAGAATCACCGGATGCCGAGGCGGGTTTTCCTGCCAGTGCGAGATCAGCGATTCCACCACCAGTCGTTGCCGCGCCTGCGCGTCCAACGCGCCACCGTCTGAATAGATGAAGTTATCCGCAATACCGATAAAGGCCTGCGCCCGCGCCCAATGGCCGGACATGTCACTGACATCCAGTTGGCGAATGGCGTCGGGCGATACGCCTTCACCCTGCATTTCGTCGATCAGGGCGGCGAGGCTGTCGGATAGGTCAAACAACGATGACCGGGCGGCCAAATCCGGCTGCTGTTCGAGCAGTTTGGCGATCAACTGGGTCAGTTGCAGTTTGCGTCGCAAGGGCGGAATGGCCGGCGGTATCCGCGCCAGATCCACGCTTTCTCCCAAATCTGTGACAAGCGACAGTTTTGGAAGCAGACAAGGTGGACCCTGATCGAACAGGTCGCGGACGCGACGCGCCATACGCCGGGTGTTCACCACCAGTTGTACGCGGGCCAATGCTTCGGGCGATTGGTTGGCGGAGCGTTCGCGCAGGCCGTTTACCAGAACCTTGGGAAAGTCCGCACCCGGTGGTGCGGCAAAAACCTTTGGCTCGGTGGAGGGTTCAAACATCGGCGATCAGCCCTTGGGCAAGCGGGATCCCCTCGGGCCGGCCCACATCGCACCATCGCCCGGGATAGCTGAGGGCGAAAAGGCGACCACTTTCAATCATCTGATCCCATAGCAGGTTTAGTGAAAACGCCTCGTGCTCAAAGCTGTGCAGCCCGTCGGTTATAAGGATTTGCGCGCCGCCATAAACAAGGCCGGGACCTCGGGTGATCCTCCCGTCGGCATCTGCGGCAAAATCGCCGGACCCGGCATGGCCGATCGTGTGACCAACGGGGACACACATAAGTAGAGCGTCCATCTTTGTTGGATCCCATGCTTTTTGCAGCAATGTCAGGGGATTGGGCCCTGACCAAACGGCATCAGAGTTCAGCGTGAACACCGGATCAGGCCCAAGCAGCGGCAACGCCGCCCGCAAACCGCCGCCGGTTTCCAGGATATTTGGCGTTTCATGGGACAACAGAACGCCCTTGGGCTTCAGATGCGCGGCCATTTGATCAGCCCGGTAGTGAATATTGGCGACCGTACGTTCCGGTTGGAGATCTTCCACAAGATCCAGTGCGTGGTCGATCAGGGGTCGGCCGGCGACCGGGATCAGGGGCTTCGGGCAATTCTTCGTAAGCGCCCCCATGCGGGTGCCGAACCCTGCGGCGAACAACATGACGGCGCGCGGTATTCCGGTCATTGCTGTCTCAGCCTGGCAAGGTTCTCGGGGGTCGGTTTTGGCAGAGATTCGCGAATTATGTCAGCGACGGGAACCAGGGCAGGGTGTTCCAGATCGCGCATCAGATGAGCCCAGGCGGCCGGAATCAGATCGATGTAATGCGGTTTGCCGTAGTCGGTGGCCAGTCGGGCAAATCCGCCGAGAATGCGCAGGTTCCGCTGCGCACCCAGAACGCTGTAGGCCGTGCGAAAGTCATGGCTGTCGACGCCTGTGGCGGTGATATAGCGGTCGATCATGCGCATTTCGATTCCGGCAGGAACCGAGCGACGCACATCCTGCAACAGTGACATGAGATCGTATGCCGGATGGCACAGCATGGCGCTTTGAAAATCCAGAAGACCGACGCGGGCGACGCCCTCGCGGTCCGGTAGCCAGATCAGGTTTTCGGCATGGTAGTCCCGCAACACGACGACCCGAGTTCCGCCGGTCTCGCGGTGGAGGATGTCAGCAAAACGCAGCTCAAAACGTGACCGCGCGTCCGCGTCATGGCTGCCCAGGATGCCTTGCGCGTATTTCGTAAAGGCCAGCGCAGCATATTCGGTCATCAAAGCCGGATCGTAGCTGTCCAGGGACAACACCGGTGCCGCATGCAGGTGGACCAGAACGTCTGTCGCGGCATCATATAATTTCCGCTCGGACGAAGGATCCTTCTGTAGAACACGCGCGAACAGATCGTCGCCCAGATCCTCAAGCAATAGAAAGCCGAATTCACTGTCTTCGGCATAGATTTCGGGCGCGCTCAAACCGATTGAACGAAGATACTCAGCGACCCGAACGAATGGTTTGACATCTTCGCCTTTTTCCGGTGGCGCATCCATCAATACAGCGGTCCGGCCACTGATTGGGTCGGTCAGACGCTCATAACGACGGTTCGATGCATCTCCGGCCAGTGGGGCATGCGCGGCGTCGGTCCACGGTGTTCGGGCGATCAGCGCCTCGGCCAGAATAGCCCGGTTGGTCATAACGAATTCTCCAGTCGCGAGGTCCATTTCGGATCGGACCAAAGCAGGTCCAATTGCCGGACGTCATCGTCTCCGGGACTGGTCTGAAACTTCAGTGTTAGAGCCGATTTCGGGCTGACAGTGCCCAACTTGTCCGGCCATTCGACAATGCAAATGCCAGTCTCGAATGCTTCGGTCAAACCCAGTTCCTCGACTTCCTCAATTGCGGTCAGGCGGTACAGATCCGAGTGCCACACCTCGCCAATCCGGGTTCCATAGACCTGAACCAGCGTGAATGTGGGCGATGGGATGTCTTCCGGTTCCGTCATCACGGACTGGATCAGGGACCGCGCGAAATGGGTCTTGCCACTACCTATCGGCCCATCCAGAAGCAGAACGTCGCCGCGTTGCAGAGTCGCCCCCAGACGGGCAGCGAAATCGCAGGTTTCCTTGGGTGATTTCAGTGTGATCGACAACGGCGCATTCATGGCGCCACAATGGACCCGAGCCCGATCCTCTGCAACCGGTTCAGGCGCTGATTTTTTGCAAACCGTCGATATTTTCGACGCTGTCCAGAACGGTAAATCGCACGATTGTCGCGCCGTTTTGCATCGGACTAATTGTACAGCCAAGTTGCGGCCCGTTGCGCATCTGGATTTCCGCCGACCATTCGGCCCGGTTGTCACGCATTTCCACGAAATCCCGGATTTCGCCCAGAACAGGTGTCGCAAAGCACTGGTCCTGCCATCCTCGCGTCACATCCAGAACCGTGACGGGATCAATTCCGATCTCATCGCTTTCGCCCCAGAGCGCTTGATAGGCAAAGTTGGTAAAGGCCAGCGAACCGTCATCTGCAAACACGATTATCGCATCCGCCAACTTGTCCAGAATCGATTGCATCAGATCCATTTCCGAGCGGAACCTGCGGGTGAGTGTTATTTCAGCGGTGATATCCTCGAACAAAAAAGCAACGGCGCCATCAGGATGCGGGCGACCGCTAACGGAATAGACGGACCCCGACGGCAGAGACCAGGTTTCCTGATAATTGCCGTCCTGCGCTGCTTCGAGCAGGTCATTCATCTGCCGCCGCCAGCCGCGGTAGTTCTTGGGTTCCGGCATCATGTGCTGATCCCGCAACCGGTCAAAGAAACTGGACAGGCTGGGACGGCAACTCAGGAAATCCGGGGGCAGGGTGGTCAGGTCGATAAGCGCCGGATTGAACAGCGCCAGCTGCCGGTTGCGATCGAAAATCGCCAGCCCGATGGATAGCTGAGCAAAGGTCTTGGTCATCGTCTGAACGAATTTGCGCTGGGCAGTTTCCGCTTCGACGATGGCGTTAATATCAACGGCATAAAACAGGTGACCCTGATCCTGTTGCACATGAGTCAGATCGAACCACAGCCTTGCGTCGTCGTTGCCGGCCGTGATCGACATGCGGGTTTTACGTCCCAGCGGCGCCTCATCGACAAGGGCAGGAAACAAAGGCTCTGTCAGATCGGCGTCTGGTCCGCGGGTCTTTCGAACCAGCGAAACATAAGCTGCGTTACACCAGCGAATTTTTCCGTCATGACCCAGCAGCCATACCGGGTACGGAGCCTTGTCCATGGCGAGGCGGATCGGATCATTTGGATCGCGTCGTTTGGGACCGGGAGAACCGGAAAGATCCCTTAGCTGGACGCGAATGATCCCGTCGATCCATTCGCACAGGACCTCTCGTTCAACGGTGCAATCTATGGCCGAAACAACCAGATTGCCCTCGTTCCGCACGGGTTCCGGAGTTTCGGGAAATGCGGGAAAGTCCCGTTGCAGCAAACGCCGCAGATCGTTCCAATCGGCAATGTGCTCATACCCTGCCAGGGCGATATCCGAGTGGCTGATCAACCGGTCGCCATCGAACAGAAACACCGTGTCATACAATGAGGCCGGAGAAGACAGCCCGAAATCCGTGGACCTGTTTGGGCGGCGCGGGAGCAACCATTGAACCGCAAAGGTGATCGAGACCAGACTGATCCCGGCCAGAATGATCCAGTCCACCATGATTTCCCGCCTTTGGTAAATGCGGGAACCGTTATGGGTAACAAAGGTTAATAGCGTCTTAACTCAGATCTGGAACGGCTGGTTGGCACCGGAAGGAACCGGCGAGTCTCCGGTCTGCGCATCGACAAGGTTGCGTGGCCAGACCACCTGAACGATGGCACCGCGCCTGTCGGCCTGATCCGAGAGGTTCTGGTAGGGATCAGCGCCATTTGCGAATTTCAACTCGGCGCCACTGCGTTCCAGCAGGGTTTTGGCGATAAACAGGCCCAAACCCATACCTTCGTATTCCGGTCGCGTGCGCCTGTCGGTTTCCGACCGCCGCCGCCGCACAAACGGATCGCCAATTCGCCCGAACATGTGCGGAGGAAAGCCGCGCCCGTCATCCATGATGCAGATGGTGATCCAGTTCGTCGTCCACTCGGCCTCGACCCAGACATTGCCCCGCGCGAAATCCACCGCGTTCTGGATCAGATTGCGCAGCCCGTGGATGATTTCGGGCTTGCGCAGGATCGAGGGCTGCTGCACATCGCCATCCCCGGCCGGACCTTCATCAAAATGAATCTGTTTTCCGCGGTTGAGATGCGGTTCAGCGGCTTCGTGAATGACGCTGGACAACGGGGCCTGGCGCAAGTGCAGATCGTCTTTGCCCGCGCGCCCCATGTCGCGCAGGATATCGCGGCACCGGTTGGCCTGTTCACGGATCAATGCGGCGTCTTCCTTGAGGTCCGGCCGGTCTTCCAGCTCCTCGATCAGTTCCGAGCTGGCCAGTTTGATCGTCGCCAGCGGCGTGCCCAGCTCATGCGCGGCGGCGGCAACAACGCCGCCGAGATCGGTCAGTTTCTGTTCACGGGCAAGCGCCATGTGAGTGGCGGACAACGCTTCGGACATCGACTGGACCTCTGAACTCACCCGATGGGAATAGGCACCCAGGAACACAATGGCGATGACAATAGCCGCCCAGTTGCCGAACAAAAGGATGTCGGGGATGTCCAGAACAAGCCCCAGATTGGTTCGCAGCGGCAGGTGAAACTGCGCCAGCAGCGTCGTCAGGACAATGGCGACGCCACCGACGATCAGGGTCGAGCGGGTACTCATCACGCTGGCCGAGATCGTTACCGGACCCACAAGAAGCAGTGCAAAGGGGTTGTTCAACCCGCCCGTCAGATACAGCAGGAACGACAGCTGCAGCAGGTCGAACAAAACCATCAGGAAGTTTTCGTACTCCGACAGGCGCTTGTTTTCGGGAAACAGCAGAATTGCGGTCAGGTTTCCCATGACCGAAACGCCGATCGCCATGTAGCACAGGCCCAGTTCAAGCTGGACGTGGTAGGTTTGCTGCGCCACGGTTATTGCGGTGATCTGGCCGATGATGGCCACCCAGCGCAACAGGATCAATGTGCGCAGGCGAATCCAGCTGCTGCGCTCCTGACCCCGCCATAGACTGGTATTGGAATTTGCCATTGGTCGATTATGTCCTATTGCGTCGGCCCATCATGTTGATAGGTGTCCCGGCCGAAACGATCAACAACCCCGCTGCGACAGGATATTTGTCATGGTCCGCCTTTACGCCATTCTTGCAACTGTAGTTCTGGCCGTGGGTCTTGGCGCCATGTGGCTGCTGACACGCGGCGCAGGCTCGGATGACAAGTTCGCCCAATGCCGGACCAGCCAGATCGCAGGCGGCACAGCGGCAATCGGCGGACCATTCGAGCTGCTCAATGCCAAGGGTGAAACGGTCACCGACAAGGATGTTATCACAGAACCGACGCTGGTCTATTTCGGTTACACCTTCTGTCCCGACGTCTGCCCGTTCGACATGTCCCGCAATGCCGAAGCCGTAGACATACTGACTGAACGCGGGCAGTCGGTGACTCCGCTGTTCATATCGGTCGACCCGGATCGCGACACGCCCGAAGTGGTCGGCGATTTTGCCTTCAATCTGGGTGGAAAGACAATCGGGCTGACCGGATCGCCCGAGCAGGTCAAAGCCGCAAGCCAGGCCTACAAAACCTACTACAAGGCCCACGACAAAAGCGACGAGTATTATCTGGTCGACCATTCAACCTTCACCTATCTGGTGACGCCGCAGGACGGGTTTGTCGAATTCTTCGATCGCAACGCCTCGGCCGAGCAGATGGCGGATCAGGTCGGCTGCTTTCTGGAAAAGATGTAGCTGAAACGTGTTGTTTGACCTTTGTAACGGCGCTGCTATTACTCTTGTCTAAGCCAACGGCGTGAAATAGCGGAAAGAATAGACTATGGCGGACAGCGCTCCACTCGACATCGGTCCCGACAAATCCCTGCTTCTGGTGGACGATGACGAGCCGTTTCTGAGACGTCTGGCCAAAGCCATGGAGAAACGCGGCTTCGAGGTTGAAACCGCAGGCTCGGTCGCAGCGGGCCGCGCCATTTCCACTGCCCGCCCACCGGCTTATGCGGTTGTTGACCTGCGCCTCGAGGATGGCAACGGTCTGGATGTGGTCGAGGTGCTGCGGGAAAAGCGCCCCGACAGCCGGGTTGTTGTACTGACCGGATATGGCGCGATTGCCACTGCCGTGGCGGCCGTCAAGATCGGCGCGACCGACTACCTGTCCAAACCCGCCGACGCCACCGACATTACCAACGCATTGCTGGCCAAGGGCGACGAACTGCCCCCGCCGCCGGAAAATCCCATGAGCGCGGACCGCGTGCGTTGGGAGCATATTCAGCGGGTTTATGAGTTGTGTGACCGGAATGTCAGTGAGACCGCGCGCCGCCTGAACATGCATCGCCGGACGTTGCAGCGGATATTGGCGAAGCGCAGTCCGCGGTAACGAACCGTTCAAGAGCCGCGCCTAATATTTGAATCCCTGCTGGGAGATAGCAGCAAGGTCGGATTTGCGGGACATTGCTGCCGTCGGCGTCTTCACAGATGCGAACTTAGCCGACTAAACCAATCGTCAGTTTCTCGGCATCGATCCGCAGATGGTTGTCAGAGGATGATGTAAGCCGAACGCCCAAAGGAGTTTTAACAAAAACAAGCCCAGAAAGCTCGCTGCTAAGACTAGAAAGGCCTTGGAGTGATGACACTTCGACGTTCTCAAAACGGACGTAGATTTTTTTGATATCAAAGCGTTCATATGGGTCAACGAGGACAAGTTCAGCACGGTATTGTTGCTCAGTTAGTTCAGGTTTGTCATCAATGAAAATTCTGAGTTCCAGCACAACCCAATCATGAAACTCATCAAACTGCTTGGCCCAAGATGAGAAATTGAAGCCCGTTGAAAAATCATAAATTTCGCTCATTTAGGCCCCCCAATTTTCTTGGAAACTACATGCTCACCTTAGGTATTGGAAGGTAGGGTTATGGGGAGCTTTGGGCTCAGAAGTGACGTTCGACCAATTAGACACTTCAAAGGAGCGCTATCAATTCCCCATGCCGATCCGAGTACGCCTCCCTCACCTCAACTGGCGGTCTCAACCTGATTTCCAATCCTTCCATTACCGCTTTGTCCGGGCGACCAAAGAACTTCGTCGCCTCGGACTCGGAAAAGCCCGCGATTTGGGTGGCCTCCATCCAGGCGCTGATCTTGTCGGCCTTTTTGATCTGCCGTTTCACCGTTTTTGGCACCGCCGCAGGCAGGCCAAAGCGGATGTGGATCGCTGCCGCCAACCGGTCGTCCAGCGCACCGTAATCTGGCCCAACGGCGGATTTGACCGGCGAGATCATATCTCCGATCACATATTCCGGCGCGTCATGTAACAATGCCGCGAGCCGCCATTTTACTGGGGATTTGGGGGCGATCCGGCCAAACAATTCCTCAACCAGAAGGGAATGTTCGGCCACGGAATAGGCGAAATCGCCGCGTGTTTGCCCATTCCAGCGGGCCACAAAGGCCAGTCCGTGGGCGATATCTTCGATTTCGATGTCCACGGGCGTCGGATCCAGCAGATCCAGCCTGCGACCGGACAGCATTCTCTGCCACGCTCTGGGTTGTGTTGCCATTTTGCCATGCCCCTTGGGATCAGCCGCGATTGCGCCGCATTTTTATGCTATGATGTACCTGTCAAGATCACCTGCTGCCAACTTTTTCTTGAGCATTCGTGCTTTGCACAGGCACGAGGTGATCCCGACATAAGTACCGAGGGGGGCACATGCTCCTCCCGGTGTGCCCCTCTCGAGACCGTAACGCGTATCGAAAGGAGCTTGCTATGTTCAAGCGTTTGTTTGGAGTTGCACTGGCCTTTGGGATGGCCGCTACCGCGCCTCCCGCCTTGGCCCAAGCTTGTGCGCAGCGTGAACATGTCATCGCCAGGTTGCAGGACAGCTATTCGGAAGAGCTGGCCTTTGGCGGATTGCAGAAAACACGCGGTGCGCAGTCGGTCATGGAGGTGTGGACTTCGAAGGAA
Source organism: Ruegeria sp. HKCCD9138 (assembly GCF_057220975.1). NCBI lineage: Bacteria > Pseudomonadati > Pseudomonadota > Alphaproteobacteria > Rhodobacterales > Roseobacteraceae > Ruegeria > Ruegeria sp. HKCCD9138. Next base: position 339,094 of record NZ_JBWVAZ010000002.1, on the reverse strand, counting down.
ACAGGAAGTTACACCGTTCTGGTGACCCACGCCAACGGCATCAGTTGTATTGTCTCCGTTGGCACGGATTTTTTCGAGGCTGTCCCGAAAATCAAGGCAGAGGGCACGCCGAGCTGATTTTAACGCCATAAGTCCCGTTTCCGGCTATCCTCGTTGCCTCGCCCCGAAAGGGATGCTAGGGGCAGTCCGGATCAATTAATACCGGAGTGGAGTACCTGATGGCCGGGGACTATATCGTCAAAGACATTTCACTGGCCGAGTTTGGCCGTAAAGAGCTGGACATCGCCGAAACCGAGATGCCGGGCCTGATGGCCCTGCGCGCGGAATACGGCGACAGCAAACCGCTCAAAGGCGCGCGTATTGTCGGCTCGCTGCACATGACCATTCAGACAGGGGTTCTGATTGAAACGCTGGTGGCGCTGGGTGCCGATGTGCGCTGGGCGTCATGCAACATCTTCTCGACTCAGGACCACGCGGCGGCCGCGATTGCGGCGGCTGGCGTTCCGGTTTTTGCCATCAAGGGTCAGACGCTGGAAGAGCATTGGGATTACCTGGACAAATCCTTCCTGTTCCCCGAAGGCCCGAACATGATCCTGGATGATGGCGGCGACGCGACGTTGTACATCCTGCTGGGCGCACGCGCCGAAGCCGGTGAGGACATCATCCCTGTTCCGGGTTCGGAAGAGGAAGAGGTCATCAAGGCCCAGATCAAGAAGCGGATGGAAGCGTCGCCGGGTTGGTTCACCAAGATGCGTGACCAGATCCAGGGTGTATCCGAGGAAACAACCACCGGCGTGAACCGCCTGTATCAGCTGGTGAAAGACGGCCACTTGCCGTTCCCGGCGATCAATGTGAACGACTCGGTCACCAAGTCGAAATTCGACAACAAATACGGCTGCAAGGAATCGCTGGTCGACGGTATTCGCCGCGCCACCGACACCATGATGGCCGGTAAGGTTGCCGTGGTCTGCGGTTACGGTGACGTAGGCAAAGGTTCCGCCGCCTCACTCCGCGGTGCCGGTGCCCGTGTGAAAGTGACGGAGGTCGACCCGATTTGCGCGCTGCAGGCTGCGATGGACGGCTTTGAAGTCACCCTGCTGGAAGACGAAGTCGCATCGGCAGATATCTTTATCACCACCACCGGCAACAAGGACGTGATCCGCATCGAGCATATGCGCGAGATGAAGGACATGGCCATCGTCGGCAATATCGGCCACTTCGACAACGAAATTCAGGTGGCAAACCTGAAGAACCACAAATGGACCAACATCAAGGAACAGGTCGATATGATCGAGATGCCCTCGGGCAATCGTCTGATCCTGCTGTCCGAAGGCCGCCTGCTGAACCTCGGCAACGCCACCGGTCACCCTTCTTTCGTGATGTCGGCCTCGTTCACCAACCAGGTTCTGGCCCAGATCGAGCTGTTCACCAAAGGCGATGAATACGAAAACAAGGTCTACATCCTGCCCAAGCATCTGGACGAAAAAGTCGCGCGCCTGCATCTGGATCGGATCGGTGTGAAGTTGACCCAGATGGACAGCGATCAGGCGGCCTATATCGGCGTAAAGCCGGAAGGACCGTACAAGCCCGAGCACTATCGTTACTGATTTCCGCTTGCTGCGGATTGAAAACGGCGACCGTATTGGTCGCCGTTTTCATTTTCCCACCGCGTTGTCATCGCAGAGAAGGGAAGAAATCCCCGCGACCCTGCGGCGTGAAGTCCAGAACGTTCCACAAGGGCCAGGCCGCATCCATATGTCTTGGGTGCCAGTCGCTCGGCTCAAAGAACATCTCCGAACTCCAGAAGTGGTGGATGCCGTCCCGATCTTGCTGAAAGACGTTCAGGATCGGCAGTTGGCTTCCATCTTCGCCCTCCGCCAGGTAATCGCGCTGATAGTCGGTGCCAAGCGCGGAATAGAGCGGCAGGTCACTCCAACCCATTTTTGTTTTGAGCGCGGCCAGCTTTTCGGGCGTAGTCTGCGCTACTACTGCAAATGCGATATTCTGGGAAATATGGGCAACCTGCCCGTTCAACCCGTCCAGAAAGGCCGAACACATCGGGCAAGGCAATTCGGCATTTGGTCCGTACATCAACGAATAAATGGCCAAGGTGTCATGCGACCCGAACAGCGATGAAAGGGACGCAGGGGCTCCGTCCAGCGCCTTGAACGCATAATCCTGCGGAACATTCCCGCCTTTGGGCAAGCTGCGCCGCAGTTTGGCGACCTCTTCGACCCGGGTTCTCAAGTCAATTTCCGCGGCCAGAAGATCGTTGCGGGCGTTGCGGTATTCGGGGCTTTCATTCGGTAGGGAAACGGGCATGGGAATCTCCTTGCTGAACTATTTAACGCAAAGGTTAAATAAAGAGCTGCCGGAAATCAAGTGTGCCCGTTCGACGCGACAAGCTTAGGGGGAATGCGGGCAATTTTTCCCTTTGTGCAATTTCCACCTCCCGTTACCGTGTTTGCGGCGCTGGAATGGCCAGAAACGTACCCAAATCAGGAGACAACAATGGGAAAACGCGACGAACTGATCGCCAAATATGCCGAAGACCTGAAAACCAAGTGCGGCATGGATGCCGATATGGACCTGCTGACAAAGGTCACGATCGGCTGCGGCCCGGCCATTTACGACGCCGATGCATCGACTGTGGCAGCCAGCCAGGAAGGTGAACTGGAGACTGTCAAAAACAACTTCCTCATCAAAAAGCTGGGCCTGTCGGATGGCCCCGAGTTGATGGAAGGCATCAACAATGTTCTGGAAACCTATGGCATGTCCGAGCGCAACAAGTACCGTGCTGTGGTCTACTACATGCTGACCAAGCATTTCGGCAAAGAGTCGGTCTACAGCTGATCGCCTCGTTTTCCTTTGAGACGCCTGCCGGTTGCCCGGCGGGCGTTTTGAATTTGTTTTTAAGTTTAATAACTTACCATTTGAAGATCGGGGCAAAAACCGTCTAGTATCAAGCTGTGACCAGGACGGTCAGAACCAAGAACTCCAAACGCGTGTGGTGAGTCGGGAGCACGCGGGGGTAGGGAAGGTTCTGCGCCGTCAGAACCTTCCCGGAAATCTTACCGAAACTCATTGAGAAGCCGGGTAACAAATTGCTCCAGATTTACGGGCGATCGATTAGACTTGCGGCTCAGGTTTCCACCTTTGCCAGCCAGATATACCTCGATATGACCGGGTCGCGTTTTTGACCCAGCGTCCGTGAAATCCCTGGAAATACCACCGAGGGCCTTTGCCGTCACAGCGGCCATCGCCGCATCATTTTCGTGATAATAGCGAACCTGCGTCTGTTTGACCGAATAGCTCACGCGCGCAGTGGCAACCACGTCAGTTTGGCTCGCCTTCAAAGCATCCAGTACAGTGGCGCTCGTTTCCGCCGCCACACTCGCAGGAATGAAAAGCGAAATATCGGCAGCGCCGAGTGATCCTTTCGGGAAAAGCGACTCTAAACCGTCCCCTTTCGGTAAATCTGGCGGCTCCCGAAGTGCCGGAGCGACTTCATTCGCCGGCGCAAGGTCAGCCAAGATGTCCGCCGGGGCTTCTTTTGACGGAGGCGCAGGTGACAGGTCACCAACCGGCATCGCGGCGGGCGGTAAAGTTACTATGGTAATTCCAGACGACGTTGGCAGGTGTTTTACGGGCGGAAGCGGAGCGTCCAAAGCAGAAGAGGGGGCATCCGGGTCCATGTCCCCTTGCAGTCCGGACAAATCGGACTGAGCAGCGGTTTCCGTCCTTTCAATAGGGGATTGCACCGGCACCGCAATGGCAGCGTCATCGGCTGATAGCCCGGGACTCGAAAGTGAGGATTCGAGAGTGGACTCAATGACAGGGTCGAGAGGCGCGTCCACAGATAACTCTGCCTCATTGGCAGCGGACACCTGACTGGCCTGACCCCAGTCTCCCAATGCTCTGGCCGCCGCCCATTGCAAGAAAGCACCACACAGCATTGCTGCCAGAACGACTAGCAGAATGCCATTTGCCGCGTAGTTTCGGCTTTCAACCGGGGGGCGACTTGCGCCGACTTGTCTGAACACGACCTTCTCTAGCTTTGAGTCGCCCGGCTCGATTGGCGGTGTGTTTTCAGATACTTCCGGCCGATTTTCCGATGAATTCTTTTCCGCATCAAGGTCTCTGGCGCGGGCCAGTGCCTCCGCACGCTGCTGCCGCGCAATCTCCAGACGCGCTTCCCAACTACTTGAGTTCAAATCAGCAACAATATCTTCCGTTGCCCCAGTGCTGCCTTCATCGTCAGACATGGGTTCAGGCTTTCGAAATGAACAATCGATACTCGAACAACACCGAAAGATCTGAGGCAGCACAATACGCTGCCGACAAACCCCCACCCGGCGTAGCCTTAAAAATATACCATTTTTTTAAGCTATTGAGAAGATTTGAGCGCGACCGGGCCCTTGCCCTCAGTCAGCCAGGGTCTCGCCCAGCGCACATATTGCCATCCATTCCTCTTCATTCACCGGTTGAACGGACAGACGGGAATTCTTGACAAGAACCATCTCAGCCAGGCGCCCGTCTGCCTTGATCTGATCCAGCGTTACCGGTTTCGCAAAGGGACGAACCGCTTTGATATCCACACACTCCCAACGCTCATCATCGGTTGTGCTATCCGGATGCGCCTCGGCACAGACCTCAACGATTCCGACAATCGCTTTGTCTTTTTGGGAATGATAAAAGAACCCGCGGTCGCCGATCTGCATCTGCCGCATGAAGTTGCGCGCCTGATAGTTGCGCACACCGTCCCACTCTTCGCCAGCGTCCCCCTTTGCGACCTGCTGATCCCAGCTCCAGGTTGAAGGTTCGGATTTGAAAAGCCAATACGCCATCAGCCAATTACCTTTTTCCAGGGGATAAGCTCGACCGACTGAAACAGCCCGGCCTTCGCATAAGGGTCGCCGTCGGCCCAGCTCTGCGCAGTTGCCAGGTCTTCGACATCGAGAATAATCAGCGATCCGACCATCGCGTCGCCGTTCAGCAAAGGGCCCGCCTGAGCGACAACTCCGGTCTCCTCGATATAGGCCAGATGGGCGGACCGGTTGTCCAGCCGGGTTTGCAGGGCGCCGTCTTTGTCGCGCGCGATCAGTGCGATCAGCATATTATTCCTCCTTGAGCGGGCGATTGAGCAGGTTTTGGATTGCCTCGGACACACTGTAGGCGCCGTGGCTCAGATCCGCCACCGTCGTGCTGATTGGCATATCCAGACCCTCGGCTTTTGCGATCTCGGCCATGGCGCGGGCGGTTGCGACACCCTCGACGGTTGTCGTGCTGTCAAATGGGCGATTCAGACCCAAAGACAGGCCAAAGCGGTAGTTTCGGGACAGTTCAGACGAGCAGGTCAGGACCAGATCGCCCAGCCCCGAAAGCCCCATGAGCGTTTCTGTCTGCGCGCCCCGCATGGCCGCAAAGCGCTGCATCTCGGCAAATCCCCGTGTCATGAGCGCGGCCCGAGCGCTGTCGCCCAAACCGGCACCGATGGCCGCACCACAGGCAATTGCCATAACGTTCTTGAGCGCTCCGCCAAGCTCGGCTCCGATGGTGTCCGACGTTCGGTAGAGGCGCAGGTTCGCAGTGGTCAGTTCCTCCTGCAATTTCCTGCATAGTTCAACGTTCTGACAGGCCAGCGTCAAAGCCGTGGGCAGACCACGTGCGATATCGTCGGCAAAGCTGGGGCCGGTCAGAAGGGCAGGGCGTGCGTCAGGGATAACTTGGCTGATTACAGAAACCGGGCCGAGGCCGGATGACAGTTCAATCCCCTTGCAGCAGGCAACAAGCGTCTTCCCGGCCAGCGCTTGCGTGTTCTGCATCAGGGCGGCGCGCAGCTGTTGCATCGGCACCGCAACGAGCAGCACGGTATTCTGTGTGGCCATCGCCAGATCGGCGGTTACCGTCAGGTTCACAGGAAGTGAGACACCTGCGAGGCGAGCGCCGTTTTCCCGCGTTGCCTGCATCAAAAGCGCCTGCTCTTCTGATCGTGACCAAAGTGTTATTGGCCCATTCCCCGCCAACGAAATCGCCAGCGCGGTACCAAATGCTCCTGATCCCAGAACCGAAACGCTCATGCCTTGGCGCCCTTCTTGCCGCTGCCCAGCATCGACGGGCTGGTTTGATCCAGGGGCCAGCGGGGGCGGGCGGTCAGATCAAGCCCATCCCTTGCACCGGACCTAAATCGTTCGATGCCCGCATATGCGATCATGGCAGCATTGTCGGTGCACAAGCTAAGCGGAGGTGCGATAAACCGGGCACCCATTTCTGAAGAAACAGACTCTAACACAGAACGTATTGCCGAATTGGCGGCCACCCCACCCGCAACAGCGATCACGGGGTCCGACGGGTTTTCGTCAAGGTAAAGGCCAATCGCTCGTCGGGTTTTCTCGGCCAGGGTGTCAACGATGGCCTGCTGAAATCCGGCGCACAGATCAGCGCGGTCCTTGCGGGTCAAACCGCTCTGATCGCTCACGATTTGGTCGCGCATGCGCATCAGGGCCGTTTTGAGCCCTGAGAATGACAGATCGCAACCGGGGCGATCCAGCAGAGGTCGCGGAAACTGAAATCGTTTGGGGTCTCCCGACCTCGCCTCGGCCTCGACCGAAGGGCCGCCGGGCTGGGGCAGCCCCAGCAGGCGGGCGGTTTTGTCAAAGGCTTCACCGGGGGCATCGTCGATCGTGCCGCCCAGGCGAGTGAAATGTTCAGGCCCGTGGGCGACCAGGTATTGGCAATGGCCACCCGAAACCAGCAGCATGAGATACGGAAAAGCTACCCCATCCGTAAGCCGAGGTGTCAAAGCATGTCCGGCCAGGTGATTGACGCCGATCAACGGCAGACCGGTGGCGGCGCTCAACCCCTTTGCGCACATCACACCGGACATCACGCCCCCGATCAGTCCCGGACCCGCGGTCACGGCAATGGCGTCCATGTCCTGCAGCGTCAGCCCGGCGTCCTCCAGCGCCTGAATCACGCAGATATCCAGTTTTTCGGCATGAGCCCGCGCCGCGATCTCGGGAACAATGCCACCATAGGCGCTGTGCAGGTCGGTCTGACCATGCACGACCGAAGACAAGATCTCGGCTTGCGCGCCGTCTGCCTGGCGCACAACTGCGGCAGCTGTGTCGTCACAGCTGCTCTCCAATCCAAGGACTGTAAGTGTTTGCACCATTGGCCTGATCCGTTGCATCATGACTGCCAAGCGGGGTATCACCCTGCGCGGACGCAAACAATCCCAAGGCCGAAGGCGCCGCCTGTTGTATTTGTTGATGACCCGCCCTCGCGCCGCCTCGGAGAGGTTCGTTGCGCAGCTGCCGGCCCGCACCAGATCGCGGGTGACGGTCATTCATTCTCCTCTGATCGAGATCAAGGCACTACCGGTTCGGGTCCAGATGGACGGTATCCGGGGGCTGATATTCTCTTCAGCCAACGCCGTTAATGCCGCAGTCTCGCTGGGGGTGGATCGAAATCTACCAGCCTTTTGCGTAGGGCCTGCGACAACCGGAGCCGCAATGGGCGCGGGATGGCAGGCACAAATGGCGGGCGGTACTGCGGAAGAGTTGATTGCAACCTTGCTGCAGATACGGCCGGAAAGCCCCTTGATACATCTACGCGGCGAACACAGTCGGGGAAACGTCGCAGAACGGTTGACAGAGTCGGGCCTGACAGTGCGCGAGCAGCCGGTTTACCGGCAGAATCTGCTTCCCTTCTCGGACGAAGCCAAAATGGCAATCGCGGGAGACACCACGGTTCTTGCGCCTTTATTCTCGCCCCGAACGGCGCGACAATTTGCCGATGTCTGGACAGGAACCGCGCCCTTGTGGCTGGCGGCAATCAGCGAAGCAACGGCTGAACCCCTTGAAAATCTGGGCTACAGCCGCCTGAAAGTCGCCAAGGAACCCACACCCAAAAAAATGCGGAAAGCCGTTAAAAAGCTTGTGAAACTTGCGATGCGGGTTGAGAGCGCGCCAAGCGCAGATTAACTTGGTCTGGTCCGTAGTTCAGGTCTTTTTAGAATCGATAAGGGGAATGCGACGGTGGCTGGTAAGAAGAAATCCGATCAGGAACCGGTAGAGAACCCTAATCCGGACGAGATGGCTCAGGACGAAACACCTCAGCCCAAGCCGGAAAACGCAGACGCATCCCTTGACGCGGAAGAGCCGGTTGAGGAGGCAAATTCCGAAGCCGAAGCCGAAGCCGAAGCCGAAGCCGAAGCCGAAGCCGAAGCCGAAGCCGAAGCCGAAGCCGAAGCCGAAGCCGAAACGACGTCCGCACCGGTGGAAGAGAAGATCGTTGAACGCACGGTCGAAAAACGAGGCGGGTTTGTTCCGGCGCTGATCGGCGGTGTCATTGCGGCGGCAATCGGATTTGCTGCTGGAAATGCGGGTCTGTTTGCCAATGACACCAACACTTCGGACGCAATTGCCGCGTTTGAGGCGAAATTGGCCGATCAGTCGGCAGAGATTGCCAAGTTGTCGAAAGCCCTGTCCGACAGCCCGGACCTGTCCGGCCTTGCCGATCAGGTGACGGACCTGACAAACAAGCTGACACCTTTGGAAAGCGATCTTGGCGGGGTGAAGTCCAGTGTCGATGCACTGACGGGCAAGATCGATCCATTGGCCGAGCGGTTGAGCGCGCTGGAAAAACGGCCTGTCACCGAAGGCGCTTCGCCAGAGGCCGTGGCGGCCTATGAGGCGGAGTTGAAGAAACTTCAGGATTCACTGGCAACGCAGCGCGCCGAGGTTGAAAAAATGGTCGCTGACGCGCAAGCCCTTGAATCCAAGGCCGCCGCCGATGCGCAAGCCGCGGCCAACACGGCCATTCTGTCCAGATTGGTCGGCAAGCTGGACGCGGGGCAACCGTATTCCGATCTTGTGTCCGAGCTTCAGGCGGGAGGAGTGACGGTGCCGGATGCACTGTCCGCCCCGGCAGACAAGGGGGTTGCGACGATCTCGGCCCTTCGCGCGTCTTACGCTCCGGCGGCGCGAACCGCACTGGCCGACGCGCGGGACGCGGATAAGGGAACCGGGCTGGTGGCGTTCCTGCAACGCCAAACTGGCGCCCGGTCGGTGACGCCTCAGGACGGCGATGACCCGGATGCGGTCCTGTCACGGGCGCAGGCGGCCCTGGCGGATGGCGACGTTTCGACCGCGCTGACGGAACTCAAGTCTCTGCCCGAGGCCGCGCAATCTGCGATGGCTGACTGGGAACAAACGGCCCAAACACGTGTGGCCGCAGTTGAAGCCGCGAATGCGCTTGTTGCAAGCGCGAACTCGAAGTGAAGGACCTGCCATGCTGTGGTCATTGTTAAAGATCCTTGTTTTTGTTGCGATTATCGGCCTGCTGGCCATGGGCGCAGGGTACCTGATGGAAACCAGCGGCGGGGTTCAGATTACCGTTGCGGGCACGGAATACACGCTGGGCCCGTTGCAATCGGTGATCGCGCTGGGCGTGTTGGTTCTTGCGGTCTGGCTGTTTTTCAAACTGCTCAGCCTGCTGGTTGCAACGCTGAAATTCCTCAACGGTGATGAAACCGCCCTATCCCGCTATTTCGACCGCAGCCGCGAAAAGCGCGGGTATCAGGCGCTGGCCGATGGGTTGATGGCCTTGGCTTCGGGTGAAGGGCGCATGGCCATGACCAAGGCCAACAAGGCCGAAAAACTGCTGAACAAGCCCGAACTGACCAACCTGCTGGTAGCGCAGGCGGCTGAGATGACCGGCGACACGAAAAAGGCATCCGAGACCTACAAGAAGCTGGTCACCAATAATGCGACCCGGTTCGTCGGTGTGCGTGGCATCATGAAGCAGAAACTGGCCGAGGGTGATGATGAAACGGCCCGAAAACTCGCCGAAAAGGCACTGGCCATCAAGCCGCGCCACGAAGAAACACAGGATGTGCTGCTGAACCTGCAAACCAAGGCGCAGGACTGGGCCGGGGCACGTTCGACGCTGACGTCAAAGCTGAAGGCGGGGTATTTGCCGCGTGACGTATTCAAGCGTCGCGACGCCGTTCTGGCCCTGTCCGAGGCCAAGGATATTCTGGATGACACTGCAACAGTCGAACAACAAGAACACGCGATTGAGGCCAACCGCCTGTCACCCGATCTGGTTCCGGCTGCCGCCATGGCCGCCCGGGCCTATATCGCCAAGGGCAAACCGCGCGCGGCGACCAAGATCCTGAAAAAAGCGTGGGAGGTTCAGCCGCATCCTGACCTCGCTCATGCTTTCGCTGAAATTGCACCGGACGAATCCGCGCAGGACCGGGTGAAACGTTTCACGGCGCTGACCCGCATTCATCCTGAAAACATGGAAACCCGCTTGATCCTGGCCGAGCTTAACATTGTCGCCGAAGACTTCCCCGAGGCGCGCCGCGCCCTGGGTGATGTTGTGGAAAAACAGGGCGATGCACGGGCCTATACGCTGATGGCGGCGATCGAACGGGGTGAAGGCGCATCCGATGCTGTCGTGCAGGGGTGGCTGGCCCGGGCACTGAATGCACCGCGCGGGCCGCAGTGGGTCTGCAACAATTGCCACGACATTCAGGCTGAATGGGGTCCGGTCTGCCAGAATTGCCACAGCTTCGATACGCTCAGCTGGCAAACGCCGCAAACCCCGGAAATTGCAAGCGCAACTGGTGTTCACATGTTGCCGTTGATCGTCGGCGCGCTCGAGGACAAAGCCGAACCGGAACAGGTGGAAGAAAACGAAGACGTGATCGAGGCCGATGCCGATCCGATTGAGAAAGAAGCTGAGAAGCAGGCATAAGGCCCGTCGCGTTCATTTGGGTTCACGCATTACGGGCTGACGTCGGCATTTCGAATGGCGGATGCCTACAGTTTATCGCTCAACCAGCGACGACGTTCTGGCGTTGTATCCCCAAGCCTTCGATACCAAGCTCCAACTTGTCTCCCGGTCTGAGGTAAACCGGCGGATGCTGTCCCATGCCAACACCCGGCGGCGTCCCGGTGGAAATCACGTCGCCCGGCTGCAGTGACATGAAGTGCGACAGGTACGAAATGATCGTCGCCACACCGAAATGCATCGTCTTGGTCGAGCCGTCCTGATATCGGCGCCCGTTCACATCCAGATACATCGGCAGGTTCTGCGGGTCGGCGATCTCGTCCCGTGTCACCAGCCACGGGCCGATGGGACCAAACGTATCCGCTGATTTGCCTTTCACCCACTGGCCCGAGCGGTGCAGCTGAAAATCGCGTTCCGACAGGTCATTGATCACGCAATAGCCGGCAACATGGCCCATCGCCTCCGACTCCGAGACGTATTTGGCCTCTTTGCCGATGACGACACCCAGTTCGATCTCCCAATCGGTCTTGACCGATCCACGAGGTATTTCGACCGTATCGTTGGGGCCGATGATGGCCGAGGTCGCCTTGAGGAAAATCACCGGCTCCTGCGGCAACTCCATGTCGCTTTCTGCGGCGTGATCGGCATAGTTCAGACCGATGCAGATGAATTTGCCGACTTGCCCGACACAAGCGCCAATGCGGGGGTCACCCTCAACCAGAGGCAGGCTGTTTGGTTCGATCTGACGCAGTTCGGCCAGACGTTCGTCGCTCAGCACTTCACCGGAAATGTCTGTCACTATACCGGACAGGTCGCGGATCGCACCGCCGCTGTCCAGAAGGCCGGGCTTTTCCGTGCCCGCAGCGCCATAACGTAGAAGTTTCATTCACGGGTTCCTTTCACCTCGGATCGTGCAGTCACAGTTGAAGGCAATCGGCCGGTCGGTCGAGTATTGGCGGGTGGGTGATCATTCCGGTTGTCAGACTGCCTCGGGCAACAGATCTGCCGGGATGTCCTGGTAACAGACCGGGCGCAGGAAGCGACGGATTGATAGGGTTCCGACCGAGGTCGCGCCAAAATTGGTCGATGCCGGGTAGGGACCACCGTGAACCATGCTGTCGCAAACTTCCACACCGGTGGGAAAGCTGTTGGCCAGCAGGCGACCGGCCTTGCGCTCCAGCAAGGGCAGCAGGGCGCGGGCAGAGTCTGCATCCGCGTCGTCCATATGAAGGGTGCAGGTCAACTGACCTTCGACGGCGCGGGCGATCTGATGCATTTGCGCCTCATCGCGGGCACGGACGATAATCCCAAGTGGGCCGAACACTTCTTCCTGCAGAGTATGGTCGGCCAGCCAGTCATCGCCGGTGACAGTGAACAAATTGGGCGCCGCGTGGCGAGCCTCACAGCTGCTGCCGATCACCTGAGTAATACCGGTTCCGGCAGCTACCCGTGATACGCCCTCGCGATAGGCGTTTGCGATACCGTCGGTCAGCATGGTCTGATCGGCGACGGCAGACAGGGCCGTCTCGGCCGCGGATTGGAACGCGTCCGCCTCTGGTCCGTCAATGAGTACCGCGATACCGGGATTGGTGCAGAACTGGCCCGCGCCCATGGTCAGCGACCCGGCCCAGCCACTGCCAATCTCGGCGCCACGGACAGCGGCCGCATGGGGCAATATGAACATGGGGTTGACCGAACCCAACTCTCCAAAAAACGGGATAGGTTCAGGTCGGGCGGCACACAGATCGAAAAGCGCGCGACCGGCGCGCAGCGAGCCGGTAAAGCCCACCGCGCGGATCAGCGGGTGCTGCGCCAGCGCGGTGCCGACCTCGATCCCGTTGCTCTGGATCAAAGAGAAGACACCGGGATGAACACCCGTCGACCTGAACGCTGCGTCGATGGCCTGCGCAACGATCTCACCGGTGCCGGGATGCGCCGGGTGCCCTTTAACAACAACCGGACAACCCGCAGCCAAAGCTGCCGCCGTGTCTCCGCCGGCAACCGAAAAGGCCAGCGGGAAATTCGATGCTCCGAAAACCGCAACCGGCCCCAGCGGGCGCTGGATCATGCGCAGATCGGGCCGGGGCAGCGGTGCGCGGTCCGGCAGGGCCGGATCGTGGTGCAGGTCCAGATAGTCGCCCTTTTCGATATGATCGGCGAACAGGCGCAGCTGGCCGACGGTGCGCCCCCGCTCGCCCTGCAATCGGGCTTCGGGCAGACCGGTTTCCTGAGTGCCGATTTCTGTTATCGCATCCCCCCGGCTGTCGATCTCATCGGCGATGGCGCGCAGCAGCGCGGCGCGCTCGGCGCGGGAAGACCAGCCGAAGGTGGCAAAGGCGTCCTCGGCCCCGCTGACGGCGGCATCCACATCCGCAGGCGTGCCAATGGCGAACTCGCGGCTTGGTCCATGGGCGGGGCTCGAAGTGAAAGTGGCGTCCGCGCCAACCCAGGTCCCCGCGATCAGATGTTTTCCGGTCAACATGTTTAAGTCTTTCCTAAATCAAGCCCCGACGGGCCAGGTTTCGCATGAGATGAGACGCCCCAAACCGCCATTCGGGACATTCGGTCGACAGGCGCACGGTGTTGGTCAGCGCGCCCAGCTGGTCGTTGGCAATCGTGACGATATCTCCCAGCTTGTGGGTAAACCCTCCCCCCGGCGTATCGCGATCCTGTGTCGGTCCAAAGAGGGTTCCGAGAAACAGCATCAACCCGTCGGGATATTGGTGATGCCGCCCGATCGTCTGCGCCACCAGATCGGCGGGATCGCGGCTGATTTGGGACATGGACGAGGTGCCGTTCAGAACAAATCCGTCCGGTCCGGTTACGGTCAGTGTCAGTTCGGCCCGGCGCACATCGTCCAGTGTGAAGCCGTCGTCGAACAATCGGATCATCGGCCCGATGGCGCATGAGGCGTTATTGTCCTTCGCCTTACTAAGCAGCAACGCTGAACGCCCCTCGACGTCGCGCAGGTTGACGTCATTACCCAGCGTTGCACCCTTGATCTGTCCTTTCGAAGTCACCGCCAGAACCACTTCGGGCTCGGGATTGTTCCAGGTCGAGATCGGATGCAGGCCGACATCCGCGCCAAAACCCACCGAGGACAACACCTGCGCCTTGGAAAATATCTCGGCATCCGGGCCGATGCCAACTTCGAGGTATTGGCTCCAAAGCCCTTCGGATATCAACGCCTCTTTGACCTGTGATGCTGCATCCGATCCGGGGGCAATGTTCGACAGGCTTTCACCGATACGTGCGCCGATGCGGTTGCGGATGGCCCTGGCCTTCGAAGGGTCGCCTGCGGCCTTTTCCTCGATCACCCGTTCGACCATGGAGCCGGCAAAGGTCACACCGCAAGCCTTGATGGATTGCAGATCGCAGGGGGCAAGCCATTGGTGCCCGGCATCCGGCCCACCGATGTCTTCGCCCGCAGCAGCGCGCACGTATTCCACGGCGTCGTCTCGTTCCAGAACATCGCGTATGGTCGGTGCGGTCCTGGATGTGATGTCCACGACCTGCCCATCCCGTAGGGTAACGACGCAAGGGCCAAGCCCGGCGCGGTCGACGCGCCCTAGCCACAATCCGCTTGGATCAAGTGTCGGAAAAATCATTTCAGTCCCTGAGAACAAAGGCCCCGGCTGCATTCAGGCCGAAGATGGCCTCCCGGGCGCCAGTCGTCAACGCGCCTTTAGCGCCGACCCAGCCAAGGAACGTTTATTGCCCGGTATCCAGTTTTGATCGACGAAATCCAGAAGCATCGGGGTTGGTCCGACCGACACCCGGCCCGGGATTCCTGGTCAGGACCGAGGTCTGGGACCCCGGTCGCAACAGGGTCATTGCGCTAAGCGTTCGGAACAACCCGGCACCAGACGGCGTCGTGATCGGACAGCGGCCTGCCTTCCTCTGTCAGGGAAGACACCCGCCGTTTGTCGATACAGGTAAACCCGCGCGTGCAGAACCAGTCCAGCCGCATCTGCCTTGTTGGATGCGGTGTAATCAGGCTGGGCCGCGTGGTCATGCCTTCGGGTGAGCAGGACCAGTCATAGCCCCGATTTTCCGCGACATTGAACAAGGTCTCTTCCCGCCAGTCAAAGTTTGGGGGGATGTGATTTCCGGTATTCAGGTCGCCGCCAATGATCACGGGCATATCCGGCGCGAACTGGTCCAGCATATCCAGCAGCGCATCGAATTGTGCCGCGCGGTGGTCCGCGCCCGAGTTGCTTTCCAGATGGGTCGAGACGACACAGACCGGCCCGTCCTGGCCTTGCAATATCGCAGCAAGCGCCATGCGCCCGCCAACCCGGGGCTGATCGGGGTCGCCAGCACCCCCGTCGGTCATGAACCAGTGACCGTCCTGATCCAGTCGCAGCATCGCAAGCCGTTCAAACGGAACCGAACTGAGGATCGCATTCCCATGCCAACCGCGGGTATTGAAATCGTCAGTGCAATAGGCCCGTTCGGTTGGGCCACCGAGGTCGAGCTCGTGAAACTCGACCCCGTACGCATAGGTCATGCCCAGCGCGCGGGCCATGTCCTCTGTTGTGTGACGCTGCGCAGTACGGGCCATGCCATGGTCCATTTCGGACAGCAGCACGACCTGCGGCATGTAAGGACACAGATGGCTGGCGCTTTCCTCGGGGAACAGGCAGCGTTCCAGGTTCCAGGCGACAACCGATATCTCTGTTGGCAGACTTGATTCCGGTGCCTCACCGCCTGTTTGCAGCAGGTTCATTGCCGGCAGATCTGCCAGCAATGCGCGGTGGGCCTCAGCGGTGCGGGGCGCCGTAAGGATGCGCTGGTGCTCGGCCTCCGAGACCAGCGGCAAAGTCATAACGGTGTGAGTCAAAGGCGTTTTCCGGTCTCAGTTGCAAACAGGGATGCCGCGCCGGGTTTGACCGACAGGTTGGCAGGGCCGGGCGAGACCTCGGTATCCTTGCCAACATGCACCGTCAGTTTTTCCTGTCCGATCGAAGCGTGCAACAGGCGATGCGCGCCCAGTTCCTCGATGATGTCGATGTTGATCGACAGCGGCCCGGCCGGGTCCAGCAGCAGATCCTCTGGCCGGATGCCCAAGGTTACCGGGCCGTCGGTGGGCGCACCTTCCGCAATGTGAGTGTCGGCAAAACGTACCGAGCCGCCGCTGGCTTGCGCGTTCAGCAGGTTCATCGGCGGCGCACCCATGAAGGCCGCCACGAAAGTGGAGGCCGGAGCGTGGTAGACCTCGGCCGGGGTGCCGATCTGTTCGATCTTGCCGCTGTTCATCACGATGATGCGGTCGGCCATGGTCATCGCCTCAACCTGATCATGGGTGACGTAGATCGAGGTCACGCCCAGACGGCGTTGCAGGGCTTTGATCTCGATGCGCATCTGGTTGCGCAGTTTTGCGTCAAGGTTCGACAGTGGCTCGTCAAACAGGAACAAGGCCGGATCGCGCACGATGGCGCGACCCATTGCGACGCGCTGGCGCTGACCGCCGGACAGTTGCGAGGGCTTGCGATCCAGATAGTCGTCAAGGTTCAGCAGCGCCGAGGCTTCGGCAACTTTGCGATCGATTTCGGCCGCCGGAGTTTTGCGGTTCTTCAGACCATACGCAATGTTCTTGCGCACGGTCATGTGGGGATAGAGCGCATAGTTCTGGAACACCATCGCGATGTCACGATCGGCGGGGTCGATGTTGTTCACCTCGCGGTCGTCGATCAGC
This sequence comes from Ruegeria sp. HKCCD9138, assembly GCF_057220975.1. NCBI lineage: Bacteria > Pseudomonadati > Pseudomonadota > Alphaproteobacteria > Rhodobacterales > Roseobacteraceae > Ruegeria > Ruegeria sp. HKCCD9138. Next base: position 322,593 of record NZ_JBWVAZ010000002.1, on the reverse strand, counting down.
AGTGTGCCCTCGGTGATGTCCTCGAGCCCGGCGATCATGCGCAGCAGGGTGGACTTGCCGCAGCCGGACGGGCCGACAAGTACGACAAACTCACCATCGTCGATGTGAAAGCTGGAGGGCGTGACCGCCTCAAACCCGTTGGGATAAAGCTTGCGGATAGAGTTCAGGGAAACCTGAGCCATGGGTATTTTTCCTTACTTGTCGGATTCCGTCAGGCCCTTGACGAACCAGCTTTGGAAGAAAATGACGACGAAGACCGGCGGGATGATGGCGATGAATGCCAGCATGTTGGCGCGGCCGTATTCGGGGATATTGGTTCCCTCAAGGTCCTGCGTGATCTGTTTGATGCCGCGGACAAGGGTGAACATGTCCTCTTCGGTGGTGATCATGGTCGGCCACAAATACTGGTTCCAGCCGAAGACAAACATGATGATGAACATCGCGGCGATCATCGTGCGGCTGAGAGGCACCAAAATATCGATGAAGAACTTGACCGGGCCAGCCCCGTCGATGCGCGCCGCCTCGACCAGTTCTTCGGGGACCGAGCGGTAGTACTGCCGGAAGAAAAACGTCGCCGTGGCCGAGGCGATCAGGGGAATGATCAGGCCCTGATATGTGTTCAGCATCCCAAGTTTCTGAATCACCTCGTACGAGGGCAGGATACGCACTTCAAGCGGCAGCAGAAGCGTAGTGAAGATGATCCAGAACGCCAGTGTTGCAAAGCGGAGGCGGAAATAGACAATAGCATAGGCCGCCATCATCCCGATGATGATCTTGCCCACCGCAAACCCGATGCCCAGGATGAACGAATTGATCAGCATGCTGGTTCCGGTGTTCTTGCCGGAAAAGCCTGATGCCTCGAACATGGCCTTGTCAAAGTTGGGGCCAAGCTGATCGCCGATCTGCAAGGTGGGGCCGGTCTTGATGACCTCGACATCCGGCATGGTCGTCATTTGCAACAACACGACCAACGGTAGCAGCATGAACAGCGCCCCAAGGATCAGCACCAGATGGTCACCGATATCGCTGAGCCGGATCCGGCGCCGGGACGCAGTGGGGGTCGAGGCATCGACATTCTGTGCAGTATGAACATGTGTCATGACGAACCCTCAGGTGTAATGGATACGGCGTTCGACCAGCCGGAACTGGAAGACGGTCAAGGCCAGAACCAGCACCATCAGAATGACCGATTGCGCGGAGGACCCACCCAAGTCATTGCCGCGGAAACCGTCCACATAGACCTTGTAGACCAGTGTCATCGGGTTGTTGCCCGGCTCGCCCTTCACCAGCGTGTCGATGACACCGAACGTGTCGAACAGGGAATAGGTGATGTTGATGATCAGCAGGAAGAACCCGGTTGGCGCCAGCAGCGGGAAGGTCACGTCCCAGAAACGGCTCATCGCGGATCCGTTGTCGATCAGCGCAGCCTCGCGCACCGAGCGCGGAATGGATTGCAGGCCCGACAGGAAGAAGATGAAATTGACCGGTACCTGTTTCCAGACCGAGACGATGATCATGGCGGTGGCGGTGTCGAAGTAGTTGACACCCAGCTTAAAGTCCCAGCCGAATTTCTTGGCAAATTCGGTCAGCGGGCCCCAGCTCTGGTCGAACATGATCAGGCCAATGAAGCCAGCGACCGGGGGCGCGACCGCATAGACCCACATCAGCAGTGTGCGATAGCTGCGCGCGCCGCGGATGACCTTGTCCGCCTTGACCGCCAACAACAACGCCAGCGCCAGCGAGAAGAAGGTGACCAGCACCGTAAAGATCACGGTGAACCAGGCGATGCGACGGTATTCCGAATTTGCCGCCAGATCGGTGTAGTTATCGATGCCGACGAAGGTTGACCCAAATCCGAACGGATCCTGCAGAAACATCGATGACTGGATCGCATGCGCCGCGGGCCAATAGAAGAATATCGCGATGATGATGAGCTGTGGCAGCAGTAGCAGAATGGGCAGCCACTTCGTGTCAAAGCCTGCGCGCTTCATGCCGGCCTTCCTTTCATTCAACAAGGGCGGCGACCACAGAATCCTGCGGCCGCCGCGCCCGTTCAGGATATCAGATTACCCTTGGGTTTTCGAAAAACGCTCGAGCAGCTGGTTGGCTTCGGTCTCAATGTTCTGGAACGCTTCCTCAACCGAAGTTTCACCGGTCAGGATGCGGCCGTATTCACGGTTCATCACGTCACGGATCTGAACATAAAAGCCCATGCGATAGCCTTTGGTGTTGTCACCGGCCGGCAGCGACAGCTGCTTGATGCCAACTTCGGCCGCGGGCATCTTTTCATAGTGACCGTCAGACTTGGCCAGCTCATAAGCGGCTTCGGTAATCGGCACATAACCGGTTTCCTTGTGCCAGAAATACTGGGTTTCGGGCGAAGTCAGGAATTCAAAGAAAGCAGCGGTTGCTTCGTTTTCTTCCGCAGGTTTACCGGCCATTGCGAACAGCGACGCACCTCCGATGAAGGTCTGCTTGGGTTCGGTGGTCACGGCTTCCCAATAGGGCAGGTAGGTGGCCGAGAACTCAAATGGCAGGTCTTTCTTGGACAGGCCACCAAACGAACCCGACGAACCCAGCCAGATCGCAACCTTGCCTTCTTCGAACGGGGTCTGGTTGTCGCCCCAGCCGGTACCGAACCATTCGAAGTAACCGTTACTCTGCCAGTCCTGAACAGCGGTGAAATGCGCCTTGATGGCGTCATTGTTCACCAGAATCTTAGTGTCGATGCCATCATAGCCGTTGTTGTTGGTGGCAAACGGCAGGTCGTGGCGCGACATAAAGTTTTCGGTGAAGATCCAGGGCAAGTGCGACTGCGACAGCGCGGTGTACCCGGCATCTTTCAGTGCGGGCGCGGTGACGGTCTGGAATTCTTCCCAGGTTTTCGGCGGTGTCACGCCGGCTTTTTCAAGCGCGTCCACATTGTAATACATGATGGGCGAGGACGAGTTGAACGGCATACCGATCATCTTGTCGTCGCTGTCGGCATAGAAATAACGCACGCCCGAGATGTAGTCTTCGATGTCGAAGGCCACGCCGTTTTCTGTCAGAAGATCCTGAACCGGAATGGTCGCGCCTTTGGCACCGATGACTGTGGCTGCACCGGCGTCGAACACCTGCAGGATGTTGGGCTGCTCGCCCGCGCGGAAGGCTGCAATACCGGCGGTCAGGGCCTCTTCGTAGGTTCCCTTGAACACGGGGGTGACGACATATTCGTCCTGGCTGGCGTTAAAATCCGCAGCAATCTGGTTGACGGTTTCACCCAGCGCACCGCCCATTGCGTGCCACAAGGTGATTTCGGTTTCCGCAAAGGCTGCGCCGGACAGCAGCGTCGCGGCAGCGGCTGTGGCGATAGTCAGACGAGTCATTTTGTATCTCCGTTCAGAGAAGCCCAAAGGGCGTATTGGGATGATTTGGCCCGCAGAAATCTGCAACTCCAAATAGATAAGCACGTGATTCCACGCTTGTGCCCCGGACTAAGCCTTTGAAATTAATCACGGTTCTCAGCCCGGTTTTGCTTGCATGAAATCTGCACACGTGTTCACATACAGCCGCACTGTAACGTGGCTGTGACGAATGTGAAGTATTTTTACGAATTCGAAAAATTGAGTGTGAGCGTTTGAGATGAAGCCCAAAACCGGATCCCGGGCGAAACGGGTTACCGCCGAAGATGTGGCAAAGCTGGCTGGATCATCCCGTTCGGCGGTATCGCGGGCGTTCACTCCGGGCGCCTACCTGAATGACAAGAAACGCAAGGCAATCCTGAAGGCGGCCGAGAAACTGGGCTATCGCCCCAACGCACTGGCGGCCAACCTGCAGGCGGGTGGGTCGAACCTTGTGGCGATCTTCGTCGGCGAAATGCCGAACGAATATGATCAGGAAGTTCTCAAACACCTGACCACGGGGCTGTGCGGTGCAGGCCGCTGGCCCATTGTGATCGGAGGAACCGAGGATACAGCGCGCGAAGCCGTTTCGAACGTACTGCGCTATCCGTTGGAGGCGATTATCCTGCGCTCGGGCAGTATGAACGAAGATATCGTGAATTCCTGCGGAAAGCTGAGCATTCCGGTCATTTCCAGCGGTCGTCAATTGGATGCGCCCGGTGTTGATAATGTGAGTTGCCGAAACTCCGACGGAATGCGGCGTGGCACCATGGCCTTGCTGGACAAAGGCCGTACTCGCTTCGCCTATATCGGCGGGCCAGCGTATTTCGGTTCGTCGCATTGGCGTCGGGAAGGGCTTTGTGCGGCGTTGTCGTCCAGGGGATTGTCGCTGATAGCCGAAGAAACCGGCGATTTCACGGTTCAGAGTGGATATGATGCAGCCGAACGTCTGATGCGGGACGCTGCATTTGATGCGCTGGTCTGTGCAAATGACGCGATGGCGATCGGCGCCATGACGGCGTTGCGGGAAAGCGGGCGAAACGTTCCCGCCGATGTCTCGGTGCTGGGATTCGATGACATAGCCATGGCGGCCTGGCCCGCGTTCTCGCTGACCACACTACGCAACCCGATCCCGGAACTGGTCGGCGCAGTGATCGGGCTGTTGGACCGCAGGGCAGACGACCCGGACAAGCCCGAAGAGCAAGTGCTCTTGGAAACAGAATTGATCCTGCGGAGTAGTCATTGAGCGATGTTTTTCGGCAAATCGTCGAATTTTCCGTCGGTACGTCAAGATAATCCGTGATTTCGTCAAGATACACGCTGCTCTCCGAACAAGCTTTCCTTCAGACTTGAACAAAACGAAGTATGGAGGCGCGTTTTGAACTGGAATGTTTGTATCGTTGGGGCCGGAAAGATCGGGCAGATGGTTGCGACCCTGTTGAAAGGGTCTCGGAACTACAGCGTGACCGTTGCAGATCATGATCTGAAAGCATTGGGCGAAATTGCCAAAATGGGCGTTGGCACCAAGCAGATCGACGCCAAGAACGAAGAAGGGCTGGCCGCTGGCCTCGCTGGGTTTGATGCCGTGATCTCAGCCGCCCCTTTCTTTCTGACGCCAAAGATCGCAAAGGCCGCGAAAGAGGCCGGCGCACATTACTTTGACCTGACCGAAGATGTGGCCGCGACCAACGCCGTGCGAGAACTTGCCAAGGACAGCAACACGGCGTTCATGCCGCAATGTGGTCTGGCGCCGGGATTTGTCGGCATTGCCGGGGCCGCACTGGCAGCGGAATTTGATGAAATTGACAGCCTGCATATGCGGGTGGGTGCGCTGCCGCTCTACCCGACCAATGCACTGAAATACAATCTGACCTGGTCGACCGACGGCCTGATCAACGAATACTGCAACCCCTGCGATGCCATCGTGAATGGCGAACTGGTCAAGACCGCCCCGTTGGAGGATTACGAGGTTCTGGGCCATGACGGTGTGGAATATGAATGCTTCAACACGTCGGGCGGGCTGGGCACTTTGCCCGAAACGCTGGAAGGCAAGGCACGCGCCGTATCTTATCGCTCGATCCGTTATCCGGGCCATTGCGACATCCTGAAACTGCTGCTGAATGATCTGGGGCTGGAACGCCGCCGCGACCTGCTGAAAGAGATCTTCGAGGCCGCATTGCCGCGCACCGATCAGGACGTTGTTCTGGTCTATTGCACGGCCAAGGGCGTCATCGACGGTGAACTGCGGGAAAAGTCGCTGATCAACAAATCCTTTGCGCGTGAAATTGACGGCCAGGTCTGGAGCGCCATTCAGGTAACAACCGCCGCAGGCGTGCTGGGTGTTGTCGATCTGGTGCGCACCGGTGCGCTGCCTTCAAAAGGTTTTGTCCGGCAGGAGCAAGTGAAGCTCAGCGATTTCCTGAACACCGAATTCGGCCAGCTGTATCGGGCTGGTGATGTAACCCAACAGAACAAGGCGGCCTGAGACATGAAAGACGTAACGATGACAGCAGAAAATACATTAGCGAACCTGGGCCTGACCCAAGAGGAACTGACCGGAGGAACGCTGCGGGTGACGTCACCCATCGATGGCAGCCTGCTGGCCGAAGTGCACGAAACACCTGTTTCGGACATGGACGCCATTTTCGCCCGAGCCAAATCGGCCTTCAAGGACTGGCGTGTGGTGCCGGCACCCCGACGCGGTGAACTGATCCGGCTGCTGGGTGAAGAGTTGCGGGCCGCCAAGGATGATCTGGGTGCGCTGGTCAGCTGGGAGGCAGGCAAGATCACTTCGGAAGGGCTGGGCGAAGTCCAGGAGATGATCGATATCTGCGACTTTGCCGTGGGTCTGTCGCGCCAGCTTTATGGCCTGACCATCGCGTCCGAACGTCCGGGACACCGGATGATGGAAACGTGGCATCCCGCCGGTCCGGTCGGCGTCATCTCGGCCTTCAACTTCCCGGTTGCCGTCTGGTCGTGGAACGCAGCGCTGGCGCTTGTTTGTGGCGATCCGGTGATCTGGAAACCCTCCGAGAAAACGCCGCTGACCGCGATGGCCTGCCAGAAGATCTTTGAACGCGCGTTGGCGCGTTTCGGCGATGCGCCGGACGGGTTGCTGCAAACGCTGATCGGTGGTGCTGCACTGGGCGAGGCGTTGGTGGCCAGCGAGGATGTCCCGGTGATTTCGGCCACGGGCTCGACCCGTATGGGACGGGCGGTGGCGCCCATCGTTGCGGCGCGGTTCGGCAAATGCATCCTTGAGCTGGGCGGCAACAACGCGATGATCGTTGGCCCCTCGGCTGATCTTGAAATGGCGGTACGTGCCATTGTGTTCTCGGCGGTTGGGACTGCCGGCCAGCGCTGCACCACACTGCGACGCCTGATCGTGCATAACTCGATCAAAGAGGAACTGGTTGCGTGTCTGAAAAAGGCATATGCCGGCTTGCCGATCGGCGATCCGTTGGCCGACGGTACTCTGGTCGGTCCGCTGGTCGACGAAGCGTCCGGCACCGCGATGACATCCGCCCTGAAAGCGGCCGAGGTCGACGGAGGCATTGTTTTCGGCGGCAACCGCGTGACCGAAGGTGTTCCCGGCGGCGTCTATATGGAGCCGGCCATCGTCGAGATGCCGGGACAAACAGAGACGGTGAAAACCGAGACCTTTGCCCCGATCCTCTATGTGATGGGCTATGACGAATTTGATCAGGCTTTGGAAATCCAGAATGACGTACCGCAAGGCTTGTCCTCCTGCGTGTTCACTTTGAACATGCGCGAAGCGGAGCAATTCCTGACCGCAGCGGGTTCGGATTGCGGAATCGCCAACGTCAATATCGGCCCCTCGGGCGCCGAGATCGGTGGCGCGTTCGGCGGCGAAAAGGAAACCGGCGGCGGACGTGAAAGCGGCTCGGACGCGTGGAAGGCCTACATGCGTCGCCAGACCAACACTGTGAACTACTCTGCCGAGCTGCCGCTGGCGCAAGGCGTCAAATTCGACATCTGATCGCCTTGACCCGGCGGCGCCTCAATGCGTTGCCGGGTCTTAATCCGAGAACAGGTAATCCAGTCGCATGATGGCCTGCGCCTTGTCGGCTGAGACCCCGAGAAATCCGGCGACCGCGACTTCATTGTCTGCCTTCGATGCGGATTCTCGCAGCCGCAAGTAACCGTCGAATCCGGCGCCGCGGATCTGCTCGGATTCATAGGCAATGTCATTGCGGATGGTGGGCAACAGGCGTTCTACGGTTTTGACGGGGGTCGCCTCACCGGCCAACCCGACGCGCCGCGCATGACCTATCAGGTATTCGTCGGAATAGTCGCACTCGATCTCGAGCACGTGCGTCCGAGCCTGATCCGCGCAAAAGTCCTGAACAATGTCCAGGTTCGAGGGGTCCAGACACAAAACCAGTCGATCCGAATTGAAATGGTCATACAGCATCTGAACAAGAGCGCGGCGGTGGCGCGAGCGCTTAATCAAGGTGGTTTCGATCCCGCCCAGATCGGGCAGGGGCGTGCCCAGTTCATTGAACAGATACTCGACGCAGGGAATACCGGTTTCCGACGCGATCTGGTCGACCAGACGTTTTGCGACATGCCACTTTTTGCAGACAATCAGGTATATGTCGCGCTCGGGCCCAAGCGTATTCGCCGCCTCCCAGAACCGCTTTCCATACCGTCGACCGACGCGCCCCCGTCCGGCAAGGAAACTGTAGAGGCTTCGCCCTTCGTTTGAGACCTGAAGTGCGACCCCTTCGCTGGCGTACATCCTGCCCAGCCGGTCTTTCAGCTCATGCGCCTCGGCGCTGATTTTCCGCGCGAATAGGTAATCCTGGCTCAGCAACATGTCGTAGTGGTCATTATAGAACGTGACCGGCATCCCGTAATCCGAGAACATCAGGAAGGTCAGTGTGCGGTTCTCGATCTCTTCCCGCGGGATCAGGTGGCGGACCAGCGTCTGAAAGAACGTCTCATCCGGAATCCATGTGGTCGAGAAAAACCGGACGACATCCCGCCGTTGCCGCAGGAACGTCAATATCATCTCGATTGTCCGGCGGCGCAGACACCACCACTGGCTGCCGATCATGACCTGTAGATCCGCGGGAATCTCTCGTGTCAGACCAAAGCGTTTCTGCGCTTCATAAGCCGCGTAAAACCGGCCGCTTTGGGTGCGTTCGTTGAAGTAATGCCGGTAGATCAGCCGGTCTTCTTTCATGCCGGTCTTGATCCAGTTGCTTTCAAAGAAATCGTGGCTTTCGATGAAATCCTTGTCATTGTCATCCAGAAAGCGATGCGCATACTCCGCCGTTTTGATGGCCATGCAATCGCCGGACAGCATGTAGAAATGCGTGGCGCGGGGAAACGCCTCGACGGCCGACTGAACTGCATAAAGCGTCGCCTGAACCAGCGACCACTCCCCCCATCCGCATCTGGTTCGCTTGCCCGCAAGCACGACATTCGGATTGTCTTTCAGGGCATCGCGGATGCGCGCATAGTCTACTGCTTTCGCGCGCGCATCAAAATGGATGGCCATGCAGTCGCCAGCGGCGGTCAATTGCTCTGCCTGCGCGATGATTGCATCAGGGTCTTTGTGGCACAGCAAAATATAGGCAATCTTTGCCATGGGGGTCCGCAATTCTCATTTCTGCTCGTTTCCAACCGTGATACTGAGGATGGGCAATTGAATAAACAGAATATTTTTGGTTCTTTTACGTCGAATGCCTGAGTATCGGCCTGAGACCGAACCGGCGAAGGAGGCGCAGCGAATGGGTTTTCCCGGGACATGGATGACCGAAAGCCAGAGCATGGTCTATCGCGTGGTGCCCAAATGTGCCTGCTCGACCATCGGGCAGATCATGTATTTTTCCGATCACGGACAGTTCTTTGATGGCGATATCCATGACGCCCAGGATGGCATGCACAAATGGGCGTTTGATGGCAGTCAGGATGTGATTGCCGGGACTGTAAAGTCGCATGGAGCGTATACGTTCACTTGTGTTCGTAATCCCTACACCCGCATCCTCAGCTCTTTTTTTGATAAGATTTGCGGCATTCAGCGCAATGGAAAACGCTATCGCGGTAACCTTGTACCGACGCTGGTTTACAATTACGGGATCGAAGTCGGTGGCGACGACGGCAAGGGCGAATTCGACCAGATCGCAAGTTTTCGCCGGTTTCTGTTGTTTGCCCGCGATACGATCCGTTGGCGAAGGCCCATGGACCCGGATATTCACTGGTCGGCCATGTCAGGCCATGTATCGACACTGATTGCGAATGGGGGGCGGTACGACCGCATCTTCTGGACCGAGAAGTTCAACGACGGGATGCAGGGCGTATTGGACAATCTGCAAACGGCGCACCCCGTGACCTTGTCAGAAATCCCGCGTTTCAACGAATCCGAAGGCCACGGACCCAAGCGCGCCCATCCTGTCGAGGATTATTTTGACGATCTCTCGATGCATCTGGTCTATGAGATCTACAAACAGGATTTCGAACTGTTCAAATACGACTTCGAGAATCCGGGCAACAAGATGCCGGTTGGAGAGATCGATCTGGACGAGGTTCACGCCAAACTGGGCGACTGAGCAAAGGGGGCGAACGCTCCCGCCTATCGTCATTGTTTCTGGCGAAACATTTCCTCTGGTTGGGCCCGGCGCCGCGCCATGCGCGGCGCCGGGCCCAAGTCCGAAAGCGAAATCGGTGCAGCCGATGGCGCGTATCGGGCGCGGGAGCATTTCCGGTCGGTTGGGCTCAGAGCTGACGCACAGCCCCTTTTGCGGCGCTTGTCGCCAGTTTCGCGTATGCCTTGAGCGCTGTTGAAACCTTGCGCTTGCGCGGTTCGGCCGGATGCCAGCCCTTTTCGTCCTGCTCCTCGCGCCGCTCGGCCAGTTCCTCATCCGACACGGCCAGATGAATGGTGCGGTTGGGGATGTCGATCTCGATCTTGTCGCCGGTTTTCACCAGCCCGATCTCGCCGCCTTCGGCAGCTTCGGGCGAGACATGGCCGATGGACAGACCCGAGGTGCCGCCCGAAAAACGGCCATCTGTCAGCAGGGCACAGGCTTTGCCCAGTCCTTTGGACTTCAGATACGACGTCGGGTAGAGCATTTCCTGCATACCCGGCCCACCCCGCGGGCCCTCATAGCGGATGACAACAACATCGCCCTCTTTGACCTTGCCGGTCAGAATATCATTCACCGCCTGATCCTGGCTTTCGCAGACATAGGCCGTGCCCGTGAATGTCAGAATGTGCTTATCCACTCCGGCCGTTTTCACAATACAGCCTTCGCGCGCGATGTTTCCGTAAAGAACCGCAAGACCGCCATCCTGACTGAAAGCGTGTTCCTTGGACCGGATCACCCCGTTTTCACGGTCGGTATCCAGTTCCTTGTAGCGGTTCGACTGGCTGAACGCCTGGGTGGTGCGCACACCGCCGGGGGCCGCCTTGAACAGCTCTTGCGCTTTTGGGTTGTTTGCCACCTTGATGTCCCAGTTGGCAATCGCCTCGCCCATCGTGGCCGAATGAACCGTGCTGCAGTCTTCGTGCAGCAGACCTGCCCGGCTGAGTTCACCAAGGATCGAGAAAATTCCTCCCGCGCGGTGGACATCTTCCATGTGCACGTTTTCAGTATTCGGTGCGACCTTGCACAGACACGGCACCTTGCGGCTGAGGTGGTCCATATCGCTCATGTTGAAATGAACCTCGCCCTCATGCGCTATTGCGAGAAGGTGCAGAACCGTGTTGGTCGACCCGCCCATGGCGATATCGAGGCTCATCGCATTCTCGAACGCTTCAAACGTGGCGATCTCGCGCGGCAGAAAACCTTTTTCGTCCAGCTCATAGTGGCGCTTGGTGATCTCGACGATGCGGCGCCCGGCCTCAAGGAACAGCTCTTTTCGGTCGGCATGGGTGGCAAGGGTCGAGCCGTTGCCGGGAAGCGCCAGGCCCAGCGCCTCGGCCAGACAGTTCATCGAGTTGGCGGTGAACATGCCTGAGCACGAGCCGCAGGTGGGGCAGGCGTTTTCCTCGATGTGCTTGACCTGTTCATCTGTGAACTTGTCGTCAGCGGCGGCGACCATCGCGTCGACGAGGTCGATCTTCTTTGCCTCCAGATCTTCAATGTCGATCTTGCCCGCCTCCATCGGCCCGCCCGAGACAAAGATGGCAGGGATGTTCAGGCGCATCGCGGCCATCAGCATGCCGGGGGTGATCTTGTCGCAGTTCGAGATGCAGACCATCGCATCCGCACAATGCGCGTTGACCATATACTCGACGCTGTCAGCAATCACCTCACGCGAGGGCAGGGAATACAGCATTCCATCGTGGCCCATGGCAATACCGTCATCCACCGCGATGGTGTTGAACTCCTTGGCGACGCCACCTGCGGCCTCGACCTCACGCGCGACCATCTGGCCGAGGTCTTTCAGATGCACGTGACCCGGCACAAATTGGGTGAACGAGTTGACGATGGCAATAATCGGCTTGCCGAAATCGTCGTCGCCCATACCGGTGGCGCGCCACAGGCCGCGAGCACCGGCCATGTTGCGGCCATGGGTAGAGGTTCTGGATCGGTACAATGGCATGATGCTGTTTCCCTTTTGCCCCGGTTGCGATATTGGGGATGCGTACGTTATAGCGCACGTACCACATGTGCGCTATAACGCACAAGAAGATTCGGAAGACGATCAATATGGCACCGGAAGACATAACGCTGAAACTACGGGATGTGAGGGCGGCCTCGGGGCTGAGCCTGTCCAAAGTGGCGGAAATGACGGGCGTTAGCAAAGCCATGCTGGGCCAGATCGAACGCGGCGAATCAAGCCCGACGATTGCGACCCTGTGGAAAATTGCCAAGGGGTTTCAATTGCCGCTGAGCGCTCTGATCGGCTCGTCATCAATGCGCGATCCGGCCGATGCGTCTGTGTTTCGCACCGTGACCTTTCCCGGCAGCATTGAGGTCAAGATCGTGTTTCCCTTTGACCCGGCTTTGGGGGCTGAGACGTTTCACGTCGAACTTTCCCCGAACCAGAGCCACGAATCCGCTGCCCATGCCGCCGGAGTGACCGAAGAGGTCTTTGTGCTTGACGGGGCGCTGGACATTCTGCGCGATGGCGAATGGGTGCCGTTGAAAGCCGGGCAGGGCCTGCGCTTTTCCGCTGACCTGCCGCATGGCTACCGCGCCGGCGAACAGGGTGCCGCTTTCCTGAACATGCATCACTATTTGCAGCAGCCGGATGTTTCAGAACGGGATCAACCGCTTTCATGACAAGCCTCCTCGACAACCTGACATGGGTGGACGCCATTGGCTCGTTTGGCGCATTGCTCGTCGTTGCCGCCTATTTCGCCACGCAGATGCGGATGATGAATTCCGACGATCTTGCCTTTCCGGTGGTAAACCTGTTTGGATCGGCCCTGATCGTCTACTCGCTGTTGCAGAACTTCAATCTGGCCTCGATGCTGATCGAGGGATTCTGGATCGTGATCAGCCTGATCGGGATCGTTCAGCACTTTCGCCTGCGCCGCGCCCGATAAATCCTGTGTCGAAAGGGCGCTAGCGCTATCCAGCCTTGAACCCCCATGCCGCCGGGTATAGGGAATTTCCAAGCGCGCTCAGGGGAGGTTTTGATGCAGGACGATCCGAAAACCCTTGTTTCCACCGAATGGCTTGCCGCCCATCTCAAGGATCCGGACCTGCGGATTCTGGACGGGTCGTGGTATTTGCCGCAGCAGGGGCGGGACCCAAAGGCCGAATATGACGCAGGCCATATCCCGGGGGCGCGGTTCTTCGACATTGACGAGATCTCCGATCACCGCTCGGACCTGCCGCACATGGCGCCTCCGGTCGAGAAATTCATGTCGCGCCTGCGGGCGATGGGCGTGGGTGACGGCCATCAGGTCGTGGTTTATGACGGTGCCGGGTTGATGTCGGCCGCCCGGGTGTGGTGGCTGTTCCGGCTGATGGGACAGGAAAACGTCGCCGTTCTGGATGGAGGCTTCCCAAAGTGGCAGGCCGAAGAGCGTGAGATCGAAGACCTGCCGCCAGTGATCCGCGACCGCCACATGACCGTAAGGGTTCAGAACCACCTTGTCCGGGACGTCACGCAGGTTTCGGCTGCCGCTAAACTGGCCGATCACGAGATTATTGATGCACGTTCTGCCGCCCGGTTTGCCGGGGAAGAGGTCGAGCCGCGCGCAGGCCTGCGTTCGGGCCACATTCCGGGTTCGCGCAATGTGCCCTTTGGCAATTTGCTGAACAAGAACGGAACGATGAAATCGCCTGACGACTGCCGCATCGTGTTCGAAGCGGCAGGTGTCGATTTGTCAAAGCCGGTCATCACCTCATGCGGCTCCGGCGTGACCGCTGCGATCCTCAGCCTTGCGCTTGAACGCATGGGCAAGAAAGACCACTCGCTTTATGACGGCTCCTGGGCTGAATGGGGTGCCTTCCCGACCCTGCCCGTCGCAACCGGAGAGAACTGATGTTCGAAAACCTCAAACCGCAGCCTGCCGACAAGATCCTGGCGCTGATGCAGGCGTACCGCGACGACCCGCGCGATCAGAAGATCGATCTCGGCGTCGGTGTCTACAAGAATGCCGAGGGCATCACCCCAGTTATGCGGGCGGTAAAGGCCGCTGAGCAGCGTATTCTAGAAGAGCAGGACACCAAGGCCTATACCGGTCTGGCAGGTGATCCGGCTTACGCGGATGCGATGATCGGCTTGATTCTTGGCACGTCGGTTCCGCGCGGCAACATTGCCGCCGTGGCCACCCCGGGCGGCACCGGCGCTTGTCGGCAAGCGTTCGAGATGATCCGCATGGCCAACCCTTCGGCCCGCGTGTTCGTATCGAACCCGACCTGGCCGAACCACCTGTCGATCCTGAGCTATCTGGGTATCGAAACCGTCCAGTATCGTTATTTTGACGGCGAGACCCGGGGCGTCGACTTCGATGGCATGATCGAGGATCTGAAAACCGCCAGGGCAGGCGATGTCGTCCTGCTGCACGGCTGCTGCCACAACCCGACCGGTGCCAACCTGAATCTGGTGCAGTGGCAAGAGGTCGTGAATGTAATCAACGACCGTGGCCTCGTGGCGATGATCGACATTGCTTATCAGGGTTTCGGAGACGGTTTGGAAGAAGACGCACAGGCCACCCGGCTGGTTGCATCCTCGGTCAGCCGGTGCCTGATTGCGGCATCGTGCTCGAAGAATTTTGGCGTCTATCGCGAGCGGACCGGTCTGCTGATGGCCATCAGCGACAACGCGGAGGAAACCGCGCTGAACCAGGCCACCTTGGCCTTCCTGAACCGCCAGAACTACTCTTTCCCGCCGGATCACGGCGCGCGCGTGGTGACGACTATCCTGAACGATGACGTCTTACGTGCCGATTGGGCTGCCGAGCTGGAAGAGGTCCGCCTGTCCATGCTGGGTCTGCGCCAGCAACTGGCCGACGAATTGCAGCGCCTGACCGGTTCGGATCGGTTCGGGTTTGTCGCGCAGCACCGCGGCATGTTCTCGCGCCTGGGTGCAGCACCGGAACTGGTCGAAAAGCTGCGCGCCGATCACGGCATCTACATGGTCGGAGACAGCCGCCTGAACATCGCCGGCCTAAACGCGACGACCGTTCCGATTTTGGCCAAGGCAATTGTCGATGTCGGCGTGTAACTTCAAATCGTCGTAGAGAAAAAGAAAACCCGGGCGAAAACGCCCGGGTTTGTTTCCATGGCTTTTGGCTCAGCCTTTGGAGAACTCAGGGTAGGCCTCCATCCCCAGTTCTCCCATGTCGAGTCCGTTGATCTCTTCTTCCTCGCCAACCCGCAGACCGACGGTTGCCTTGAGGATCGAGAAGAGGATGAAGCTGACCACGAAGACAAAGATGCCGATAGCAGCAAAACCGATGATCTGGGTCACAAAGGACGCATCGCCATTGGTCCATGCCACGATGAAGGTGCCCCAGAAACCCGCAATCAGGTGAACCGGGATCGCACCGACCACGTCGTCGATCTTCATGCGATCCAGCATCGGAACGGTCAGGACGACAATTACGCCACCAATTGCACCGATGATCAGCGCCTGGAACAGCGATGGGGCCAGCGGTTCTGCGGTGATCGACACCAGACCGGCCAGAGCACCGTTCAGCACCATGGTAAGGTCGACCTTGCCATACATCACCTGCGTCAGGATCAGGGCTGCAACGGCGCCGGCGGCAGCGGCCATATTGGTGTTGGCGAAGATTCGGCTGATATCGGCCATGTCACCAATGGTGCCCATTGCCAGCTGCGAACCGCCATTGAAACCGAACCAACCCAGCCACAGGATGAACGTACCCAGAGTTGCCAGCGCGAGGTTCGAGCCGGGGATCGGAACCACTTTGCCGTCCTTGTTGTACTTGCCGATCCGCGGGCCCAGTACGATGGCACCGGCCAGCGCTGCGAAACCACCTGCGGCGTGCACCAGAGTCGAGCCGGCGAAGTCGCTGAAGCCCATCTCGGACAGCCAGCCGCCGCCCCACTGCCAGGAGGCCTCGATCGGGTAGATGACGCCGGTCAGGACGATCACGAAGATGAAGAAGGGCCATAGCTTGATGCGTTCAGCCACTGTGCCCGATACGATCGACGCGGTGGTGGCGCAGAACATCAGCTGGAAGAAGAAGTCCGAACCGACAGAGGCATAGGACAGGTCGGTTTCGACGCCTTCCAGGCCAACCGGTTCGAGGGCCGTTGGCGAGAAAGCGCCAAGAAATCCGGTGATGGTCCAACCATCGCCCGGATACATCAGGTTGAAGCCCACCAGCCAGTACATGATGGCGGCAAAGGAAAACAGGCCCATGTTCTTGATCAGCTGCATGGCCACGTTCTTGGAGCGGACCAGACCGGCCTCAAGCATGGCAAAGCCGGCAGCCATCCAGAACACCAGGAAACCGCCGACCAGAAACAGCAGCGAGGTCAGGATGTATTGCGTGTGCTGCGCGGTTTCGCCGGTTGCGGCGGCCTCTTGTGCAAGGCCCAACTGCGGCAGCGCGACGATCGCGGCGGCAGGGATGAGAGATTTCATCAGATTCATTGTCAGTCCTCGAATGATTTGGAGTGGGGGCGCCTACAGCGCCTCTTCGTTCGTTTCCCCGGTCCGCACGCGCAGGGCCTGCTCGACGTCGAGGACGAAAATCTTGCCGTCACCGATCTTGCCGGTCTTGGCTGTTTTGGTGATGGTCTCGACGATCAGGTCGGTCATCGCGGCGGGTACCACGATTTCCAGCTTGATCTTGGGCACGAAATTCACCGCGTATTCGGCACCACGGTAGATCTCCGTGTGGCCGGATTGCGAGCCGAAGCCCTTGATTTCGGTTACCATCATGCCGCGCACGCCAGCTTCGGTCAGTGCCTCGCGCACCTCCTCGAGCTTGAACGGCTTGATTGTCGCAATGATTAATTTCACGTCTTTCCCCTCTACCTCTCCGGCATGGCCGGTATTTTGCACCTGCAGAAAAAGAACGTGAGAGAACGCTTATAGGAATGGTTGCCCCCGGCGGATACGGCGGAAAAACCACGAAGTTGCACATTTTTTGCACAAATCCGGGCATATGATAAAAAAATAGGCAACAACAGGAGGGGAAATACCGGAAATTCACACCTCTACATGGCCGCGGCACCGGGGTATGGTGCCACAAAAGCATAAACGGGCAGAGTTTGAGCATGACTGAGTCCAAGCGCCGCAAGCCGCCCCTGGTCGCGGACAAAAGATACCCGTCGAAGCGGCGCAAGCCAGCGGCGACCAAGCGGGCCGCAAAGCCTGCGGGTAAGAAATCGACGGCCCGAAAGACCACCACGCGCAGGACGGCCCGGAAGAAGACGCGTCGCCGGTCGGGCGGCGGTGGAGGGCCGTTTCGTCGTCTGTTCAGGTGGATCGGGCGCCTTGTTTGGGGGGTGACCTGGCGTGTTGGTGCCGTCGCAACGCTGATGCTGGCGCTGGCAATCGGCATCGTCTACAGCACTCTGCCCGATGTCGACGCCCTGCTGGACGGGCGCGCGCGCGGATCGGTCACCCTTCTGGATCGCGATGGCAAGGTTTTTGCCTGGCGCGGTGACCAGTTTGGCGGTGTAATCACGGCTGACACCGTCTCGCCCCATCTCAAAAACGCAGTGATCGCGACCGAGGACAAGCGCTTCTACCGTCATTTCGGCGTCAGCCCGCGGGGTGTGGCCAGCGCCGTGCGGATCAACCTGAGCGAAGGGCGCGGGCCTTTATCCGGCCATGGCGGGTCAACCATTACACAGCAGACGGCCAAGCTGTTGTGCCTGGGCGTGCCCTATGAGCCCGGCAAATGGGAATCCGAGGCCGCGTACGAGGCTGACTGCCGTCAGGGTTCGTTGTGGCGTAAGGCAAAAGAGGCCATCTATGCGATGGCGATGGAGGTCAAATACTCCAAGGATCAAATCCTGACCATCTATCTGAACCGGGCCTTCCTGGGGGCAGGTGCACGTGGCTTCGAGGCGGCAAGCCAGCGCTATTTCGGCAAGTCTGCGGCCGAGGTCTCTCCGGCCGAAGCCGCGATGCTGGCCGGATTGCTGGTTGCGCCAACACGATATGCGCCCACCAACAACCTGCAACGCTCGCAGGATCGCGCCCGTTTGGTTGTCGGGTTGATGCAGGATCAGGGATATCTGACCTCGGCACAAGCCAGCGAAGCCCGCAGCCGCCCTGCTGAATTGTCCGAGGCGGCAGCCGCGCGGGCGGGCGGCTATTTCGCCGATTGGGTCATGGCCAGCGGGCCAGAGTTCTTTACGCGCAACACGACCGAAGATGTGGTTATCCGTACAACATTGGACCAACGCATCCAGAAATCCGCAGAAGAGGCGCTGAAATACATCTTCGAGGAAAAAGTCCGGGAAGGGTCGAAAGCGCAGGCCGCGATTGTTGTGATGTCTTCGGACGGGGCGGTGCGCGCCATGGTTGGTGGACGCAAAACCAAAGTCTCTGGTGCTTTCAACCGGGCAACCCAGGCGCTGCGACAGACCGGGTCATCCTTTAAACCCTTCGTCTACGCCACTGCGCTGGAACTTGGCTATTCCCCGCTGGACACGGTAATGGACGAACCCTATTGCGTGAACATCCCCGGTTCCGGTCAGTGGTGTCCCAAGAACTACACCAACAAGTTCTATGGCCGTGTCTCGCTTGCGGATGCGCTGAAGAACTCTCTGAACATCCCAGCCGTAAAGGTGGCTGAGGTTGCCGGGCTGGACAATGTCCGTACAGTCGCCAGCGGCTTTGGAATCGCCAGCGATCTGGCGCAAGGTCCTGCGTTGGCGCTGGGCGCATCTGAAAGCACTCTGATTGAAATGACAGGTGCCTATGCAGGTATACTGAACGGCGGTTCAGCGGTGGAACCTTACGGTTTGACCGAGTTGAAGCTGTTGGGCGATGACACCCCCGTTATGGTCACGACGACCGGTATCGGGGAACGTGTCATCAACGACACCGCTGCGAAGCAGCTGACCTGGATGATGGAACGCGTCGTCTCTGAGGGGACTGGTGCGCGCGCCAAATTGCCGGGTTGGCAGGTGGCCGGCAAAACCGGCACGACTCAGGCCGCGCGCGACGCATGGTTCATCGGGTTCACTGCGGATTACGTCGCTGGCGTCTGGATGGGCTATGACGACAACACGCCGCTTTCGGGTGTCACGGGTGGTGGACTGCCAGCAGAGATCTGGAAAGAGACCATGGTCCGCGTTACCGAGGGCATGACACCGACGCCTCTGCCGATGATGGCGCCCGAGCCTCCGGTTCGGACCGCACAACCGTCCCAACCACGTCGCCGTCAGGGCGGGTTCGCGCAGGAAATCAACAATCTTTTGAACAACATTTTCGGAAATTAGGCAGTAAACAAACAAAAGGCGGTGCATCCGGCACCGCCTTTTTCTCGATCCTATTCAGCGTGCCTCAGAGGCTTTCGTCCAATGCGGCGACAATCGCGTCACCCATTTCCGAGGTTGAAACCGGTTCGACTCCCTCCTCGGCCGCCAGATCGGCAGTTCGGACACCATCAGCCAGAACCTTTTCAATCGCAGCTTCCAGACGATCCGCTTCTTCGCCCTGATCGAAGCTATAGCGCAGCGCCATGGCAAAACTGAGGATACAGGCGATCGGGTTGGCTTTGCCCTGACCAGCAATATCCGGGGCCGAGCCGTGCACCGGCTCGTACATCGCCTTGGGACGGCCGTTTGCCATCGGAGCACCCAGCGAGGCCGAAGGCAGCATGCCCAGGGAACCGGTCAGCATAGCCGCGCAATCGGACAACAGGTCACCGAACAGGTTGTCGGTGACGATGACGTCGAACTGTTTCGGTGCGCGGACCAGCTGCATCGCGCCGTTGTCGGCATACATATGAACCACTTCGACCTCGGGGTAATCCTTGGCCACACGGTCTACCACCTCGCGCCACAGAATACCCGATTCCATGACGTTGGCTTTTTCCATCGAGCAGAGCTTCTTGTTCCGGCGCATTGCCAGTTCAAAAGCCGAGCGCGCGGCGCGTTCGATCTCGGATTCAGAGTAACGTTGGGTGTTGACGCCCACGCGCTCATTGCCTTCATGGAAAATGCCGCGCGGTTCGCCGAAATAAACGCCCGAGGTCAGTTCCCGCACGATCATGATGTCAAGACCGGCGACCACGTCCTTTTTCAGCGGCGAGAAATCGGCCAGCGCGTCAAAGCATTGGGCGGGGCGCAAGTTGGAATACAGGTCCATCTCCTTGCGCAGGCGCAGCAGACCGCGTTCGGGCTTGAGGCTGAAATCCAGATCGTCGTATTTCGGACCGCCCACGGCCCCCAGCAGAACCGCGTCCACTTCCTGCGCCCTGGCCATGGTCTCATCCGACAGGGGCTTGCCGTGGGCATCGTATGCTGCGCCGCCGACCAGATCCTCGCTCACGTCAAAGTGAAGGCCGCGATTGGTACCGAACCAGTCGATGATTTTGCGCACTTCGGCCATAACTTCCGGGCCAATTCCGTCTCCGGGCAGGATGAGGAGCGAGGGGTTGGACATGAAAGGTCTCCTTGCGTTTCGTCGCCAAGGCCCTAGCGTCTGCATCGCATCGGGTCAATGAGACGAACCCGTCAATTCGCGAGGAAAACACATGTTGATACCCGGAAATCCAGTGCCAGAGCTGAAAATCGAAACCGTAGGCCATGGCAGCTTTGATCTGGAGGCTGACAAGGGTGAAAACGGAACTCTGATCATCCAGTATCGCGGGTTGCATTGCCCGATCTGTATCCGGCAAATGGGCGAGGTCGAGGCGGCGCTGGACGATTTCGCTGCATTGGGCGTCGAAGTGATCATGCTCAGCACGGATACTGCCGAACGCGCTGCGGAAACCGTCGCCAAAGCCGGGACTTCGAAACTGCGTGTGGGTCACAGCCTGGCCTTGTCCGATGCCCGGGATGAGTGGGGCTTGCATATCTCGAAAGGTCGCGAAGGCACGGCCGAGGCGCCGTTCTTCGCCGAACCCGGTCACTTCTACATCGCACCCGACCGGACCTTGTATTTTGCGTGGCAGCAAACGACGCCCTTTGGCCGGCCCTCAATCTCGGACATTTCGGGTGGAATCAAATACGCGTTGGACAACAAGTACCCGCCACGGGGCACATATACCGGAGAGCTGTGAGGCGTCAGCCGAACGAGGCGCGCTGCCCTGAGGTGTGTCTCACTCCATCTCCAGATCAACCCAAACCAGCCGGTGACGGCTTGCTGCTTCGGCCTGTGTCCGGTCCGATGTGTCTGCATCTGGCCAGTAAACGCCGGCATCCAGAACCCGCCATCCGGCAGACGGCAGCACATAATCGACCCGCAACGCGCCGACACCCTTCCACTTCACTGTCGCAAGCGACCCCGAGGGGCTGCGCGGTTGCGGGTCCTGAATCCGATTGTCGGAAAGCAGGTTCCGGATAGCCTCTTTTCGCCCGTCGCCCTTTTCTGGATCCAGGTTCGCATCCCCGGCGATTACAAACCGATCCGCCAGCGGCTCTCCCAGCTCGCCGCCCAGAACCAAAGACCACAGCCGTATTTCATCACGGTTGCGCAGCCCGTTGCGGTCTTCGGGCCCGTCAAACACCGGAGGTGAGGCATGAAACGTCATCAGGTCAACCCGGCCTTTCGGCGTTTCGATCGGAACGATCCAGTGCGCGGTCGAGGACAGACGTTGCACCTCGTGTGCCTGTGCAGATGGGAAAGGCGCCCCGTCGACCCGTGGCAGTGTTGCGCCGGGCAGGTCACGCCACAACAGGTCCGAAAATGACTGAATCTGGTCCCGCAAAACCGGATAACGGGACAGGACGGCCAGCCCTGACTGGCCGGTAAACACTCCCCACCCTTGTGCGTCTCCCGGACCACCGGTTCGACCGTCACCATCCAGATCGAACCGGGTTTCCAGCCCTGCGTTTGGCTGGTCAGCAAAGACGTACGGGTACTCCAGCCCGGCGTCGCTCAGGACCTGTGACAGCGCCGACAGGGTCAGGCCGTCAAGGTCCCAGTCTATCCCCTGCAATGCCACGATATCGGGTCGGATCTCAGCCAATACCGCCGCAACCGCCGTAACCTGTGGATCGCCGCGCCGGATATCGCGCAGCAACAACCCCGGGCCGTCACGGCTGAGCTCGGTGTTGTAAGTGGCTATGCGAAGGGGCTCTGCCTGCGCCGCAATCGGTAGCAGCATCAGCAGAAGGGCACGGATCATGCGGTCTGTGTGGTCTCGGCTGTTGAATAGGCGCGGCGTTTTTCGACAATCAGATTGGCGACTCGAATGGTTGCCATCCCGCGCATGATCATGCTGGCCGGCAGGAAGGCCCAGGCGCTGAGTGTCCAGATCAGCGTCTGAGGATTGCTCATCGCAACGGGGCTGCCGAACTGAGACATAAGCTTGATCAGGGCCGGGATGATGAAGGGCAACAGCACACCGATCATGATGTTCAGCCGCCCGTCCCGTTGCAGGCGGGTGACAACGTCGCCGCCCTTCGTCGGGTCAAACAGCGGAAGATTGGTCCAAACATTGAACGCTCCGTTCCCGGTGGGCCAACCGCGCATTTTGATTGCATAGGCAAAGCTTGCAATCGTGACCAGCGCAGCCACGTAGGCAATGCCCGCCGAGATGCGCACAAGTTCGATCAGTGGCGCCGAGGCATCGGCAGGTAACATGAGCACGACAAGCCGGACGGGAGAGTATGGAAAATCGGCCACGTTGGCGACCATCAATCCCACGGAATAGAACGCGCCGGTCAGTTCGGTGGGGGCGTAAACGTTTTTGCAGATCAACGTCAGGAACGTGATCATCGAGGTCAGGCCGACAAAGCGCAGTCGATTCACCGGCGGCGCGTCACGGAATTCGATAAAGCTGGGAAAGGCAGAATTGTATTCGGAAAACGTCAGAATGAACGCCAGAATCGCGAGAAACACGACAATCTCTGTCCCGTTCGACGTCGATGTAGGCAGGTACAACGCAGGGGTAAGCACCATAAGTGCCACCAATAGTCCACGTATCGCCGCCCCCGTTGTGCGTGCAATCACAATCCGAACCCTTTCCAAACCGGAGCCGTCGATCTACGTCGACTTGCAGTCCAACTTGTGCCCGCCGTCTATTGTTTTGACGGATGCCTCGTTTCCGACAACACTGGCGGGAACGGACATTCAGCTCAAGCCAAGGGGCAGAAAACACGGCATTTCAGGCAAAATGATGGCGAAACTGGTGCGCCTTTGCATCATTCCCGACGCAAATTCGACGTGTAATTCAGAATGCGCCCTACATGTTGTGGTTGCTTGAAACTCAACCCCAAAAATGAGAACGGGGCCGCAATTGCGACCCCGATAGGTTGAGTGTCCACAGAATCATCCCCGGAATCATACCCAGGGGCGGGCCTGGCTTGCGTGTTCCTCGAACTTGTCGATGTGGTGGTCCTTTTCCATCGTCAGGCCGATGTCATCCAAACCGTTCAGCAGGCAGTGCTTGCGATGCGGGTCGATGTCGAACTCGATCACGAACCCATCCGATGTAGTGATCTTCTGATCTTCCAGATGCACGGTCATGCGGGCGTTTTCGCCCTTGTGCGCGTCTTCCATCAGGATTGTGTGATGCTCTTCTTCGACCACGATCGGCAAGATGCCGTTCTTGAAGCAGTTGTTGTAGAAGATGTCGGCAAAACTGGTCGAGATCACGACCTTGATGCCAAAATCCTTGATCGCCCAAGGTGCATGTTCCCGCGACGAGCCGCAGCCGAAGTTGTCGCCTGCGACCAGAATTTCAGCCTCGCGATAGGCGGGCTTGTTCAGGACGAACTCTTCATTCTCCTGCCCGTCATCGTGATAGCGCATCTCGTCGAACAGCACGACGCCAAGGCCGGACCGTTTGATGGTTTTCAGGTGCACTTTCGGAATGATCATATCGGTGTCGATATTGATCAGTGGCATAGGGGCGGCCACCCCGTGGACTTTGTCAAACTTTTCCATGTTCACACTCCTGCGGGAGAGGGCCGGCCCCTTACCCCGCGTTTAAGCTTCTTTCGCTTCCGTTGTTTCGTCGTTGGGGGCGTTCTTGACGAAGAACGCCATGAAGACCAGTCCGAACCCGTTGAACAGCATCTCGATGCCCAGCAGGATGCCCAGTAACTGGAGCAGAACCGCCGGGTCTGCGCTGGCAAGGCGCCAGATCAGGATCGCCAGGACAATCGACATGATGCCCGATATCAGCGTCGCCCAGAAAAACTGCGTTCCCTTCATCTGGAACGACAGGATGATCCGAGCGATACCACCTGCAAGGAACAGGATCAGCACCACCGTGGCCAGAGTCAGTGTTCCCTGCAGAGGGTGATCCAGAAAGGACCAGCCCAGAAACAGCATCACGACACCCATGATGAGTGACAGTATCTTGTTGCCGGTGCCTTCAACCGTGAAACCGCCCACAACCTGCAGCGCGCCGCAGATCAGCAGCAACACGCCGGTCACCACTGTCACGGCAATTGACGCCACCGCCGGTGCGCCCAGCACAAAAATGCCGAACGCTATGGATAGAAGCCCCAGAAGGAGCCATTTGATCCAGTCACTCATGTCTTCAATCCCTCAAATATCTAGATATGAGGGCACCTTACATCAATTCACGAACGTCTGTCAGCCGTCCTGTGATTGCCGCTGCGGCAGCCATCGCCGGGCTCAGCAGGTGCGTACGCCCGCCCCGTCCCTGACGGCCTTCGAAGTTACGGTTCGAGGTCGCCGCGCAGCGCTCGCCCGGCTGCAACTGGTCGGGGTTCATCGCCAGGCACATCGAGCATCCTGCCAGACGCCATTCGAAACCGGCCTCTTTGAAGATGTCCGCCAGACCTTCTTCCTCGGCCTGTGCCCGAACCAGACCCGAGCCGGGTACGACCATGGCGCGCAGGCCGTCCTTGATCTTTTTGCCCTTAAGGATTTCCGCTGCGGCGCGCAGATCTTCGATGCGGCCATTTGTGCACGAGCCGATAAAGACGGTGTCGATTTCCACATCGCTCAGCTTCTGTCCGGCTTCCAGACCCATGTATTCGATCGAACGGCGGGCCGCGTCGACCTTGCCGCCTTCGAAATCTTCGGGGTTCGGAACGGTCGCGGTAATCGGCAGTACGTCCTCGGGGCTGGTGCCCCAGGTCACGACCGGCGCGATATCCTCGCCGCGCAGGGTGACGACCTTGTCGAAATGCGCGCCCTCATCGGTGTAGAGCGTCTTCCACCAGTCCATCGCGGCTTCCCACTGGGCACCTTTCGGCGCGTGCGGGCGGCCTTTGACATATTCAAAGGTGGTTTCGTCCGGCGCGATCAGGCCCGCGCGCGCGCCGCCTTCGATGGCCATGTTGCAGACGGTCATGCGCCCTTCCATCGACAGATCACGGATCGCTTCACCGCAATATTCGATGACATAGCCGGTGCCGCCGGCGGTGCCGGTCTCACCGATGACGGCGAGGGTGATGTCCTTGGCGGTCACGCCCGGCTGCAGTTTGCCGGTGATCTCCACCTTCATGTTCTTGGATTTCTTCTGGATCAGGGTCTGCGTGGCCAGAACATGTTCGACCTCGGATGTGCCGATGCCATGCGCCAGAGCGCCAAATGCGCCGTGGGTGGCGGTGTGGCTGTCGCCGCAAACCACGGTCATGCCGGGCAGGGTCCAGCCCTGTTCCGGGCCGACGATGTGAACGATACCCTGACGGACGTCATTCACCGGGTAATAGTGAATCCCGAAATCCTTGGCATTCTTGTCCAGCGCCTCGACCTGAATGCGCGATTCCGGGTTCTCGATCCCGTTCACACGGTCCGGCGTGGTCGGCACGTTGTGATCCGGCACCGCGATGGTCTTTTCCGGCGCGCGCACCTGACGGCCTGCCATGCGCAGGCCTTCGAACGCCTGCGGGCTGGTGACTTCGTGCACCAGATGGCGGTCGATATACAGCAGGCAGGTGCCATCATCGGCTTCGTGCGCGACATGGGCATCCCAGATCTTGTCATAGAGTGTTTTGGGGGACATCGGTCCTCTCCCGTATGTATTGAGATATGCTGGCGAGTGGCTGGGCGCCGCCTATAGGCGGGCCAGAACCGTGCGGGCGGCCCCAAAGAACCGTTCACGCAGGCGCGTGCGGTCTTGCAACGTCGGAGCTGGGGCCAAGTAGACTCTCATGCGCACCAGATATATCGGGCCATCGCGTCAATCAAGGTTCAATCAGGCGCGGCGCAGGTTGGGCTTGCATCACATCGCCCCGCTGTCCAAGCTGACGGGCAGGAGACGTGCATGAACCAAGACCTGCTACCGGAAACATTATCAGAGCTTTACGCCAACATGACGGCGGCCTTCTCCTCGCAATTCCAGAACCTGATCGAACTGGTCGTGACGCCCGGCTGGCGGCAATATCAGCTGGTCATCATCCTGTTTCTCTGGGCACTGGCTTTCATGCTGAAGCTGCTGACCCAAAGCCGGTGGGAGGCATGGGCCCGGGCGCGGACCGGTTGGCCGAAATGGCGGCTGCGTACTCTGGTGCAACTGATGCAGCGATTGACGCTGGTCTATTTCGTGCTGGTGTCGTGGGTGTTGTACCTGATCATGCAGCAGGTCACCTGGCCATCGCGCAGCTACATTATAGGCGTGATTGCGACGCTGGCCGCCGCGTGGCTGGCGATTGCGCTGGTGGCCCGACTGGTGCGCAACCGGACGCTGCGTCGGATCTTCAAATGGGCAATGTGGGTCTACGCAACTCTGATTGCGTTGGGTTTGACCGACGATGTTGCAGTATTCCTTGACGGGGTGGCGATCTCAATTGGTGATCTGCACATCTCGGCGCTGGGAATCCTCAAGGCCGTTCTGCTGATCGGGGTCCTGCTGACGCTGGCCCGTATCGGCACCCGCGCGGCTGAGCGGGGGTTGCAGAACAACGACGACATCACCCCGTCGATGCAGGTTCTTTTGGCCAAAGGCATCCAGGTGCTGCTGTATGGTGCCGTCTTTCTGGTGGCAATCCGCACGCTGGGGTTCGATCTGACGGGCATCGCGTTGCTGTCGGGTGCGATCGGCGTAGGTATCGGTTTCGGTCTGCAAAAGGTGGTGTCGAACCTGATCTCGGGGATCATCATCCTGATGGACCGGTCGATCAAACCGGGCGACGTGATCTCGCTGGGCGATACGTTCGGCTGGATCAATGCGCTGGGCGCGCGATATGTCTCAGTCGTCACGCGGGATGGAAGGGAATACCTGATCCCGAACGAGGACCTGATCACCAATCAGGTGGTGAACTGGTCGCATTCGGATCGATTCGTACGCCTCGATCTGGATTTCGGCACCAGTTATGACGACGATCCGCACAAGGTGCGTGCCACGGCGATCCGGTCCGTGAAGGCGGTAGCCCGGGTTCTGAGTGGCGGATCGCATGAACCCGTCTGCCATATCACCGGATTCGGCGACAGCAGTGTGGACTATGTGTTGCGTTTCTGGATCAGCGATCCGACCAAGGGGCTGACCAACATTCGCGGCAATGTCTACCTCGCCTTGTGGGATGCGTTCAAGGAAGAAGGCATCTCGATCCCCTTCCCTCAACGCGAAGTTCGATTGCTGCCCGACGGCGCAGACACGCAACAGATCGCCAAAGAGTGAGCCTTCGTGCGGGCGCCACGGCGCGCGTTCATTGAAATGTTGCAATCCCCTTGTTACCTTATTAGTACCCCGGCGCCGGGGTTTGGCGGCGCGCAGCAAAGGAGGACTATGTCCTGTCTCTACATACACAGGCGGGTTTGCCCGCCGATGACGGTGCCAGTGTAATGGCTCACTCTCAGTCAATCAGCGACAAGCTGCTTGAGCGTATCCTTTCCTCACTTACCGACGACAAGGCCGAAGATGTCGTGCAGATCAACCTGCAGGGCAAGTCCTCGGTTGCGGATCACATGGTGATTGCCTCGGGTCGGTCGACCCGTCAGGTCTCGGCCATGGCGGAAAAGCTGACGGATCGCATCAAGCAGGAATTCGGTTTCACCTCGAAGGTCGAAGGCAAGGATGCCGGCGACTGGGTTCTGATCGATACGGGCGACGTGATCGTCCATATCTTCCGCCCCGAAGTGCGTGAATTCTATCAGCTGGAAAAGATGTGGCTGCCTCAGGGCGGCAGCGCCTCGGCGAACTGAGGCGCCATCCCGGCCTGCATTAACAGGCCGGTGGCGAGAGAAATATGCGTATCAGCATTTGTGCGGTCGGGCGATTGCGTGCCGGACCGGAGAAGTCCCTGCTTGATGATTACCTGACCCGATTTGACCGGACCGGCCGCAGACTGGGCCTTGGTCCTGCGAAGGTGATCGAAGTTGAAGACAAAAAAAACGCAGGCATGGGGGCCGAGGCTGCGCTGCTGCGCAAGGCGCTGCCCAAAGGTGCGGTGATCTGCACACTGGATGAACGCGGGCGGGTGATGTCCTCGCCCGATTTCGCCAAGAAACTGGGCGGCTGGCGCGATGCCGGGAGGCAGGATCTGTCACTGATTATCGGCGGGGCGGACGGAATAGACCCTAATCTGCAGGCTGAGGCTGATTTTTCCATCTCATTCGGGTCGATGGTCTGGCCCCATATGCTGGTCCGTGTGATGCTGGCCGAGCAACTTTATCGGGCCGCAACCATCCTGTCGGGCGGTCCCTACCATCGGGTCTGACATGGCGCAGCTTCTGATCGTTTACCATTCGCGCACGGGCGGCAGTCGGCAAATGGCCGAGGCAGCGAATGAAGCGGCGCGGTCCGAAGCGGACACCGTGCTGATATCCGCTGACCAGGCGGGCCCCGCAGACCTGCTGGACGCGGATGGCTATATCTTTTGCGCGCCCGAGAATCTGGCAGCAATTTCAGGTCTAATGAAGGACTTTTTTGACCGCAGCTACTACCCGGTGCTTGGTCGGATCGAGGGTCGGCCCTATGCGCTGATGATCTGTGCCGGATCGGACGGCGAAAATGCAGCCCGGCAAATGGCCCGGATTGCAACGGGCTGGCGCCTGAAAGAAGTACAGCCGCCACTGATCATTTGCACCCATGCGCAAACACCCGAGGCCATTCTGGCGGCAAAGACCATCCCGAACGACCATCTGGACCAATGCCGCGAAATTGGCGCGGCAATGGCTGCCGGCCTCAGCCTGGGTGTATTCTGAAGCTCAGTTCAGCGCGACCAATGTGGTCTCAGAGTTCCATCCATCCACGCTGCAGCGGGCCTGTATCTGAACCTGCGTCGTGCCGGCAGGAATTGCAACGCCGCCAAGGGACCGCGTGAATGGTTGTTCGTTCTCGTGCGGGTGGTGGAGGACGCGCATCCCCAGCTCGTTGCCGTCCATATCCAGAACACGCCAGCCATCGGCATAATGATCCCATCCGGTATCCGGATGCCGGATCGTCACATCGAATCGCCAGGTCTCACCGTTGGATGTGGCCGAGACTTTTTCGATCATGGATGGGTCGGCAAACGCGGGGCACGCGATTAGAGCACTGAGAATCACATATCGCATGGGTTGAATGTAGGCGGCGAAACGCAGCATCGTCATCACGTCTCCGTGTTGGGGGGTCGGGTCATAAGAACCGAGCGGGAATGCGAGGCAAATTCACGCCGATACAGAACACCAAAAGTAATCGCCGTGCCCAAAATCAGCGCCACAGGTCCCAGTATCCACGCAAGCGAGGCAAGTGCGAAATAGGTGACGCGCAGACCGCGATTGAAGCTGCGCGCCGCGGTGACACAGATCTCGGCCGCTTGCGCTGCGCGGGGGTAGGCCTGGGGGTCTTCGGGATCATTGGGCACGGCAGCCATCAGAACCGCGCAATACCCGAACAAGCGGTGGGCCCAGACATATTTCAGGAATGCGTTGGCTAGAAAAAGGATAACAATCAGTATCTTGATCTCCCAGACCATGGCTGGCGCACTGCCTATCGCCAGATCCTGGGCAACGCCTGCCAGACGCTCGGTATTGCCCAGCAGCGCAAGGCCGCCGCCAATCGCGATCATCGTGGTCGAGGCAAAAAACGTACTGCCCTGCCGCATGGCGGCCACGACCTGAGCGTCGAACATGCGCGGTTGACGCGTGACCATCTCATGCATCCAGTTTCGCCGGAATGCGTCCATCATCAACGCGACCGAGGGTTTGTGCGGGGACGGATTTTCGATCCGCCAGCTGATCCACAGCCAGCTGCCCAGCAGCAAAATTATGGCTGCATAATCGAGGGGTGAAAACAGATGCGCGCGGTCGATCCATGTCATGCCGCGACAGTACGTCCGGTTTTGCAATCTTGCCAGATCGGAAAATTGGTAATAATATTTTACCAAATGGAGGACCCGCCATGGAAATGCCTCAGCCCAACCCCGACGTGCTGCGCCGCAAGACCGCTGTGATCGCGCGGCTATCGCTGGCCCTGCCCGAAGACGCGATTATCCATGACCCGTCAGAGACCCGCGCCTACGAATGTGATGCATTGACCGCATACAAATGTCCCCCGATGGTGGCCGTATTACCCGCCAGTACGCAGGAAGTGTCGGCCATTCTGCGGATTTGCAAAGAAGAGGGCGTGCCGGTCGTCCCTCGGGGTGCGGGGACATCGCTGGCAGGCGGCGCGTTGCCAACCGCGGATTGCGTGATTCTGGGTGTCGCGCGGATGAACGACGTGCTGGAGATCGATTTTGACAACCGTTTCATACGGGTGCAGTCAGGCCGGACAAATCTGAGCGTTTCAGGTGCGGTCGAGGAAGAGGATTTCTTTTACGCCCCGGATCCGTCGTCGCAATTGGCCTGCGCCATTGCGGGCAATATCGCAATGAACTCGGGCGGTGCACATTGCCTGAAATACGGGGTAACCACCAATAACCTTCTGGGTGTCACGATAGTGATGATGGATGGCAGCGTGGTTGAGATCGGCGGCGCGCATCTGGATGCGCCGGGGCTCGACCTGTTGGGCGTCATCTGCGGATCGGAAGGGCAACTGGGCGTGGTGACCGAGGCGACCCTGCGGATATTGCGCAAACCCGAAGGTGCGCGGCCTGTGCTGATGGGCTTCGATGACAATGAAGTTGCGGGTCAATGTGTCTCTGACATTATCAAATCGGGCATATTGCCAGTGGCGATCGAGTTCATGGACCGGCTGTGTATTCAGGCTTGCGAAAACTTTGCTCACGCGGGATATCCGGATTGCGAGGCCCTGTTGATCGTCGAAGTCGAAGGCTCGGAAAGCGAGATCGACAGTCAGTTGGCCAAGATCATCGAAATTGCCAAGCGCCATAACCCGGTCGAGTTGCGTGAAAGTCAGTCGGAGGACGAAAGCGCCCGGATCTGGCTGGGGAGGAAATCGGCCTTTGGCGCCATGGGGCAGATTAACGACTATATGTGTCTGGACGGCACGATCCCGGTTTCCGCGCTGCCTGCCGTGCTGCGCCGCATAGGCGAGCTGAGCGAGGACTACGGACTATCGGTCGGTAACGTGTTCCACGCCGGTGACGGAAATATGCACCCCTTGATTCTGTTTGATGCCAACAAACCCGGCGATCTGGAAAAATGTGAGGCTTTTGGGGCCGAGATTCTGAAACTCTGCGTGGATGCCGGCGGATGCCTCACAGGTGAGCATGGCGTGGGGATCGAAAAGCGCGACCTGATGCATCACCAATACACACCGCAGGACCTTGAGGCGCAGATGGCCGTCAAGGATGTGTTTGATCCGGACTGGCTGCTGAACCCGGCGAAAGTGTTCCCGCTGGACGTGTCCGAGGCGCGACGAATGGCGGCGGAATAGATGCCTGATCTCGACGCCCGAAGACTTTGGAAAAGATAAACCGCATGAAACCTGAGACAGAAGCCGAGCTGGCGGATCTGGTGGCCGGACTAACCAATCCCGTGCAGATCGTCGGTGGTGCAACGCGTGGCGTGGCCGGACCCGAGCAACGTCTGAGCACCGCCGGACTGACGGGTATCACGCTCTATGAACCCGGCGCGCTGACGCTCGTTGCAAAAGCCGGAACGCCGGTGGCCGAAATCGAAGCGGCCCTAGATGCGGAAGGGCAGCAACTGGCGTTTGAACCGATGGATCATCGCGGTCTTTTGGGGACGGAGGGAGACCCAACCATTGGTGGGGTCGTAGCGGCGAATGTATCCGGCCCGAGGCGGATTCAGGCTGGCGCGTGCCGCGACTTTCTTCTGGGCGTGCGCTACGTGGATGGGCGCGGGCAGGTGGTCAAGAACGGCGGGCGGGTGATGAAGAATGTCACGGGCTATGACCTGGTCAAACTGATGGGGGGATCTTGGGGTACGTTGGGTATCCTGACCGAAGTGTCGCTGAAAGTGCTGCCCAGACCCGAACGAACTGCAACAATTTCGGTCACTGTGCCCGACACAGCGACCGCGGTTCAGGTACTTTCGGCAGCTTTGAAATCCCCGTACGAGGTGAACGGTGCTGCGTATGACCCAAAGGTCCAAAAAGGCTTACTTAGGCTCGAAGGTTTCGCTGATTCCGTCGGTTATAGGACCGAAAAACTGACCGCAGAACTCTCGCACTTTGGCGAGGTGTCGGAGGAGACCGATCCTGCCGCGCTCTGGGCTTCCATACGCGATGTCCGGGCATTTCATGGCGAAGACGGGGATATCTGGCGCCTGTCGGTCAAACCCGGTGATGCGCCAGAGATTGTAGCGCGCGCCGAGGTCGATCAGGTGTTGCTCGATTGGGGCGGCGGCCTGGTTTGGCTGCGTGTTCCAAGCGGTACGGATCTGCGCGCGCGCCTAGGTGTATTTTCCGGCCACGCAACACTGGTGCGGGCAAGTTCAGTGACCTTCGAACAGCTGGGACGATTCCAGACGGAAAACTCTGTGATTTGGGCTCTAACACAAGGGCTGAGGGCAAAGTTTGATCCGCGTGGGCTGTTTAATCCGGGGCTGATGGGATAGGGCGATGCAGACAACATTCAGCGAAAAACAGCTGCAGGACCTGGCAATCCGGCGCTCGAACGAGATTCTGCGCAATTGTGTGCATTGCGGGTTTTGCACGGCCACTTGTCCCACCTATCAGGTTTTGGGGGATGAGCTCGACAGCCCGCGCGGACGCATTTACCTGATCAAGGACATGCTGGAAAACGCGCGGGTGCCGGACGAAAAGACGGTCAAGCATATCGACCGTTGCCTGTCCTGTCTGGCCTGTATGACAACCTGCCCGTCAGGTGTGCATTACATGCATCTGGTCGATCACGCGCGCGAATATATTGAAGAGCATTACAAACGGCCCTTCACCGATCGGGCGTTGCGATGGGTTTTGGCGCGGATACTGCCTTATCCGATGCGGTTCCGTTGGGCTCTGATCGGCGCCAAGCTGGTGCGCCCGTTCCGGTTTCTGATGCCGGATGCGCGGCTGCGGGCCATGCTGGACATGGCGCCAAAGCATATCCCGCCTGTCAGTCGAAACGACGACCCGCAAAGCTTTGCCCCCGAAGGGTCGCGGGTCAAACGCGTGGCGTTGATGACAGGATGCGCGCAAAAAGCGCTGAACACCGATATCAACGACGCCACAATCCGATTGCTGACACGGATGGGATGCGAGGTGGTCGTGGCCGAAGGTGCGGGCTGTTGCGGAGCGCTTACACATCATATGGGCAAGACTCGCGAAAGCCATGAAGCAGCCGCTGTCAATGTCCGTGCCTGGGCCCGCGAGATGGACGGTGAAGGCCTGGGCGCCATCGTCATCAACACGTCAGGCTGCGGTACGACCGTCAAGGACTACGGACATATGTTCCGGAATGGACCGCTGGCTGCTGATGCCGCGCGCGTGTCCGCCATTGCGATGGATATCAGCGAGCTGCTGGTTCAGCTGGATATGCCTGATGGCGCCGACAAAGGGATGACGGTTGCCTACCATGCGGCATGTTCTCTACAGCATGGACAAAAGATCACGTCACTTCCCAAGGATCTGCTCAAGCGCGCCGGATTCGCAGTGTTAGAGCCTATTGATAGTCATCTTTGCTGCGGCAGCGCCGGTACCTATAACCTGATGCAGCCTGAAATTTCGGCAAAACTGAAAAACCGGAAAGTGCGAACGCTGGAAGCCAGGCAACCTGATGTCATCGCTGCCGGGAACATCGGTTGTATGATACAGATCGCGTCGGGCACGAAACTGCCGGTTCTGCACACCGTCGAACTCTTGGACTGGGCCACAGGCGGCCCCCAGCCACGTGCTGTGCGGCGGGGCCATCATGCCATCGAGGCTGTGCCGATCCTGCGTTAAGCAAAACCGTACCATCCCTGCATCGCTGTGTGGGGAAAACCCAACCCGATGCTGCTGCCCTAATTTCGCCAAAGGACTCGCGTATGACTCCTCCCTGAACGAAGGATCGGAGAGTCGCGTGCGCAATTGGATTACGGCCGCCGCCCTGGCAATGTTGCCGATGACGGCGATAGCGCAGGATAGCGGGCTGAAAAGCCTGGAAACCACCGATTCCGGCCGGCAATGGATGGCTGTGGGTCGGCTGGACGTCGAAGGGACCGGATTTTGCACGGGAACGCTGATCTCGCCAACGCTGGTTCTTACGGCGGCGCATTGCCTGTTTGACAGGGCGACCCGAAAACGTGTCGACCCCGCGAAAATCCAGTTTCTGGCGGGTTGGCGGCTTGGACGTGCGTCGGCTTATCGTGCGGCGCGTCAGGCCGTGATTCACCCAGATTACAGCTTTGACCGCGAAACTTCGGCGGAACGTGTGCGCCACGACATCGCCTTGATCGAACTGTGGCAGCCAGTCAGAAACACCGCCGTGGTTCCTTTTGAAACCGGAAACCGGCCCGCGCGCGGTGAAGAGGTGGGCGTTGTCTCCTACGCACAGGATCGGGCCGAAGCCCCATCGCTGCAAGAGGTCTGCTCGATCGTAAACCGGTATTCGGGCGTCCTGGTGATGTCCTGTGACGTGGATCTGGGCTCATCCGGGGCTCCGGTATTCTCATTTGCCGGTGACAGCCCCCGCATCGTTTCGGTCGTTGCGGCCAAGGCTGAGATGAGCGGGAAGAGTGTTGCCCTGGGAACGCCGGTCGAGGAATCGTTGCAGCTCTTGCAGGCGGAGCTGTTGGCTGGGCGGGGTTTTGGGTCAACTTCAAGCAGTTCCGGCGCAAACAAGAATATCGGAGCGAGGTTTATCCGGCCGTGATCAAAGCAGTTTCAAGTATTTTTCTTTGTGTTTCAGTTTTTGTATCCGCAGCTCACGCACAGGCCGACAAGCGAAAGCTGACGGATCGGGACGACCTCTATGGATGGGAGGCGATCGGGCGGCTGGATATTGGCACCAAATCCTTTTGCACCGGTACGTTGATCGCGCAGGATCTGGTGCTGACGGCGGCCCATTGCGCCCTGG
The DNA here is from genome assembly GCF_057220975.1 of Ruegeria sp. HKCCD9138. NCBI lineage: Bacteria > Pseudomonadati > Pseudomonadota > Alphaproteobacteria > Rhodobacterales > Roseobacteraceae > Ruegeria > Ruegeria sp. HKCCD9138. The sequence goes on along the minus strand of NZ_JBWVAZ010000002.1, from coordinate 287,345 downwards.
ACAAGAAAACCGGCAAGCCCTACCTGCCCGGTGAAGTCACGTTTCGGGCCGGCCTCAGCAACGGAACTGCATTGGCGGAACGTCAGGTTGTCCAGATCGCAGCACACCCGGATTATGGTGCCAATGACCCCCTGACACCGGCAAGTGTACGGGCCGATGTTGCTCTAATGCGGTTGAACGAGCCGATTCCCTATTCAATTGCCGATCCGTTTGCCCTTCACAACGGGCGCGTGCCCGGCAATGAGATCAGCATTGCATCCTATGGGCGCGGCCGGTCCGAGGCGATTACCCGCGAACGGTCCTGCCGGATACTCGAACGCTGGCAAGGCCTCATTACGTTCAACTGTGACATAACCTTCGGGTCGTCCGGCTCCGCCATTCTTGCCAGGAACGGGCCGCGCTGGCAGATCCTGTCGGTCGTTTCCGCTGTTGGCGTTGATCATCGTGGCAAGGTTGGATTTGGCATGGAACTGTCGGGGATCGTGTCGGAACTCAAGTCGATCCTGCGCCGGGATGCGCCGCAACCCAAGGCCGCGATTCGGCGCCTGCAGGTCGGTTCGGGTAAATCGAGTTCCGGCGCAAAATTCATCAGCTCCGGAGGGTCTTGAACTGCGCTGAATTGCTACCCATGTGGATTGTAGCGGATCGCCAGATTTGGGGTCCGCTATGCATCACCGCCCGTCCATTCGGAGGGCACAACACGTAAATCGCTCTAGGATGAGGATTAAACACATGCGTAGTTTTGACTTTGCACCGCTGCACCGCGCCACCATCGGTTTCGACCAGATCGCAGACATGATGGACCGCGTTCTGACCAATGATGTGGCTCAGCCCAGCTATCCCCCGTACAACATCGAAAAAACCGATGCCGACACCTACCGGATTTCGGTGGCCGTCGCCGGATTTGCCGAATCCGATCTTTCGGTTGAGGTGAAGGAAAACTCCCTCGTTGTCTCCGGCAAGAAAGCCGCCGAGGACAAGGGCCGCAGCTATCTGCACCGCGGCATCGCCACCCGCGCATTCGAACGCCGCTTCGCGCTGGCCGATCACGTGCGCGTCACCGGCGCGAGCCACGAAAATGGCATGCTGCACATCGACCTGAAGCGGGAAGTGCCCGAAGCGCTGAAGCCGCGCAAGATCGAGATTTCTTCGGCCAAAGCCATCGAAAAGGATGTGGTCGACGCCAAGGCCGTGAACTAACGTCTTTGATCCAACCGCGACGGTCCCGCCTCTTGGGATTATCGCAGACTGCACGCCCCGCGCACCTCCAGGCGCGGGGCGTTGTTTTGTTGTACCGGGGTGTTCGCTAAGCGGACAAAGCTGACAATAGTTTTGGGTGGTGTGGGCGTAATGTTGGCAAGCTCATCTCGTCGTTGGCATATCTGAAAGGTCCAAAAAGACTGACTGCCGGTCTTCAGAAAATTGAGCGGGGGTTACTTTCAGGTTTTCTGAGGTTGGACCCGCTTTTGGGCGACCCCACATATCAAAATGCACGTTTTGGCAAGGATCGAGAAAGCCATCGTAATCCCCGGCCTTCGCAAGAACAATACACCCATATCCGCCGACATTTATGGGGCTAGCTATGAACCATTCTAAACGATTGTAAGCTTCCGGGCCCATCTCGAGCGCGAGCGTTCCATCGTGCAGCACATTCGACCATTCTTCCTTGGAAAAATCTGGATCAAATTGTGCCATCGCAGCCGCAATTTCTGCGATATCTCGTCGCCACAAGACAATTAGTTTTCCATCAATGCGAAGTGTCCTGACCTCGCCGGGTTTCCAGTTTCCAAGCCAAATAGAGTGTACATCGTTTTGATGTCGCGCCTCGACATCGGCAGTTGGTTTCATACTGGCTGAAAGAAAAAATAGTCCAGCGGCGACCATGAACACAGCAAACGCCGCAGTGACGTAGTAAAGGATGACACCGTTCTGCTTCATTTGGCACCTGCACTACTGATCCAGCTCATTGCCAAGGTCAGCAAGAGGCCTTCGCTGAAGAGATTCACTCAGCTATTGCTCACAGAAGGAAGCATATTTCAACACGGTTAGTTATCGCCAAAGTACAATGCAAGACCGTGGCTTAGGGCTCAAACCGGTCATCCGACGCCTACTGTCGCGCTTGTAGCCTGTCCCGACACGACCAACGGCGGTTGTGCGGACAAGCTGCGTTTTGGGCGCTAAGCCAATTCTTCAACCAGCTTTTCATAAACGATGTCTTCAGGCGTTGTGTCGAACGGTGTCGAAAACCAATCTCGATCAATTCCAAGTCTATGGGCTGGCACCAACTGACGCGCGATGTCAGACGGCGTCGTTTGATCCGCTGATCCGGTTTCCCAATCGTGAAGCGCAGTCGAGTATCGGACGACGGCGCCGCTGGTCGGCAATTCGATCAAGCCGCCTTCCGCAAAGAACCTGAGCCCATCGCCCATTTCTTCCCCGACGATCTTCAGCTTGCGCCCGAGCCGATACCTGAGGATCGCTACAAAGACGATTGCTGCTGAAAAGGTGAATTTATCCACAAGCACAGCGCATCCGCATCGCCGAGCGCTTTCGGCTATTGCATCGATCAACGGCATAGTTACCAAAAAGTTGCCCCCGGTGTTGCCTCGAACATCGACTACAAGGAAACTGTCGCGGCGGTTCTGAACGTATGTGGCGGCTTTATCGATTGCTTCGGAAAGCGCGCCTTCGTTGGTATCGAAGAAACTTGGCAGCTTCAAAGCGAGGCCATTCTCAGAACAATCGTGGATTTCCACAAACCCATTGTAATTCCAGAAGGGGTCGACTTTGCCGTGTTCATTCCTTGGATACATTTCTGACGCCAGAACAGTATCGTCGTTAGGCACTCTTACTGTGTTTCTTCGCTCGTCGGCGCTTTGGAGAAGATACTGGGTCTCATGGCTGAACGGTGCGAACCCCAAATCGGCCAACGCGGCAGGCCACGCAAATATGAGAGGTCCAATCACGCGCTGTCTTTGCCGTGTTCCCGCCAGAAGACATGCTGCCGCGCGTTCGATTTTTTCTACAGGTATGCCGTTAACGGCGATCAGCTTGCTGGGCGCAAATTCCGTGAGGGGCGTTGAGGCCTTGGTCAGAAAGACCGTCCTCCCGATGGTCACAAATCGAAGCGGCAGAACTGAGATCGCGTCGTTTGGGATCAGGCGCGTGTGACCATTGCCAGAAAGGGCCAAGAGGCGCATTGCCGAAAGCAAGAACCGCTCTCGTGCATTATGAGACGCGTGCCTTTCGGCATCTTCGACATAGGCGTCAATTTTTCCTGGATCGACTGTCGCAAAGCTTAGGTCGGTACGTTTCACAATTTCCAGAATTGGTTCGAGGTCTTGGCTCAGCGACACAAACGATCCTAACGTCTTGGTAATATGTATGTCTAACAAAGGGTCAAAGCTGACGTTAGAAGTAAAATGACCCCGCATAATTTTGTGCGGGGTCCCTCAATTTTTTGCAAGTGGGTTAATTCCCAGCCGTTACCGACCCGATCGACCAGAACATCGTCTCGCCCGAGGCGTCGTCGACGCCGTCATTGTCGGTCATCACAAATGCCTCGCCCGACGGCAGGATGGCCAGACCTTCGATCTTGTCCAGAACGTAGCCACCGGTCGAGGTCAGGTCGGGCAGCAGGTCGCGGACCTCTTCCTTGCTGACAACTGGCAGAGTTTCACCCAACGGGGCCGGGGTCATTTCTGACAGCGGGATGCGGTAGATCTTTTTGGTCACGGCGCGGTGGTCATGCTGGTTGTCGCGCTCGATGACATAGACATGGTCACCAAAAGCCACAATTTCCGACAGACCAACCCAACCTTTTTCCGGATCGGCCTTGGGATAATGTACGGCACCCCATTCCTTGGTGTCGAGGTTGTAGGCCACCAGTTTCACGTGGTTCTCAGGGTCGTCTTTCCATTCGCGCTGAACGGCCATCCACAGGGTATCGCCGACACGAGTGATACCTTCAAAGCCGAAGCGTTTTTCGACAGCCATCAGCTCCGGCGGCAGGCCGATCTCGCCCTTGCGGTCCTTGATCTTGCCTTCGGCAGAGACGTGATAGATCGCGTGTGGGATGACGCGGTCGGTGCGGCCTTCGGAGGCAACGTAGAAACCACCTTTGCCGTCCAGCGTGATGCCTTCCAGGTCCAGCTTCTGCGCCGGGTTGCCGTCCTGTCGATGAATGCGGATCACATCCACGATGCGGGCAGGCTGCTGGCTGGGGTCGATCTTGAAGATCGAAGGCTGGAAGCCGTAGAAGCTGTCGTTGACTGCATAGATCATGCCGTCCTCATCAGAGACCAGACCTGACAGAGCACCCCACCCGATCAGCTCATCCGCGCCTTCCGAGGTCAGATGCGGGTAGTTGGCGGGGGCGTCCTGATACTCGAAGATCGAGACATGGGCACGCGGGCCGCCATCTTCGATCAGGTCTTTTTCGTTGGCCGACACCAGCAGGTTGCGTTCCGGGATCGCAACATAGCCTTCCGGGCCGACGCCTGACGGCAGCAGCTGTTTCAGCACTGGGTTGGCCGGATCGGTCGCGTCATAAACACCCACGACCGAGGCACGCTCGGCCCCCACGAAGATCATCGGCGTGCCGCCAAAGGTCGCTGCGGTCACGCTTTCCGGTTCAACGCCTTTGCTGTCGGACCGTTTGTCGGGATAGTGGCCGATTTGGATGATGGCTTTCTCGAAATCGGTGCCGTTCTCGTAAACAACGGTGCCGTCCTTGTGGAAGATGGTCCAGCCACGCGACCCACCTTCGTAGTCGCCTTCGTTGGCAGTGGCAAAGTGGTTGTCGTCGATCCACTTCACCGCGTCCGGCTCGCGCAGGCGGCCCGGCTGGCTTTCAGTGAAGATCAGCGCGCCGCGCTCGTCGGTGGCGTCGATGTCTTCCAGGTCAACCGCGCCAGCCGAGAAATGGCTGACTACGTTGCCGTCCTTGTCAACAACCGCGATGTGGTTGTTTTCTTGTAGGGTCACGACAGTTTCACCCAGACCATTGATGTCAACAAATTCCGGCTCGGGGTCGGTGGGGGCAACCTCGGCCAGACCGGCCAGTGAGGCCATCTTCATGCCGCCGCAATCCAGCGCACCGTCCTTCAACGGCACCAGCGCCAGCGATCCGGCGGGCAGCTGCGGGATAACACCGTCGTTCAGATCTTCGTCGCGCTCGTTTTCGATCGCCACGGCAACAAAGCTGCCATCGGGGGCAATCGCGACACTGTCGGGCTGACCGCCCACATCACAGGCGCCGGTTTCTACCTTGCCCGCGATATCGACCGAGATCAGTTTGCCCGACGGGGCAGTGTAGCTTTCCGACGTGTTCACGCCGACATAAGCCGTCGTTCCAACGATCCCAACTGAGGTCGGCTCGCCACCCACATCCATCGCACCCAGCGGCGCAGGATTTGCGGGATCGGTGATGTCGACCATACCGATCACACCCAGCGGGCTGTCGGTGTAGACCAGAGTCATCCCGTCCGCGGTCGCCGCGATGATCTCGGGCGAGGTTTCACGTTCGGTATCGGCCCCCTCGGCCATGTTCTTGACGACTGGGAAAGACGCAATTCGGTTGAAATTCATCTCTGCCGCAGCCTGACTGGCGGTCAGGGCAAGGGCAGACGTCAGGCAGACAAAGCGCAATGACATCGGTAGGTATCCTCTCTCACTTGGATAAGATTGGGATGGCTGCCGTTCGTTGCAGTATTGTGACGCTTTGACTGCGCTTTTGTAACAAGCCCATTAAATCTGGGGATGGTTTCCCGGACGCGACGAAATGCATCTCGCTGGTGCCGGGATTCGCAAAGCACGTATCAACCCCTGCCCCCAGCAGGGTTCTGACCAAGCTTTCCGCACCATTCGTTGCCCGACCTCGCCAGTTTATTGTTTTTACGTGGCTATAAGCCTAGAAATCGGGCGGGTGGACCCAAAGCAAAAGCTTTGATCCACAAATCGCTTGCTGCATCAAGATCTGACAAAGGGAATCATTGGTTTTGCGGCTGGCTCACATGCCAAACAAGCCGATACCATTCATGACTTCGCGCTTGGTCGTTTCAGTGCGTTCGCGCGCGCGCTCGGTTCCCTTGCGGATCGTGTCACGAACAAAGGCCAGATCCTGCAAAAGTTGTGCCCGCCTGTCCCGGATCGGAGCAATCAGCGATTGCAGGATGTCTTCCAACCGGCTTTTGATCTTTGCATCCCCCAGCCCGCCGTGCCGATAGCGCGCCTTCAGCTCGGCAAGCGCCGTTTTGTCGTCGTCGAAGGCATCCAGATAGGTAAAGACGGTGTTGCCTTCTACCTGTCCGGGGTCCTCAACGCGCAAATGACCGGGATCCGTGAACATGGCTTTGACGGCAGCCCTGATATCCTTAGGCGTGGCGGACAGAGGTATCGCGTTGCCACCCGACTTTGACATTTTCGTTTTGCCGTCTATTCCCGGCAGCCGCCCCGCTGGCGGAATGACGGCTTTGGCCTCTGGCAGGATAAGTGCGCCGGCAGTCGCGTTGATCCTGCGGACAATTTCGTTTGTCTGCTCGATCAGAGGGGCCTGATCTTCGCCGACGGGCACAACGCTTGCCTTGAAGGCCGTGATATCCGCTGCCTGCGCCGCCGGGTAACACAGGAAACCTGCGGGGATGTCCCGACCGAACCCTCGGGCCCGGATCTCATCCTTGATGGTCGGGTTGCGTTCCAGTCGGGAAACGCTCACGAAATTCAGATACAGCATGGAAAGCTCTGCCAAGGCGGGCAGTTGCGATTGCAGGCAAATCGTCGTGCGCTCCGGGTCGATGCCGACGGCCAGATAGTCCAGTGCGACTTCCAAAACATTGCGCCGTACCTTGGCCGGATCACGTGCATTGTCTGTCAGCGCTTGCGTATCGGCCAGCAGCAGAAACTGGTCGTGATCGTCCTGAAAACGCAGGCGGTTACGAAGCGAGCCGGCGTAGTGCCCGATATGCAACGGGCCGGTTGTGCGGTCTCCGGTCAGGATGACGGGTTTGTTCATTTGCGTGTCCTCTGAAAACTTGAGACACCGCATGGGGGAAGGAGATCAAAAAAAGGCCGCCCATACGGCGACCTCGGAATGAATGGAAATGTCCGGTCGCCTTATCAGGAGACCAGCCACCAGCGCTTGGGAAAAGTGCATGTGTTTTCCATGCCAATGCGTGTAGTGAACGAGAGTCTGCACGTCAAGCAGAGCCAAAGGACGCGAAGCGACAAGGAAAATGACCTTGGAGTATTCAGCGTGGTTCGTCGCGATATATGCCCAGCCTGTGACGACGCGAGTGAAACGCCTCGACCCGTTCAACTATTTCGCTTCCGGCCTGCGCGATGATGAAAGACAACAGCGTTTCCAAAAGCGCCACCGTACTGACCGAAGATGGAAAGAACTGCGGCGTATCGGCCGCGACGACAAACCCGTGATCGGCGGCCCGGTAAACGGGGCTGGCGAGGCTGTCGGTGATGCCGATGATCGTGACGCCCTGTTCCCGGGCGACACTCACCGCTTCGATGACTTCGCTTCTGTATGGGGCGCAGGTGATGGCGATCAGGACATCGCGATTGTCGGACCAGGCAAGATCATCTGTTGCAACCGAACCTGCGCGCGGAATGGCGTGGAACTGCACCATCCCGGTTGAAGCGAGATAGGTGAAATTGCGTGCGTTCGCGTTGTTCACACCGACACCCATCGTAAACACATTGCGCGAATTCCAGATCACCTCGGCCGCAGCGGTCAGGGCCTCGGTTGTTATGCCGGCAAATGTGTCCTCGATATTGCTGAGCGCGGATTGCACCATGTCCGCATATAGTTCACCCATCTGGCCGGATTTTCGGATGCCTTGCAGAAATCTGGCCCGGTCGGGAAAATCGACCTTTCCTTGTCGGATTGCCTCGCGAAACGGTTCGCGGAAATCTTCGTAACCTTCAAACCCGACCTGTCGCGCCATGCGGACAACCGTGTTTGGTTTGACCTCGGCCGCTCTGGCGATTTCACGCACGGTGGAAACGCCGACATCGCGCGGATTTTCCAGCACATATCTGGCGGCCTTTTGCGCTTCGGGCGTCAGGTCGCCGAATTCTTCGGCCAGACGGGAAAGGACGGTTGCAGAGAGGTTTGTTTCGTTCGTATCGGCCAATGGCTCAGGTATCCTGCTAGTGTATCCGGGGTTTAACCGACGCATTAGTGAAAGTCATCGCCCGGCCCGGCTTTGCGGCATCAAACACATTCGCGATCCGCGATTTCAAGGGTTCGGTCCAAAATCTCCAGTCCGGTCATCATGTCTTCTTCCGAGATGTTCAGGGGTGGCGTCAGGCGAATGACGTTCGAGAAGAAGGACAGGTAAAGCCCGTGATCCATGGCGAACGCCATCATCTCGGCCATGGGCTTCGCAGCATCACCTTTGGCAGCAAATGGAACCAGAGGTTCTTTGGTATCGCGGTTCCTGACCAGTTCGATACCGTTGAACATGCCCAGACCGCGAACGTCGCCGATCGAGGGATGCTTCTCGGCCAGACGCCTCAGTTCCGCGCGCATTCTCCGACCCATCCCGGTCGCGTGGTTCAGAATGTCCTCCTCCTGCATTGCTCGGATCGCGGCCACGCCGGAAGCACAGGCAAGTGGGTGACCCGCATAGGTCAATCCGCCGGGCAGGGGGGTATCGCGCATCCAGTCGTGCAGGTCACGCGACACGGACATGGTTCCCAGCGGCACGTAGCCCGAATTGATGCCCTTGGCGCTGGTGATGATGTCAGGTTCGACCCCCCAATGGTCGACGGCGAACCATTTCCCGGTGCGGCCAAAGCCTGCCATGACCTCATCGGCAATCAGCAGGATGCCGTATTTGGTGCACGTCTCCCGGATCGATTGCAGGTATCCGTCCGGCGGTACGATGATCCCGTTCGTACCAACCACTGTTTCGAGTATGACCGCGGCGACGGTGTTGGGGTTTTCGTACATCAGGATTTCTTCCAGATGCGGTCCACCTTGGGCGACGGGGCAATTGGCGGGGTCGGTGTGACCCGTCGGCAAGCGGTAGGTATAGGGGTCCAGCATCCGAACGACACCGGGCATATCGGCGCGGGTCAGGTGATGGCGCGGGTCCCCGGTCAGGGACAAGGTTCCCCCGGTAGCCCCGTGGTAAGATCGGTAACGCGCGATAATCTTGGTTCGCCCGGTTTTGTGGCGCGCGATGCGGATTGCGGTTTCGTTGGCCGCCGCGCCGCCGGTGGTGAAGAAGGTTGAGGTGATGTTGGGCGGCGTGATCTCGGTCATGATCGCCGCCAGTTCGCTGCGCACGTCACAGCCCATGGCAGGGCCGATATAGCAGAGCCGATCCGCCTGATCCTTGATCGCCTGCACGATCTTCGGGTGCTGGTGTCCCATATTGGCGTTCACCAGCTGGCTTTGGAAATCCAGATAGCGTTTGCCGTCGCTGTCCCAGAACCAGCTGCCTTGCCCGCCGGTGATGACCCGTGGGCGCGCGCCCTGCTTCGACCAGCTTTGCAGGTAATGATCCGCGTGCATGTCCCGCACCCATTCGGGATCGTGAATTGGGTAGGCGTTTCTCAGATCGTCCATGGCGACCTCCGTTGCGAATGGTCAGTCAAAGAGTGCGGCTGGGGTTCCAAGCGCATCCGGGTCCGGAGAAACCCCCAGCCCGGACCCCTCCGGCAGGGCGATGCGCCCGTCCTTGCGACCGGGTCCGGCCGGGTCCAGTCGGGGGCCGACATAGTGACTCAGGTCGCAGGTGTTCATGATCCCCCGCGCCGGGGTCGAGGCCGCAAGATGCAGAAGTGCGGCGGTGGTGATGTCGCTTCCCCAGGTGTCTTCGATACACATCTGGGTGCCAAGGCTGAGGCACAGATCGCGCACGCGGCGCGAAGCCGACACGCCCCCCATCTTCGACAGTTTCACGGCCACCGCATCCATACACCCCGCCTGATGCCCGGCCAGAACCGAGTGCACGTCACGCGCGCTTTCATCCAGCTTCATCGGCAGGCCAGTGGCCGCACGCACGTGGGCGCATTCCTCGATCGTGGCACAGGGTTGTTCCAGCATGATGTCCAGATGAGCAACCGCGCGACCGACGCGGGTGGCGGTCAAACTGTCCGAGCCGCAATTCCAGTCTCCGTAGACCAGCGGGCCTTCGCCAACTGCTTCACGCACGAGAGTCAGGCGCGCGACATCTGCCTGCCAGTTCCTGTCAGCGCCCAGTTTCACCTGAAACTGGCGCATGCCCTGATCGAATGCCTCACGCGCGATACGAGCCATCTCATCCGGCGCGACGCAGGTGATCGAGTGATAGAGCGGCATGTCCGCCACGGCCCGCCCCCCAAGCAGAGCATAGAGCGGCAATCCCGCAGCCTGCGCGGTCAAGTCCCACAGGGCGGTATCGATTGCAGATTTCGCATAGTCGTGACCGGGCAGATACTTGTTCAGCCGCTCCATCACCGCGTCCGGGCCGACCGGATCGGCTCCGATCAGAACAGGCACCAATTCCTCCAGCGCGGGGACGACGCCCTTGGCATAGGCCGGAAGGTAGTGCGGAATGGGGCAGACCTCTCCCCAACCTGAATGGCCTGTATCCGTATCCAACCGCACCACGACCGAGGTCGTGACGTCGCAGGTTTTGCCCTCGGCCATGTAGTAGGTCTCGTGGCTTTTCAGCGCAACGTGCCAGGCGGTGATGCGGGTGATCTTCATGTTATTCCGCCGCCACCTGTTCCAGATCGGTGCGGGGCAGGGTCGACGCGGGATCATAGGCGGCCTGCCCGAGGAACCGGCCTTTGCGTGGCTTTCCGGCGATGATTACCTCGACCTCTTTTCCGGGATCGACAGCGTGCTGTTTGACATAGGCAAAGGCCAGGATTTTGCCGACCGTGTGCCCATAGGCGACCGAGGCTGTTGCTCCGACAACTTCGCCATCCGCGATCACGGCTTCTCCGCCATGGCCGTCCTCGATCCCGTCGGGTTCGATTTCCAGATAAGCGCAAATCCACGTCATCTCGCCTTTTGCGGCCTGCTTGGCGCTGCGTCGCGTGGCCTCGGCCCCCAGGAACTCTTTGTCGAGCTTCAGGAATCGGCTCTGATTGGCTTCAGGCAGGGTGACTTCGTTGGTCAGTTCCCCTGCGCCGGGGAAAGCTTTCTCCATCCGCATCGCGTTCATGGCGAAAGAGCCGTAGTTGGCAATCCCATGCGGTTCACCCGCTGCCCACAACGCCTTATAGACATCGACACAGGCCTCGAACGGCATGTGGAATTCCCAACCAAGCTCCCCGGCATAAGACATGCGGAACGCCCAGACTTTGTGACCGGCGATGGTGATCTCCTGTGCTGACAGCCAACGGAAGCCAGCGTTGGACAGATCCGTGTCGGTGCATTGCATCAACACATCGCGGGATTTTGGCCCGTTCAGTGAAAGCGCAGCCCATTGGGATGAAAGGGCGGTGATCGTTACGTCTTCCACAGTCCGGTTGTGATTCAGGTGATCCAGCAAACGCTGCTCGAAGAAGGCCGCACAAACCAGATAGAACCGGTCATCGGCCATCCGGACCAGCGTGGTTTCAACCTCAATCCGACCGCGCCGGTTCAGCATATGGGTCAGAGTGATCGAACCCGTTTTTTGCGGCATCTTGTTGGCGGTCAGACGGTCCAGCAGGGCATAGGCATCGGGGCCGCTGACCTCGACCTTGGTAAAGGCGGTAACGTCCATGATACCAACGCCATTGCGCACCGCGTGAACCTCGGCCCCGACCATGTCGTGCACCGCATTGCGGCGGAAGCTGTAGTGGTCGCGTTGCTCGACACCGTCGCGGGCAAACCAGCGGGGGCGTTCGAAGCCGTAGACCTCTTCGTAAACCGCGCCCTGATCTTTCAGGATTTCGTACAAGGGCGACGGTTTGATCGGCCGGCCTTCCAAACGGTTGAAATGCGGAAACGGAATCTCGTGGCGCAGTTTGTAATCCTCATGCGCCTTGATCACCTGCCAGTCCTTAGTGGCATAGCTGCCAAAGCGGCGCGGATCGTAGTCGCGCATCGAGATATCCGCGGCGCCATGCACCATCCATTTCGCCAGTTCACGCGTCAGTCCCGGCCCCCATCCGATACCGATCTGAGTCCCGCAACAACACCAGTAATTCCGCACGCCCGGTGCAGGCCCGACCATCGGGTTGCCATCCGGCGGATGCGAGATTGCCCCATGCACTTCACGCGTGATGCCCAGATCGGCAAAGATCGGCATCCGGTCCAGCGCGTTTTCCAACCACGGCATGACCCGGTCGTAGTCGGCATCGAACAACCAGTTCTCGTATTCCCAGGGGCATTCGTCATGCCAGACCGAATTCACGTTCTCTTTCTCGTAAATCCCGATCAGGCCCTTTTTCTGCTCCATCCGGATATAGCCCGAGACCAGCTTGTCATCGCGGATCACCGGCAATTCGGTATCCAAATCCTGGAATTCCGGCACATCCTCGGTGACGAAATAGTGGTGAGTCATCGAGGTCATAGGCAATTGCAGCCCGGACCACTCGCCCATCTGCCGCGCATATGTGCCGCCTGCGTTGACGACGTGTTCACAGACGATCGCGCCCTTTTCGGTCTCGACCACCCATTCGCCAGCGGCATTCTGGGTGATGTTCGTCGCCCGGCAATGACGGAAGATCCTGACGCCTTTCTGCCGCGCACCCGCAGCCAGAGCCATGGTCACGTTGGACGGGTCCACATGCCCGTCATCGGGTGTGTAGAGCGCGCCAAGAACACCATCGAGATTATAGAACGGATGCTTCTGAGCGATGAACGCAGGGTCGACAAGTTCAATGTTGAATCCAAGCGACCGCCCGACCGAAAGCGTGTGCCGCAACCAGTCCATCTCATCTTCGGTATAGGCCAGCCGGAACGAGCCGCAGCCATGCCATGTAACAGCTTGGCCGGTCTCTTCTTCCAGCTTTCCGGAGTATAGACCGATATTGTAATCAACCATCTTGCCCAACCCGTACGAGCTGGTGGAATGGGTGATCTGACCGGCCGCGTGCCAGGTCGATCCGCTGGTCAACTCGGCCTTTTCAAGCAGAATCGTCTCGGACCCCCAGCCTTCATGGCCAAGATGATAGGCCAGGCCACATCCCATGACCCCACCGCCGACAATCACAACTTTTGCCCGTGCGGGCAGCTCGTTCTGGGCCATGGCCGATTTTCCTGTGCCAGAGTTGCAGATTTCTGTGGATTAACTATTGAAACAAATGTACCAAAGTCAAATAAAAATGGTACAACAAAATCAAAGGGAGATCGGCGGCGCCATTTTCGTATTGGCGTTCGCCGGGACAGAGGTCAGGAGAATAGCCTATGAATGCGCCGCTCACGCATACCCTCGAGGCCAGTTATTATACGGACCCGGATATCTTTGAGGCCGAGATGAACGGTCTGTTGTCGCGCACGTGGCAATATGCTTGCCATGCGGCAGACATTCCGAATGTCGGGGATTACTTCGCGTTCGAGATTGCCGGCCAGAACCTGTTCGCCATCCGCGGGCGCGACAACGTGGTGCGCACGTTTTACAACGTCTGCCAGCATCGCGCCCATGAGATGGTTAGCGGGACCGGCAATACGCGCGTTGTAGTTTGCCCATACCACCAATGGACATATGAATTGACCGGCGGCTTGCGCGCCGGACCGAATATCAAGAGTGTCCCGGGCTTTGATCGCAGCAAGATCTGCCTGACCGAGGTGCGCACCGAAGACTTTCTGGGTTTCCTGTTCGTCAATCTCGACAAGGATGCCGCTCCGATGGACGAATGGTTTCCCGGCGTTCGACAGGAACTGGCCGAGTATGTTCCGCAGATCAAGGATCTGGCACCATTGGAATGGGTTGAGGTCCCGGAGAACTGCAATTGGAAGGTTTCGGTCGAGAATTACTCTGAATGCTATCACTGCCCGTCCAATCACCCGACTTTTGCCGAAGGCGTAGTTGACCCGGACACGTATGACATTCAGCCGGCTGCTGATGGTTACGTTCTGCGGCACACGACGCAGTGTCAGAGCTTGGACAAGATGACCTATGACATTGACCCGGACAGCAATGAACACGCCTGCGATTACCAATCATGGTTTCTGTGGCCGATGTTTTCGTTCCAATGCTATCCCGGGAACGTTTTGAACACCTACCACTGGCGCGCCCATTCGGTTGACAACTGCACCGTCTGGCGTGGCTGGTTCACCGAAGGCGGCCACGAAAGTGACGTGATCCGCGGGTTGGCCATCCAGGATCGCGAAACGACCGTAGCGGAAGATGTAAGGCTGGTGGAATCCGTTCACCGCGGTATGAAATCCAGGGGCTACGTGCCCGGGCCATTGGTCCTTGACCCCGCATGTGGCGTGATGAGCGAGCATTCCATCGCACGTTTGCAACAATGGATGCGTGAGGCCGTGGACTAACGGTGCCTCATCGCCCAAAAAAACGGCAAAGCATCCACAAAACTGGAGACAGACATGAACGACGACCTTTTCGAGCGCGGCCTCAGCCAGCGCAAAGCCACGCTGGGTGCAGAATATGTCGAGAAAAACCTGGCGGCGGCGGATGACTTTACCCGTCCCTTTCAGGAGGCGATGACGGCATGGTGCTGGGGTTTCGGCTGGGGGGATGAGACAATCGACCCCAAGACGCGATCGATGATGAACCTCGCCATGATCGGTGCGCTGGGCAAGATGCATGAATGGGAGATTCACTGTAACGGCGCATTGAACAACGGTGTGTCAAAAGAAGAGATCCGCGCGATCATTCACGTGGTCGGTATCTACTGCGGAGTGCCCCAATCACTCGAGTGTTTCCGGGTAGCAAGGAAGGTTCTGCAGGAGCGAGGATTGCTGGATTGATCGGTCGAATACCCATCTCGATGACACAATTTGACCGTTCCCAGCGGTCACGAGATACGGTTTGGCCATGGGTGCCTTCGACCGGCGTTCCAAAGGAGCGATCAACTGCAATCGTTTTTGGGTGTGGTTGAACAAGACAAATCAACATTCATCGTTGCAGTTTCGAGTCAACAATTCCGCTAAAGGGACGCCCGCCTTCATTTACGGTCAGCAATAAACGTGTAGGCCGTAAATGTTGGCGAAAGTTAGTAATAGATTCAGCAGGTAATGGCGGAGACGAAGACCTCCGTGGAAATATGATAAGATATTGATAATAATTGATTAAAATGAGATTTACATTTAAGGAATGCACACTTTATCCCACATTATGACAAGCACTCAAAGAGATTGAGCTTCTGGGCTTTGAAGTGGAAGCTGTCGAGGCTTGCCCCCGGCAAGACGAGACAAGGTCAAATATGCTTTCATTTAATTTCAATGGGTTATCTACAACAGATCGGCCTCTTGTATGTCGGATCAGATACGACACGCGAAAAAACGATTTACTTTCAAATAGTTATGTGAGTTTATCAGGTTTTTGTGATGTAATCGGACTTTTTTGTCCCGGTTTTGGACACCGAGACCCATCTCCCCGGCAGACACAATGACGAGGAACGAAAAATGCGGTCTTACAAAACAAATACAGGCAATCCGAATGAAAGTGCAGCTCGCACCGATTTTGAGGAAAAAAAGGCTGAAAAAAAGGAAAAGCAAGCACGGGAAAACAAAGGTTTCGTCCAAGTGTATCCGCGTGGCTTTCGCAGATTCCGGGAACTTGCAGGCGATCCCAAGACGGTGAGTGCGGCGAGGCTTTATGCGGTTCTCGCAGAGAACATCAACAAAGAAGGGGCAGTTATAGCAACGCAAAAACTGCTCGCGAAAATCTTAGGTGTGTCGATCAAGACAGTGCAGCGGCACAGCGAGGTTCTGGAAGCAGAGAAGGCCATTCACCGCTTCCAGATTCAAGGCGGCGTCTATGTTTATGCGCTGAATCCAGAGGAAGTCTGGGCGGGCTACAACGCAGGAAAAGAACACGCCCCGTTCTACACGGGAACCATCTATTCCGGCGTTGGTGGCAATACTCGCTATGTTCGAAAATCGCTGAATGTGATGCTGGATATTGCTGAGCTGGCGGAACAGGCCAGAGCCAAAGAGGCCGCCGGATAATGGGGGCGAAAATAGCGTTTTTCCAGATCAGAAAATAAAAAATCCACTTTGGAAATCAGGGTTTTGGCCAATGTAATTTGGGGATTCAAACCGCTCTTGAAAACTCGTTTTGACCCGCCCAGATTACGGACCCCGAACACAGAGGAAACACTATGAAAGAAGTATTGGACAAACTGAATCAGCCTGTAGAACCGGTCTCGCACGAAGTCGGTCCTGATCTCTACACCCGAGAGTTTGTAGAGAATATCGCTGCCCACCCTCACACGGTCGAATTGATGACGGCCCTGACGCCGGGTGTCGAAGGGCTGGGATACCGCGACGAGCTGACAAATGACGAAAAGGAAAAGGCTGCTCAGATGGCGCGGGATTTTGTCGCTGAAAATGGGCACAACACATCTGCCGAAGTATGGCGCGTTATGCTGCTCATCACAGATCCATCAAGTCGGCACGAACGCGCAGAGACACGACTGCTTCGCACTTACATTGACGAGTTGATTGAAGCTCGGAGGTTGCTTTGATGCCGACGCAAGAAGAAATTCGTGCCGCACTGGATCATCTGTTGAACATCATCCGAGCTGACAGCGGTGTCAGCCAGCGGCTCGCAGAATTTGTCTGGACCGCGCACTGCGGAGCTGGGCAAGTTAATTTCAGCCTGTTCAACTCACTCGACACCAAGAACAAAGGGCTGGTAGCGATGATCTTGAACTACCGGCTGTATCCAGATCAAGGCGGGTATGAGCTGCCCCTGTCCGTCGCTGAAAAGGAATACCTCTATAACCGCGTAGCTCAATGACGCGCCCCGCGCCTTGGGCTATTCGCCCAGGGCGCTACTCCACTTTGTTCATCTTCCTGATAGACCGCTTCAAACCATTTCGGCGATCCGCGCTCATGTCTTCCATATGCGCGGAGGCAATCTCTCGCTTGATATGGCAATCACGCAATTGCGCTAACAGCGGGTCATCAACAGGGCACAGCTCACGAGCCACGAAGACGGCCTCTCTCCCAATGTCACGCGTGTGATGGTGCGGCATCAGCTTCCGAAGCTCTTTGTAAAGCGCAGTGCCAGCTTGTCGCAAAGTCGGTTTGTGATCGCTGTCAATCAGCAACTCAATCGCCCTGCGCAGCTCGGGAGTGTATTTTTCCGGCTCAATTTGCCTGCCCGTCATTTCTCGTGACCTCCAAATGTTCTAAATGCTGAATCGACCGCCCGTGAAGCCTTCTTTGCTGAAGGTGCCACCCGAGGCGCCCGTAAGGTCGTAGAGCGGCCCTGTGAGCGTTTCAGGCGCTCTTGCAGCCCTTTGAGCTTGGAGGCCACTTTTCCGTCGCCCTGACGCTCTGCGAGCTTTTTAGCGTCCGCCAAAATTGAGGCGACCTCGACCCGCTCTTGTGCAAGTCGCTCGGCCTTTGCTGTGTTCGCTGCCGCTTGCTCTTTGTTCCGGTTCCGGGCCGTGCGATCTGCAAGCAACAGATCACGGGCATTCTGCGTCAGCTTCTCTCGATCTTTCTTCAGCCCATGCGCCTCGGGTTCGAGCCGGTCTCTCGTCGTCGTTTTTTTTCGCTCTGGCGGCAACACACCCTCAAGTCCCATCTCATCGCGCAGATGCTCATAGAAAGCGTCTTGAAGGGCTGATCCCTGAGACCGCCGATCATCTTTCCCGAACCGCTCTTTCGCGTTAGCTTTACTGAACTTCGAGACCGACGCTTTCTTGACCGTCCTGCCGTCCCGGTAACGGAAATCGTATCGCGGCAACAGGAAAGCATCGACGGTATGCCTCCCGCGCTCGTCTCGGTCGAGGCGAGCGGCAAAGACAGCATCCCCGCCGTGATAGCGATTCAAGAAATCGACAGCCTGAACCAGCATTGCCCGCTGTTGATCTTCGTTAGCACCGTCCAGCAAGCCCGTAGGGAACTGCACAAGGGCATGAACGCAAGCAGAGCGCCCAGACTGCTTTACCCCTTCCATATGCGCTCTTCGAGCCTCTTTGAGGTTCAGGGAGCCATACACGAGAGGGTCGATATCTCGGACCCGCCGTTGTTTCCCATTTGCATCCTCTCGCTTGCCGTGCCGCTCCATGTTGGCGAGGTCAGGAAAGCCGATAGCTTTCTGTCTGACAGCCCCCACCAGTCCGGTTCTTTCATCCTTGATCTTCATAACGCAGAGGTAGGGACAAATTAACGCCTTTGAAAAAGGGTTAACCCGCTAACCCATTTTTCCGTAGTCGAAAAATGGCGGGCTCTGCGAGACTGACTGACCTATGTAATTTGGTCGCAAGTTGCGATTTGTTCGTGGGAGGTTGTTGTTCGCCGGGCAGACCAAGAATATCATTCTGCAACCTTTAGGAGAAGATTCGTTGAAGCCGTTTATCAAGTGGGCAGGTGGCAAGCGGTGGTTGGTCTCTGATCCCACCTTCGAACTGCCAAGTTTTTCAGGAAGATACATTGAGCCCTTCTTGGGTGGCGGCGCTGTATTTTTCCATTTGCAGCCCAAATCTGCGATTTTGTCGGACATCAATCCCCGACTGATCGAGACATACAAAGCCATTCGAGATGACTGGAAAAAGGTTGAAAAGGAGCTGTATCGCCTACAGAGATTGCACTCCAAAGACTTCTACTATCAGGAGCGTTCGCGGCAAAGAAAGACGCAACACACAAGAGCCGCCCAGTTCCTTTACCTAAACCGGACTTGCTGGAATGGCCTGTATCGTGAAAACCTGAAGGGAAAATTCAACGTCCCAATCGGCACGAAAACGAAGGTCATCTTCGAAGAGGAAAGTTTCGAAGAAATTAGCGCAACACTGCTTAGGGCTGAGATCCACTGCAACGATTTCGAAGATACAATCTCTGATGCGAGCGAGGGTGATCTACTGTTCGTAGACCCACCTTATACGACTGCTCACAACATGAACGGCTTCGTGAAATACAACCAGAATATTTTCAGCTGGGCAGATCAAATTAGACTCAAGGCAGCAATAGAGGCGGCTGTTAAGCGCGGCGCGAAAGCGGTGCTCACCAATGCTGACCACGAAAGTATCCGTAGTCTCTATTCGGGAACAGGAACTTTCAGATCTGTTGGGCGCGCATCCGTTATTTCCGGCAAATCACAATTCCGAAAAGCCACAACCGAGGCGTTGTATGTCTTCGAATGAAGCGCAGAATTGGCGACAAAAGTTAATGAAGAAGCTCACTTACAATCCACTTTGGCGGGCAGTGGCTGAAGTATTCTCAACGGTCTTCTTTACGTTTGGCCCGTTCTTACTACTTTCGATACATTTTACGCCGCAGGCCGGTGAGTTGAGTGTTAATGCATTTCAAGCAGAGTTTTTGGAGTTTTGGACAGGTGGGGAGCTTGTGCTTCCAATACTGGGGCTTTCCGGAGCGCTGGTGTCGTTAGCAGCGCTGAATAAACGGGCATTAAACGGCACGTTGAACTTCATTTGCTGGATCGGCGCCGTGGGATTTGCAATTGCAGGTGGATTTGTGCTGGCCGAGACAGACGGCTTTTCGATTGCCATACATCCCCCGGTGGTCTGGGCGGGTTTCGTAAGCTACGGCATCATGCTTGTGTTTTGGGCGATAGTTTCATTCCGGGTCCACGTCTTCAATCTTACCGATGAGGTGAGTCGGGAGAACCCCGAAGAACGCGCGAAGAAATTGAATAGACAAAAGGCCGCCTTAGAAAAGGCTGACGCGAAATGAAAACACTGAATGTTCTGAAAGTCGATCAGCCTATTGGTGAGTTTTATATAGGTGCAATTGATAGTTGGGATCTTTTAGATATCGCGACTGTGGATGTGCGCAAGTTCGAGGACGGGAACCCCGGTAGCATTGATGGAATCCAGCGAGATCTTTCGCCAAGCCGCCTATCATCTTTGAAGGCTTACGTGAATCTTGACTACGCTACATTTCCGACTTCGATCATTTTGGCTGTTGATGAACGGTGCGTGGAAATCGAGGAAATAGCTGGATGTGATGGTCTCTACCAGTTGAAGGTTGTTGGCTATGAAGGGTCCGGTGAAGAAGGAGACGAGTCCATTCCGGTAGATGCTTCAGCGTTTGTTATTGATGGACAGCACAGGCTGGCAGGCCTGACTGATAGAGACCGCACCAAGGGGCCTTTTGAAGTTAACGTTTCCATCTTTGTTGGGGCTGATATTGCAGATCAAGCCGAGATCTTTTCGCGTGTGAACCTCGCGCAGACTAAAGTGAACAAATCGCTGATGTATGATCTATTAGACTACGCGAAAGAAAGTAGCCCCTACAAAATGGCCCATGACGTAGTGGTTGCGCTGAACCGAGATGAAAACGGTCCGTTCCACGACAAAATCAAACGCCTTGGAAAGAGAACACCCGGAGTCGATGGCGAAACTTTGGCTCAAGCGACTGTCGTGAATGGATTGCTGCGCCATTTGCCAAAAGATCAGGAGAAAGAAAGGAGTAAGAGTCTATGGGGGTTGGTTTCGCGGTCAGAGCCCGGTGAGACTTGGCGAAATCGCGTCTTTGTAGATTTTTACCGAAATGAAGATGCGCTTTCAGTTTTGCTGACTGTTTCAAACTTCTTTGAGGCTGTTAGAGATCGGTGGCCTGAAGCATGGGATAGTAGCGAGAGAGGGCAGATCTTAGCAAGAACTACCGGGTTCAATGCTCTAATACGTTTCCTGAGGGACGCGGTTTTAGAAGTCGTTGAAGGTCCGAGGGTAGTTGAAAAAGCCGAATTCGCAAAAATTTTTGAAAGAATGAGCTTGAAGGATTCTGACTTCAATAGCGAGCAATACTTACCCGGCAGTTCTGGTGCGAGCTTGTTATACAAACACTTGCTTGAACAGGGGATCACGAAAGAAGACAGTCGTCAGGAAAGATTGCTGTAAGTCCACGGGTATTGGCCTTCGAACTGCTTAAGCTGACACGCCCGTGTCGAGGCGATCAGCTGTAGTGTTTTTCAAAGTCAAATAGACGGTCTGGACTCGCAATAAAGTCTGCCCAATCCTCCATTAAGTCTATGCGCTCGTAAAAGTATTCGGTTCGGTTGTATGCTGCCGCAACCTCATTTTGAGTCACATGAGCAAGCGCAGCTTCTTTAACGGCTTCTTTGTATTTGAGTTGGATGCCTTCGCTTTCCGCGAATTGTCGGAATGAAGTCCTGAACCCATGCGGAACGCAATCAATCTTATTGCGCTCAAGTATGGCACGGAAAGTTCCGTCTGAAAGCATCTTTCCGGGATTCATCTGCGAAGGGAAAATCAGAGAATCTTCACCCCTCTGAAACTCACGTGCCTCGTGCAATACCTGCAGAGATGCGAAGCCGATGGGGACTTGAAATTCTTTTCGAGATTTCATGTGTGCCTCAGGAACTGTCCAGCAGCCGCCTTCAAAGTCTATTTCATTCCATCTGGCCTTGCGCACCATGCCGACACGCGCTGCCGTAAGGATCAAAAAACGAAAAGCCAAGGCTCCGGTCCCTTGGGAGTTTTCAAGGGTTCGCATAAAAGAAGGAACGCTATCGCAATCAATAGCCTTATGGTGCCGAACCTGTTTCTGCATCTTCTTCGGGGCAAGGTCTTCTTTACTTCGCTCAACCGGATTGTCAGTCGCAATTCGATGAGAGATGGCATACTTGAAAACGCGACCCATCCTCTGCTGAACTCGGCGGGCGGTCTCAGACTTCGAAAGCCAAATCGGCAGAAGGATTTTCTGGATATCGTCTGTCGTGATATCATCCAGTGCCTTGTCGCCAATCACGGGAAAAGCGTATGTCTTCAACGTGTTGATCCACTGATACTGATGCTTCCCATTGGTGGTCGAATTTAGAACTACCTTCTCATAGACCTCTTGAGCGATCTCCTTGAAGGGCGTTGCCGCACGTTCTGCCTTTTCAACTTCTGCGAACGGATCAAGACCAGCTCTTGCTTGTTTTCGATATTCAAGAGCTTTTGCACGAGCCTCTTCTACATCGACGAGTGAAACTGACCCAAGGCCAAGGTCCCGCCGCTTCTTCTGTATGACGAGACGGACCATCCAGCGCTTTGCTCCAGACTTGTCTACAACAAGATAAAGGCCACCTCCGTCTGTGTGTCTTCCGGGTCCTGCGCGTTCTATTGCTCGCTTAGTGAGTCGCCGCTCGCCATGACGTCCCTTTGATTTGGGCATTCAAACCATCCTGGGCAAAATTTTCAGATCACATTTTGCCCCACATAATGCGCAAAATAACCAAGAAACTCAAGGTCGGTCGAAGCATAACCGCCCATAAAATAAAGGGGTTTCGAGAATGGGTGGCGGAGACGAAGGGATTCGAACCCTCGAAACCATTCCTGGTTTACTCCCTTAGCAGGGGAGCGCCTTCGACCACTCGGCCACGTCTCCGCTGGCGGGTATATCCTTGCCTGTGATCCAGTTACAAGGCGATTTTCTTGGATGGCTGTAATTTTCTGATTTCCGATGCAGGAATTCGGATCGGGCAGCTCGTGCAGTGGTGATCAATCGACTGTTTCAAACGTTTTTGGCCCATGAACCGTTTCAGTTTCGCTGACACGCTACGGATGCCGGTCGGCCGGCCCAGGAACAGAGTTCTTGCAAAATGAGGACTCTATAATGCATATTTGTCCACATTTAATAATTCAAATGACCAGTATTCTAGGTTTTGGGGTGACATATTACAGGCGCGGGGCGTGTTTCGCCCTTCTGGGATCCTTTGGGGGAAAGGGATTTTGTATTGGCCTGGTTAAGAGTATTATTGGTGTTTTGGGTCATACTGGCCCTGCCTGAAACGGCAACAGCGACAATCGGCAAGGTCCTGAGCGTCAAGCAGGGCGCCGAACTGACCCGCGCAGGTAAAACGTCGCGCATACGGCAAGGTATGGAAATCGCCTCCGGGGATACGATCACCACCAACAGTTCAGGTGTGGTGCAACTGATATTTGCGGACGAAACCAAGATAGCCGTCGGGCCGAATGCGAGCATGATCCTGGACGTGTCCATGCTGCGCGGGAACCGCAAGGCCAAAAGCTTTGCGATACAGGCCCTGGGCGGAAGCTTCCGGTTCATTTCCGGCAATAGCAGAAAACGCGCCTATACCGTCAGAACGCCAACGGCGACGATGGCTGTGCGCGGAACGATATTTGATACGTGGATTGCTTCGGACAGGCAAAGTGCAATGCTGGTTCTGGAAGGAACGGTTCGAATGTGTGGTCAAAGCGGCGCGTGCCGGTCGGCCCGGCGTTCGTGCAGCATGTTTGCCACCAGTTCCGGTGGCGGAGTTGGGCGCCCGGTCGATCAGGATCAATACCTCAAAGCTCTGGCGTCCGGGTTTCCCTTCGTTCAGTCCGAGAGTGAATTGCTGCCGCCATTCCAGGCAAATGGTGAGGGGTGCGCACGCGAGGCCGCTGCGGTCGTGGTACCTCGGATCGAACCGGAACGACCTGAAGTGCGTCGTGTGCAAGCTGCGCCGCCTGCGCCTGCGCCAGCGCCACCGGGCGAGGTTGTTGA
Organism: Ruegeria sp. HKCCD9138; assembly: GCF_057220975.1. Taxonomy (NCBI): domain Bacteria; kingdom Pseudomonadati; phylum Pseudomonadota; class Alphaproteobacteria; order Rhodobacterales; family Roseobacteraceae; genus Ruegeria; species Ruegeria sp. HKCCD9138. The sequence goes on along the minus strand of NZ_JBWVAZ010000002.1, from coordinate 263,788 downwards.
AGTAGCAGTAAGCGAGCCGGATGACGGACCGGGAGATGAACCTGACGACGGGCCGGATGACGATTCAGATGACGAACCGGATGAAGAACTGGACGACGCCCAGGAAGAGGAATTGGAAGATTAACGGTATGATGTCACGAAGTGCGATGGGATTGGCGCTGCATCAACCAATGCGAAGGGCTGCGTTACGAAACCCCCTAGACGGGTGCGGTTGCCGCCTTCGAACAGGGGCCCGGCAAGAAATGGAATTTTCAACGTGCAATGGTTTCCGAGAAACATCCGATTGGCAGGGCGGTCTCTGAGACGAGAATTGAGCAGCCCAAACGCTATGTACCGCCCACTTTACTGGGCAACTGAACACTCTTTCTGACCCTGACGCCAAGGAGGCCGACGTGGCGGGCAAGACAAAAGATCAATTCAAACGACGACTTGCTTTTCGCCTTGTCGGTGTTGCGTTGATCCTGCTTGGGTGTTTCGTGCGCGTCAGTGACCCCTATCCGGTTCAGGTAACCCGGATGATCTATTTCGACGTATTGCAGAGGATTTCTCCGCGAGAGTTCAATCCAGACCTTCCAGTACGGGTTGTCGATATTGATGAACGGTCCTTGGCGAATTGGGGTCAATGGCCGTGGCCCCGGACCCTGCTTGCGCAAATGGTGGAAAACCTGGGCGAATACGGTGCAGCCGCCATCGCTTTTGACATGTTGTTTGTCGAACCGGACAGATACTCGCCTGCGCGATTGCTGAACGACCCTGCCCTTGCTGACATCATCTCGGTGGAACGTCGCGCCCAAAAATTGGACTATGACATCACTTTTGCGTTGGAAATGGCGCATTGGCCGGTCGTTCTGGGAACGGCTGCGCAATTGTCCGAACAGGGTGCAGACATCGCGTCCAAGGCCGGGATGATTGAAATCGGTGAATCGCCGACATCCGGATTGATCACTGTTCCCCATTGGTCGCCGATCGCCCCACCGCTGGGCAGGGGTGCGGCTGGCATTGGCGGGGTCAATGTCTCGCCCCTGGGAGGGTCCGGAATAATTCGTCGTGTGCCGGCACTATGGGGCGGTCCGGACGGCCCGCTGCCGGGGCTTGGCATCGAAGCGCTGAGGGTTGCCCTGGATGAACCCGTTATCCTGGTCGAGGGTGCGCAGGACGAAGCGGGCGTAATGCTGTCGGTCGAAATCGGAGACTTTTGGTTGCCGACAACTGCCAATGGTGAAGTCTGGATCAAGTACCGTCGCGACCGCCCCGAGATCTATCTTTCGGCGGACGACATCATGCAAGCCCCGGACGATCCCGACATTCGGGCCGAAATCGAAGGGCGGATTATTCTTGTCGGCACGTCAGCTGCAGGCCTGTTCGATATGCGCGAAACCTCTTTGGGTGAATCGGTGCCCGGCGTTTCGATTCATGCCCAGATCATAGAACAGATCATCGTGGGGGAAATGCTCAGCCGATCGGATGTAACGGCGGCGCTGGAACTGTTGGCCTTTGTAATTCTCGGGGTTGTGGTGACGGTGGTCATGTCCAGTTTTGGGGCCGTTGCCTCATTCATTGCCGGCGGGGTCGCAGCGGCGGTGGTCATGGTGATCAGTTGGTTGGCCTTTCAGAACCACAATGTGCTGTTTGACGCCACTTTTCCATTGCTGGGCGGAATGGCGAACTTCGGCGTCCTGGCGGGTTATTTGTTTATTTCGACCGAGCGGGAAAAGCGCGTGATCCGGCAGACATTCTCGCATTACGTCGCGCCGGAAATTCTGGACGAGTTGGAAGCATCGGATCATCGACTGCAATTGGGCGGCGAAACGCAAGAGATCACGGTGATGTTTTCGGACATTCGGGGATTCACGCCGCTTTCGGAATCGGTATCGGCGACGGATCTGGTGACTTTGCTGAATGAACTGTTTTCCGAGATCGGAGATCAGATTCTGCAGGAGCGCGGCACAATCGACAAATTCATCGGTGACGCCGTCATGGCGTTCTGGAATGCGCCGCTGCCGGTGGAAGATCATCCGTGGAGGGCCGCGCGGGCAGCATTGCTGATGCGGCGGGCTCTGGCCAATTTCAATGCCTCGGACCTGATGCAGGGGCGCCCGCCCATCGCATTGGCAACGGGATGCGCCACAGGAACGGCCTGTGTCGGCAATATCGGGTCACGCAGCCGGTTCAACTATACGGTGATCGGAGATGTGGTGAACGTCGCCGCGCGACTCGAGCAGAATTGCCGCCATGTCGACTATGACATTCTGGTGTCGCGATCTGTGCAACAGGCGGTGGGTTCGACCCTGGCACTGTTGGAGGCCGGATTTGTCGACCTCAAAGGCCGAAGCGAGCCCGAGCCTGTCTACGTTCTGGTCGGCGACCGTGTTCTTGCCGAAAGTGCCGGTTTCAAAACTTTGCTGGCGCAGCATCAGGAATTGGTCGCGGCCATTCGCGGAGGTGCAACCAGGGTGGATATCGAAGCATCCTGCGCCAAATGCGCCGCACTGGCCGTTGAACTTGAACCGGGGTTGGAACGCTTCTACAGGACGCTCGACAGCAGGGTGGCTGATTTCCGGTCCGACAGCCTGACGGATCAGGCAATGTTCAGTCATCACAACGGTCCGCCCAAGTTGGCTCGACAAGGGGACTGACTGCACAAAATGAAACGGGCCGCTGTCTGACTATAAGACAGCGACCCGCCTCGAACGGATATTTGGATCTGTCTCGCCCCCTCGAGAACTATCTAAAACAAAACGGGCTAAACTTTCGATATTCGAGACTGACCTTGTATCCTTCCGGAACATCCTCATATTGCATGGCCCCAAGGGGTCCGACAGTGAAGTAGTTCACATTTCAGAAAAAATTTGTTATCCGCGCCAGTCGAAGAACCCGGGGCCTGCCTGTTTCAGCAGGGATTGAGCCATGGCGTGTCCAAGTTCAACGCCGTCCTCGATTGAACCTGTCGCGGTTTCGCTGATGGATTCGGACCCGTCGGGGCGCAGCACCTCTCCGCGCAGGTGCAGCCGACCGTCGCGTAATTCCGCCAGCCCGGCGATCGGGGTTTCGCAAGACCCGTCCAGGCTTGCCAGCAGGCTGCGTTCGGCGGCAAGTCGATGCGACGTTTCTGAATGATGTATGGCTTCGAGCATCCCGGCGGCGCGGCTGTCATCGCTGCGTCGCTCAATCCCGATGGTGCCTTGTGCGATTGCGGGCAGCATGTCGTCGGGGGAAATCGCTGTCGCCGGGACGTCATCCCTTTGCAGGCGGCGCAGTCCGGCCATGGCCAGGAACGTGCAGTCGGCAACGCCATCGGCCAGCTTTTTCAAACGGGTCTGCACGTTGCCCCGGAACTCGACCACGTTCAGATCGGGTCGACGATTCAGCAATTGTGCCCGCCGGCGGAGCGACGAAGTCCCCACAACCGCGCCTTGCGGCAGGTCGTGGATTGAATTCAGGCTGGGTGAAATGAATGCGTCACGAACATCCTCGCGCGGCAGGAACGTGTCCAGAATCAAACCCTCTGGTTGAGCAACCGGCATGTCCTTGGTCGAGTGCACGGCGATGTCGATTTCGCCGCTCAACATTGCCTCTTCGATTTCCTTGGTGAACAGACCCTTGTTGCCGATCTCTTTCAGCGGCCGGTCCGCGTCGATCATGGCGCGATTGTCACCGGTCGTCTTGATCACGACGATTTCGAACGCCTCGTGCGGCAGGTCGAAAGCGGTGCTCAGCCGTTGGCGGGTTTCATGGGCCTGGGCCAGCGCCAACGGGGATCCGCGTGTGCCGATTCGAAGAGGTGATGCGGGAGAGGGCATGGTCAAAGTCATGGGCATAGCTTTAGTCGCGTCACATTGCCCTGACAATGGGGGCAGAGCTTGACAAATTGCCGCCGAAGGAAGACCCGTTGCGCCAGACCTTAATATCGGGGGCAGGCATGGCCGAAACAAAGAAAATTCTGCGGGCGCTGGCAGGCGAGGTTCAGGACGTTCCGCCTATCTGGATGATGCGCCAGGCAGGCCGGTATCTGCCCGAGTATCGCGCGACCCGTGCGCAGGCCGGGGATTTTCTGTCGCTGTGCTACAATTCCGAGCTTGCGGCCGAGGTCACGTTACAGCCGATCCGCCGCTATGGTTTTGACGCGGCGATCCTGTTTGCCGACATCCTGCTTGTCCCGCAGGCGCTGGGTGCGGATCTGTGGTTCGTCACCGGCGAAGGGCCGCGCCTGTCGACCATTACGCAACAGTCGGATTTCGACGCATTGAAACCGGTCGAGGATATTCATGAGACGCTCTCGCCCGTCTATGAGACCGTGCGCATCCTGTCGCGGGACTTGCCGTCAGAGACGACGCTGATAGGGTTTGCCGGGGCACCGTGGACCGTGGCGACCTATATGATCGCGGGGCGTGGCACGCCGGATCAAGGTCCGGCGCACAAGCTGCGCGAAGAAGACACCGTTTTGTTCGAGGCTTTGCTGGAACGGATTACCGCTGCCACGATCGAATACCTGTCGGCCCAGATCGATGCGGGCGCCGAGGTTGTCAAGATCTTCGATAGCTGGGCCGGGTCCCTGAAGGGTGAGGCATTTCGGAAATACGCGGTTGAGCCGTGTCGAGTGATCACTCAGGCCATCAAGGCCCGCCATCCCGGAATACCCGTGATCGGGTTCCCGCGCGAAGCGGGCGAGGGCTATGTCGGGTTCGCCGAGGCAACCGGCGTCGATTGCGTGGCGCTGGATAACTCGGTTTCGCCGGACTGGGCCGCCGCAAAGGTACAGGTGGACGGCTGTGTTCAAGGCAACCTGGCATCGTCGCATATGGTGACTGGCGGGCAGGCACTGGTGGACGAAACCCGAGCGATTGTCGAGGCGTTCTCGAAAGGGCCGCATATATTCAATCTGGGCCACGGGATCACGCCGGATGCCGATCCCGAGAACGTGCAGTTGATGATCGATACGGTGCGCGGGCGATAAAGGTTGGTAAGGGGGCCAGCCCCCTTCTTGGCCTTTGGCCAATTCATCCCCCGGGATATTTTCGGCCAGATGAAGTGGCGGATCCGGGATGTGCGTCGAGTTCGGCGAGGATTTCCTGAGTGTGTTCTCCGCGGGCCGGGCTGGGTTGGGGTTTCCAGTTATGATTTGAAAACCGTGGGGCGGCGGCGGCCTGAAGCGTTCCGTCCACTTCTTGCCATGTCCGGCGGGTATTCATCGGGTGATCCCAGGCTTGTTCGGGGCTGAGGATCGGGGCGACGCAGGCATCGGTCCCGGAAAAAAGGGTCACCCAATGATCGCGCGGTTTTTTGGCGAACAGATCCGTCAGGCGATCGGTCAATACAGGCCAGAGCTGACGGTCATATTGCTGTTGAAACTGCGGATCATCCGACAGGTCGAGCAGGTTCAGGAATATCGCGTAGAATTTCGGCTCAAGGCACTGCACCGAAATACAATGGCCGTCTGCGCAGGCGTAGCAGCGACTCCAATGCGGTCCGTCGAGCAGGCTTTGTCCGCGGGTTTCCGAAAGGTTGCCGGTCTGGCGCATGCTCATCAGCAGGTTCATCATGTGGGCCGAGCCGTCATAGATGGCCGCATCGACCACGCTACCTTGACCCGTTGCTTTCGCATTGATCAGCGCAGCCAGAATACCGGTCACCAGATACAGCGCGCCGCCACCGATATCGCCAACAAGGGTGGCGGGTGTCTGTGGGATCTGCCCGGCGGCCGAGGCGTACCACAGGGCGCCGGACAGGGCGATATAGTTCAGATCGTGACCTGCTGTGTCCGACATCGGGCTGTCCTGCCCCCAACCCGTCATCCGGCCGTACACCAGCTTGGGGTTCAGCGCGTGGCAAGCCTCGGGGCCAAGGCCGAGTTTTTCCATGACGCCCGGGCGGAACCCCTCGATCAAGGCGTCGGCCGAGGATATCAGGGTCAGGGCCGTGTTCAGGTCCTGTGGGTCCTTCAGATCCAGCGCGATGGATCGTTTTCCGCGATCCAGCAGAGATCGCTCGGGCATACCCGGCGTCACGGCGCCACCCTTGCGGTGAACGGTGATCACGTCGGCCCCGAGATCCGCCAGCAGCATTGCTGCAAACGGGCCGGGGCCCAGCCCTTCGATTTCGATGATACGCAATCCGCTCAGCATGGTTCGGCCTCCTGCCGGGCAGAGTTTCGCCAGAGCGTCGGGATTGCAAGGGGTTGATGAGGGTTCCAACCGCAAACTGGTTGCCTGCACCTGGTGTTAGAGGCTACGTCTGAGGTGATCTGCCACAGGGTTTCAGGAGGGCGTTTGACATGCATTTAAGCGACACGAGGACGATCAAGGCCGCGCCTGCTGCAGTTTTTGCGGCCTTGCTGGACCCCGAAGTGTTGAAGGCCTGCATCTCGGGGGCCCAGGATGTGTCCGGGAATCCCGCTGATGGCTATGAGGCGACGGTGGTGCAAAAGGTCGGTCCCGTAAAGGCTACGTTCAAAGGAACGGTTACCATGTCGGACATGGTCGAGGCGGAGCGGTTGACTATCACAGGTGAAGGCAAGGGCGGAGCGGCGGGTTTTGCCAAGGGCAGCGCCTCGGTCAGTTTTGCGCCGGACGAACAGGGTGGCACCGCGCTGACATACGATGTCGATGCCAAGGTGGGCGGCAAACTGGCACAGCTTGGCAGCCGTTTGATCGATGGGTTTGCCAAGAAGATGGCGGATCAGTTTTTCATGAACCTGCAAGAGCATCTGGAAGGTCCAGCCGAGCAGGAAACCGAAGGCGAGCCGGAAGAGGAAGAGGCCAAAAAGGGATGGTTGGGGCGTCTGACGGGGCGTGACTAGGCCCTGCGCATATGTGCAGGCTGCTGTGCGATTTTGACCTGTTCTGCGGCGGGTCGGCGCGATAGGGTGCCCGCCAGAACCGGGGAGACGCATGGCACCGATTTTGTCTATAAAGGATCTGCGCAAGACTTATGAGGGCGGCTTTGAAGCGCTCAAGGGGGTGTCGCTGGATATCGAACAGGGCGAGATACTGGCCTTGCTTGGTCCCAATGGTGCGGGCAAGACCACTCTGATCTCGACCGTCTGCGGAATCACCACGCCAACCTCGGGTTCCGTCACTGTAGGCGGACACGACATTCTGACGAATTATCGCGCTGCCAGAAAGATGATTGGCCTGGTTCCGCAGGAGATCGCACTGGAGCCCTTTGAAAAGGTCTGGAACACAGTCCGGTTCTCGCGGGGCCTGTTCGGCCATGGCACCGATAGTGCCAGAATCGAGGAAATTCTTCGCAAGTTGTCCTTATGGGACAAGCGCAAGAACGCGATCAAGGAACTGTCAGGCGGCATGAAGCGCCGGGTTCTGATTGCCAAGGCATTGGCGCATGAACCGCGCGTTCTGTTTCTGGATGAGCCCACTGCGGGGGTCGATGTAGAGTTACGCAAGGACATGTGGGACATCGTGGCCGAGCTGAAGGCCAGCGGTGTCACCATCATCCTGACCACACATTATATCGAAGAGGCCGAGGCCATTGCCGACCGTGTCGGTGTCATCGACAAGGGTGAACTGCTGCTGGTTCAGGACAAAGATACGCTGATGGCGCAGATGGGCAAGAAGCAGATCGAGGTGATGCTGACCGAACCGGTCTCGGCCATTCCCGATTGTTTGATGTCCCACAACCTGACCCTGAACGGTGAAGGGAATGTGCTGATTTACACCTATGACACCAATGCCGAGCGTACGGGCATAACGACGCTGCTAAACGATGTTGCGCAAGCCGGGCTGGTTCTGCGCGATGTTCAAACCCGTCAGTCGAGCCTTGAGGAGATTTTCGTCAATCTGGTATCCGGAGAGCCCGCATGAACTGGTCCGCCGTCGCTGCCATCTACCGGTTCGAGATGGCCCGTTTCTTCCGTACTCTGGCGCAGAGCTTTTTGTCGCCGGTTCTGTCCACCTCGCTCTATTTCGTTGTATTCGGCACCGCGATCGGCAGTCGCATTCAGGAGGTCGAGGGCGTCTCGTACGGCGCCTTCATCGTGCCGGGTCTGATCATGCTGTCGGTGGTGATGTTGTCGATATCGAATGCGTCCTTCGGTATCTATTTCCCAAAATTCCTGGGCACCATTTACGAACTTCTTTCCGCACCGATCAATTTTATAGAAATCGTAATCGGTTACGTAGGCGCTGCGGCAACCAAAGCGCTGTTCGTCGGATTGGTCATACTCGGAACCGCCACCTTTTTTGTCGATTTGCGGATCGAGCATCCCTTCGCCATGGCGGCATTTCTGATACTGTCCTGTCTCAGTTTCTCGCTGCTGGGGTTCATCATTGGCATCTGGGCCAGCAATTTCGAGCAGATGTCGCTGGTGCCGCAGCTGGTGGTGACACCGCTGATCTTTCTGGGCGGGACGTTCTATTCCGTCTCGATGCTGCCGCCGCTCTGGCAGACGATTACGCTTTTTAATCCGGTGGTTTACCTGATCTCGGGCTTCCGTTGGTCGTTTTACGGGATCGCGGACGTTCCGATTTTCTGGAGCCTTCTGGCGATCATCGCCTTCACCGGAATTTGCCTTGCGGTCATCGGCTGGATCTTCAAAACTGGCTGGCGCATCCGCAGTTAGGGCGTTGCATTTTTGCCCGCCGGGTGTGGGAAATTGGTTCACGTCGCGTTTATGGGCGCGCGTGTCCCTTGTTAACGGTCGTGGCGCGCTCTACATCGGCTTCCATGAAACTTCGCCTGCCTTTCCTGAAAAAGCAGCCCACTGTGGCCGTTGTCCGCCTGTCCGGCGCCATCGGAATGGCTGGGCGTGCCTCGATGAACGACGTGTCGCTTGCCCCGGTGCTGGAAAAGGCCTTTCGCAAAGGCAAACCCGTCGCTGTGGCGCTGGAAGTCAATTCGCCCGGCGGCTCACCCGTCCAAAGCTCTCTCATCGGGTCGCGCATACGTCGCCTGGCCGAGGAGCTGGACATCCCCGTCTATGCCTTTGTCGAAGACGTGGCGGCCTCTGGCGGCTATTGGCTGGCGGCTTCCGCGGACGAGATCTGGGCCGACGAAAGTTCGGTCCTGGGGTCGATCGGCGTGATATCGTCCGGCTTCGGTGCGCATGTCTTTCTGGCTCGGCAGGGCATTGAGCGGCGCGTGCACACCGCCGGCCAGTCGAAATCCATGCTTGATCCGTTCGCACCGGAAAAGAAAGAGGATGTCGCCCGCCTTCAGGTACTACTGGGCGATATACACGAGAACTTCATTGCGCATGTCAGATCCCGAAGGGATGGCAAGCTGGATGCAAATGCCGATCTGTTCAATGGCGAGGTCTGGCTGGCCCGACGCGCGAAAGAGCTTGGTCTGATTGACGGCATCGCGCATCTGAAGCCCAAGATGCAGGAGCGTTTTGGCGACAAGGTCAAGTTCCGCCGCTATGGTTTGCGCCGACCGATCTGGTCACGCTTTGGAGCCGCGATGGCGCAGGACGCGATCGCCGGGCTTGAGGAGCGCGCAGCCTTTGCGCGTTTCGGGTTGTGACGTGATCATCAAGGCCGTCACTCTTTTTCTGATTGGCATGGCTGTGTTGGCAATGTTCGGCAAGCTGCGCTTTCCGGGCCAGCGGCGTCTGAGCTCGGCCAAATGTCCCAAATGTGGACGGTTTCGGATCGGCAAGGGTCCGTGTCCATGTGAAAAGGGAGGCCGTGGATGACGGCATGGCTGCTATCCGGTCTCGGACTGCTGATCCTGTTGCTGGCCGGTGACGCGCTGGTACGTGGTGCCGTGAACCTCAGCCTGAGGTTGGGTGTGCCAGCCTTGATTGTCAGCCTGACCATTGTGGCCTTTGGTACGTCGGCACCCGAACTGTTGATTGCCATCAGCGCGGTCAAGGAAAACGCACCCGGTATCGCATTGGGTAACGTGGTCGGGTCGAATACGGCCAATATTCTTCTGGTTCTCGGGTTGCCCGCCCTATTGGCGACGCTGCACACCAGCGAATGCGACAGCCGCAAGAACTATGTCTTCATGCTGATGGCCTCGGTGTTGTTCATCGGGCTGGCTTTCTGTGGCGTGTTCAACCTGTTCAGCGGTGCGATTCTGTTGACGGGTCTGGGGCTGATGTTGTGGAACGCTTTCCGCGAGGCGCACGCACACCGCAAGGCCTGTGGCCCCGCCCGCGCGGAAGATGACGATCTGGAAGTGCTGGAAGAAGCAGACCCCGATATGCCCTATTGGAAGGTGTCGGTTTATCTGGTCCTGGGTCTGATCGGCCTGCCCATGGGCGCGCATCTGCTGGTGGAAAACGCCACGATCATCGCCCGCACTTATGGCGTCAGTGAAACGGTGATCGGTCTGACGCTGGTTGCTGTCGGAACCTCGTTGCCCGAACTGGCCACCACGGTCATGGCGGCACTGCGCCGTCAGGCGGATGTCGCGCTGGGCAATGTGATCGGGTCGAACATGTTCAATCTGCTGGCCATCGTCGGAATTGCCACCCTGTTTGGCCGCATTCCGGTCGACCCCGAGTTCCTGCATTTCGATCTGTGGGTCATGCTGGGCGCGTCACTGCTGCTGATCCCGTTTGTCTTCTTCAAACAGGATATTACGCGTGTATGGGGCATGATCCTTACCCTGTTGTACGCCGTATATATCATTATCCTTCTGGCATGACCTGACTGACGGAGATTCCCGATGACCCGAGCTTTGGTGACCGGCGCTGGCAAACGGCTTGGGCGCGCGATGGCCTTGTATCTGGCCGGGCGCGGGTATGATGTCGCCGTTCACTATGCGTCTTCCGATGCAGCAGCGCGTGATACGGTGGCGGAGGTTCAGGCTTTGGGCCGAGCATCCGTTGCGTTGCAGGCCGACCTTCTGGATGAGGCACAGGTCACCACGCTGCTGCCCCGCGCCGCCGAGGCTTTGGGCGGGCCGATCACCTGTCTGGTCAACAACGCCTCGATCTTCGAATATGACAACATCCACACTGCAACCCGTCAAAGCTGGGATCGGCATCTCGACAGCAACCTGCGCGCACCGTTTGTTTTGACTCAGGCCATGGCGGAACAGGGTCTTGCTGCGGAACCGGATGAGGCGGGTGAACCGGTCGCGACCGGTCTGATCGTCAATATGGTGGACATGCGGGTGCGCAAACTGACGCCCGAATTCATGACCTACACCATCGCAAAAATGGGGCTGTGGGCGCTGACCCGCACCGCGGCACAGGCGCTGACTCCGGCCATCCGGGTCAACGCAATCGGGCCGGGCCCTACGTTGCAGGGCCATCGTCAGTCTGAGGGTCACTTTAAAGCTCAACGGAAGAACACCGTGCTGGAGCGTGGGGCGAATCCCTCCGACATCACGGCCGCGCTGGGCTATTTTCTGGATGCCCATGCAGTCACCGGGCAGCTTCTGTGCGTGGATGGTGGCCAACATCTGGGATGGCAGACGCCAGACGTTCTGGGCGTAGAATAGACATATTCCTCGCAAGTTTTGCACCGCTTTCGTCCGTGTTACCGGCGCGTTACAAAATTGTCTTGTTTTTCATACACTTGTTTCAGGAACAAAAAAATATCATTCAAAAACAATGTGTTAGGATAGTGCTTAAATTTTGTGCAAATCAAAGAACAGGTAATGAAACAAGGGAAATTTGCGTTGCCCCAGAACTTATCTGCACAGTTATCCACAGAAGTCGTGGATTTGTTTTCTCTTGATCTGAGGCGCTCAAGATTGCAGCCATGGTCAGAGAATCATATCTCAGGCCCATGACCTCTCACGACGAACCGACTTCGGAAACCCAGCCCACCGGCTATGCCTGCATCCAGCGTTATGTAAAGACACTGGACAGTTCGCCCGGCGTGTACCGGATGCTCGACAGCGATAGTCGGGTTCTTTACGTGGGCAAGGCGCGGAACCTCAAGGCGCGGGTCTCGAACTATACGCGGCCGGGTCACTCGGGCCGGATCGAGCGGATGATCGCCTCGACCGCCTCGATGATGTTTCTGACGACGCGGACCGAGACCGAGGCGCTGCTGCTGGAGCAGAACCTGATCAAGCAGCTCAAGCCGAAATACAACGTACTGCTGCGCGACGACAAAAGCTTTCCGAATATTCTCGTCGCCAAGGATCATGCCTTTCCTCAGATCAAGAAACATCGCGGCGCAAAGAAAGAGAAGGGCGCCTATTTTGGCCCATTCGCCAGCGCCGGTGCCGTCAACAGAACGCTGAACCAGTTGCAAAAGGCGTTTTTGCTGCGCAATTGCTCGGATTCCATGTTCGACAGCCGCACCCGGCCTTGTCTGCTCTATCAGATCAAGCGCTGCTCGGGGCCTTGTGTCGGGCTGATCTCGGAAGCGGATTACCGCGAAAGCGTCCAGGATGCGGAAAGGTTTCTGTCCGGTCGTTCAACCAGGGTGCAGGAGGAACTGGCCGAACAGATGATGGCCGCGTCCGAAGCGATGGAATTCGAACGCGCCGCTGGATTGCGCGACCGCATTCGTGCGCTGACGCAGGTGCAGACGTCTCAGGGTATCAACCCGCGCGGCGTGACCGAGGCGGATGTGATCGGCCTTTATATGGACAGTGGTCAGGCCTGTGTGCAGGTGTTTTTCATCCGCGCCAATCAGAATTGGGGCAACCGAGATTTTTATCCGCGCGTTGGGCCGGACGTGTCCGCGGCCGAAGCGATGGAGGCTTTCCTCGGCCAGTTCTACGACAACAAGGAACCGCCCCGGCAACTGATCCTGTCGGATGCCATCGAAAACGCCGATCTGATGCAAGAGGCCCTGTCAGAGAAAGCTGGGCGCAAGGTTGAGATTCTTGTGCCCCAACGCGGTGAAAAACAGGAGCTGATCGCGGGTGCGCTGCGAAATGCACGAGAGTCGCTCGCGCGTCGCATGTCGGAAAGCGCAACACAGGCCAGACTCTTGCGCGGTGTGGCCGAGGCGTTTGATCTGGACGGCCCGCCGAACCGGATCGAGGTCTACGACAACTCCCACATTCAGGGCACCAACGCCGTCGGCGGCATGATCGTGGCGGGGCCCGAGGGGTTCATGAAAAACGCCTATCGCAAGTTCAACATACGCGGTGAAGACCTGACCCCGGGCGACGATTTCGGAATGATGAAAGAGGTTCTGACCCGGCGCTTTACAAGGTTGCAGAAGGAAGACCCGGACCGGGACAAAGGTTTATGGCCTGATCTGCTGCTGATCGACGGCGGCGCGGGGCAGGTGAGCGCCGTGCACGAAATCATGCAAACGCATGGCGTCGAAGACATCCCCATGATTGGCGTCGCAAAGGGTGTCGACCGGGATCACGGCAAGGAAGAGTTTCACCGGATTGGTCAGCGCCCCTTTGCCCTGAAACGCAACGACCCGGTGCTGTACTTCATTCAGCGTCTACGCGACGAGGCACACCGGTTCGCGATTGGCACCCATCGGGCCAAACGAGCCAAAGCCGTCGGCGCGACACCGCTGGACGAAATCCCCGGCGTCGGTGCGGCGCGAAAGCGGGCATTGCTGGCGCATTTCGGAAGCGCCAAAGCGGTCAGCCGGGCGAATCTTGCCGATCTCAAAGCGGTTGATGGGATTTCCGCCGGGCTGGCGCAAAAAGTTTATGACTTTTTCCACGACAAGGGCTAAGCCCGACGACCTCGCCAGAGGATATAAAGCCCCGAGGCCACGATCAGCGCGCTGCCGATCCACATGGTCTGATCCAGACGCTCGCCGAACAAGAACACGCCCAACCCGATGCCGAACAGCAACCGGGAATAGCGAAATGGCGTAACCGCCGAAACTTCACCCGTGCGCATCGCCTTCATCAGGGATGCATAGGCTATGGTGCCCATGAAGATTGCACCGGTCATGTGCAGTCCGGTATGGCCTGCCAGCGGAGCCGACGGCACGCCTTCCCAGAACCGGTAGGCCAGCCCGGCGACCACGATGCAAAGAAACCCATAGAACCCCAGAACCTCGGTTCCCAGGGTTGCGGGCGCGGCGCGGCTGGCCAGATCGCGACCGGCAAAGCCCAGCATCCCCAATACAGCGAGGATCGACAGGACAGAAAAACTGTCTCCGGTTGGTTGGATGATGACGACCACCCCGACCATGCCGACAAGAATCGCACTCCATCGCCGCCAGCCAACGGCTTCTCCGAAGAACACGGCTGCCCCTGCGACCACGACCAGCGGTGTGGCCTGCAAGATCACGGTTGCGGCGGACAAGGGCGTCAGCGCGATGGCCAACACGTAGAACAACCGCCCCAGGATTTCGAAAAGAACGCGTATCTTCATCGGCCGGGACAGCACATCTGGATGCAGCAGCCGAGTGCCGCGCAAAAGGGAAACACAGGCAAATATCACGGCCCCACCAGTGCCGAACAGAACCAGTACCTGCCAGATCGGCAGCGTCAGGGACGCGCTTTTCAACAACGCGTCTTCCAGCGCAAAACCTGCCATGGCAGCAATCATCCAACCGCTTCCGATCAGGTTGGATCGGGCGTCCATTGGAATTCGGGGTGTCATAGGGTTCGCGCGTCCGTGGCCAGTTTCATAGGCAATCTGGCGCGTTCGTGACCCGAGGCCAAGGGGTTTGACACGCGGGCCCACGAACTGTGACCCTTTGACCAAGCATCTGTGATTGGTACTGTTTTTTACCGCCCCGTCTTTTCTGTCCGAAGCCGGCACTGTAGGGTCCGCAGCATGAAATGGAATTTGCCGAACATACTGACCGTATTGCGCCTGCTGGCCGCGCCCGGCCTGGCCGTTATGTTTCTGTATTTCACGCGCCCCTATGCGGATTGGTTTGCCCTGATCCTGTTTCTGTCGGCGGCCATTACCGACTGGTTCGATGGCTACCTGGCGCGCGCGTGGAAGCAGGAAACAAAGATGGGTGCAATGCTGGATCCCATCGCCGACAAGGCCATGGTGGTGATCGCGCTTATGATCCTGGTTGGCTATTCGACCGAACACTGGACGCCATGGCTGGTGCTGCCCGCCACCGTGATCCTGTTCCGCGAGGTTTTTGTTTCGGGCCTGCGCGAATATCTGGGCGATGTGGCCGGAACATTGAAAGTAACGAAACTGGCCAAATGGAAGACCACCGCCCAGATGATTGCCATCGCGGTGCTGTTCTCTCAGGGCATCTTCGAGCATTACTTTGTGATGGCCACCTTCGGAATGGATGCAACAACGATCGATCAGGTCCTGACAGGACAGCTTGAAGATCTGAACGCTGTGCGCTGGAACCTGGAAGGGATGTTCTGGGCGGGTCGGATCGGGCTGTGGCTGCTTTGGATTGCGGCTGCGCTGACATTGATCACCGGCTATGACTACCTACGTAAAGCTATGCCCCATCTGAAGGAGAGCTAAGGGATGGATGTGCTGTATTTCGCCTGGGTGCGCGAAAGGATCGGCTTGCCCAAGGAAAAGGTCGACACCAATGCCGCGACGGTCTCGGATCTGGTTGCAGAGCTGAGCGCGCGCGAAGACCGCTACGCCGCTGCATTTGCCGACCTGTCTGCGTTGCGCGTCGCCTTGGATCAGGAGCTGTCGGATTTTGATGCACCGCTGTCCGGCGTCCGTGAGGTGGCTTTTTTTCCGCCGATGACCGGAGGCTGACGCAATGCGGATCGCTGTTCAGGAAGAGGCGTTCGATCTGGGGGCCGAGGCCAATGCCTTTGCCGCCGGCAACGCGGTGAACGGGGCGATCGTGACTTTCACAGGCGTTGTACGCGACCTGGCGACAGGTGATCTGGATGTCATGGAAATCGAGCATTATCCGGGCATGACCGAACGCGCCCTGACCAAGATCGCGCAGGAGGCCAAAGATCGGTGGTCTCTGGGCGATGTGCTGGTGATTCACCGGTATGGACGCCTGGCGCCGGGTGACCGGATCATGATGGTCGCCACCGCATCACGGCATCGCAAGGATGCTTTCGAGGCTGCGGAATATCTGATGGATTACCTCAAATCCCGCGCGCCATTCTGGAAGAAAGAAATTACCACAACCGGTGCAGAATGGGTTGCCGCGAAGGACGAGGACGAAGACGCGCTGACCCGCTGGTGAGATCAATTCACTGGTCATGCACTTTTGCAGTGTCGTTTTGAGAACACTGCGCGTTCAATTCGCCTCTAGACGTGTGATCGCCAATTCATGATGAATTGAAACCAAACGTCAAAAGGGGACCAGCATGCACAATGGATTGAAAGAAAAGGGGCTTGCAACCAAAGCCATTCATGCCGGTGAAGGCCCGGACAGGTCTACCGGCGCATCTGCCCCGGCGTTGCATATGTCCTCGACCTTTGTGACGGATCAGGTGGCCGGCTTTTCAGCCCACGACATCGAGGAAGAGGCTCCGTATCTCTATGGTCGCTGGGCCAACCCCAATGTCAAAACCCTAGAATCAAAGATCAGCGCATTGGAGGGAACAGAGGATTGTATCTGCCTGGCATCCGGAATGGCGGCCGCCACGGCCATCTTTCTTACATTTCTGTCGGCCGGAGATCACGTGATCGTGTCGGACGTATCCTATGCAGGCGTTGCAGAGCTGGCCCGCGACACTCTTCCGCGTCTGGGCATCGAGGTCAGCACGGTCAACATGTCCGATCTGAATGCTGTTGAGGCGGCAGTGCGCCCGGACACGCGGCTGATCCACACCGAAACACCGGTGAACCCGATCGGGCGGTTGACCGATCTGGCGGCTGTTGCCAAGATCGCGCATCGTGCAGGCGCGCTGTTGTCCTGTGATGCCACGTTCGCCTCGCCGCTTGGGCAGGCGAACAAGGACCTGGGCGTCGACTTGATCATGCATTCCGTGACCAAATACATTGGCGGACACGGGGATGCGATCGGTGGCGCGATTGCGGGTCGAAAGGAACTGATCGAAAAAATCCGCGGCGAATCCGCGATACACCACGGCGGCATCATGTCTCCGTTCAACGCTTGGATGATAGCGCGGGGCATGGCCACGTTGCCATTGCGCATGAAGGCGCACGAGGCCGGGGCCTTGGCCGTCTCCGAATGGCTGGAATCCCGCGGGTCAGTGACCAGGGTGATTTATCCGGGTCTCAAATCCCACCCGCAATACGATCTGGCGCGACGGCAGATGCAGAACACGTCAGGCATGATCACCTTTCAGGTCGGCGACAGGGCTGCCGGAGAGGCATTGGCCCAACAGATGATCGAAAAGTTGCAGATCATCCACTATGCGGTGTCGCTGGGCCATCATCGCAGTTTGATTTTCTGGATGGGAACCGATGCGCTGATGGAGACATCCTTCAGGCTAAAGGGAGCGCAGCTTGAAAGCTATCGCGACTATGCCGGTGACGGTGTGTTCCGGTTGTCCATCGGGCTTGAAGACCCAGAGGACCTGATCGCGGATCTGGCTCAGGTTCTCTGAGGTGACCTGCGGCCCGAACTCTAGTCCGCGTTGTTGATCCGCCCCCGAAGCAATTCAGCTTCCTGACGGGCGTCGCGCAGACCTTCCATTGCTGCGGCCAGTTCGGCCTCGGCCTGCGTCAGCTGGTTGGTCAGCTCCGCCTCGCGTTGCTGTAAGTATGTTATCGCCTGATCGCGGGATTCTTCAGCCTCGTGCAGTTCCTGGCTCATCCGATCCAGATCGGCCACGTCGCTTTGACGGACGCGGGACAGACGGTGTGCCAGCCAATTTGCGAACCATCCCATGCAGAAGGCCGCGAATAGGATAATGGCGGTTGCGATGACGAATTCTGTTCTGTTCAACTTACTGGTCCTCTGCGTCCGCATCTGAGGGGGTGGCGTCCGAAGTTCCCGAGGTCGCTTCCATGGCCTCCAACCCGGTTTCGGAATTTGGAACGGGTTCCGGCCGGATCAGGCGGAACTCGATCCGGCGGTTTTCCTCGCGGCCTTCCTCGGTGTCATTGTCGGCGATGGGCTGCGTTTCGCCATAGCCGACCGCGGTATAGCTCGAGGTCGGGATACGGCGTCCGCGCAGCTCGTTCAGGATGGATTGCGCCCGTGCCTGGCTCAGCTGTTGGTTCATCTCTTCACGGCCCTGACTGTCGGTATGGCCCTGAATTTCCAGGCGTATAGGGCCACAGTCGCGCAGAATATCCGCGATCTGATTGACGGTATCGCGCGAGTCCGCCGCAACAGTGGCCGACCCCGGTTCAAACGCAATCTTTTTGCTCGCCTGAACTTCGGCGATCTGCGCCTCGCACAGTTCCGGGTCGGGCAGCGCGTCTTCGGGTTCAGGTGGTTTCTGATAGGTGATCGAAAGCGTGAAATCCTGTGCATCGCCCAGCTTTTCGGACAACTGACCCGCTATCCACGCCTTCGCGTCCTCATTGTGGCTGACGCCTGACAGTTCCACCGAATCCGGCGTAACGGTCAGAGCCCCGTGATGGAGATGCGACAAAGCCTCGAGTCCAGCCAAAACCCGAACCGGCCAGTCTGCCGGCATGTCGGGGGCAATCCGGGTTGCCGTATGCACCTGCCCGAAGCCGAAGGCCGCGCGTGCGAAACTGTCGGTCATGTCGCGCAGGGTTTCGTCTCCGACGCGGCCGCGCAATTGGACAAGACCTTCGGGACTGCGCGTTGCAGTGAATTCGATGGGTCCGGATTGAGCAATGGTTTCCGGCTCAGGCAGGACCGCGTGCAGGGCAAAAACCTCGGGCAGTGCGGTTTCAAGTTCACCCACGACCCGGTCGAACAGCGCTGGTGCAGTGCCTGGCGCTGCGACCAGCGTGATGTCGGCATCCGTCAGCGTCACGCTTCCCTGCCCGATCTCGGCCAGTGCGCCGATGCTGAGTTCTGCTGCTTTGGCCCAGTTGGGCGAAGGTACGCCCAAGCCGATGGTGCAGGTGTACGGACCGGTCAGCCCCGCATTCTGCGCGGCTGCAACGATGATGTCGCGGGCCTTTTCATCCTGCGCGGAACAGGCGTCGAATTGACCGCCCTCTTCGTTGATCAGATAGCGCAGGGTGAACGGTGTGATCACCGGGCGCGGGGCTGAAATGGCAAGACCGATCCGCAGAGTCGGAGGCGCAGAGCGGGTCAGATCCTGCTCAAGCCGCTCTTTCTCGCGCTGGCTGTCGGCTATGGCGGTAATCCGGACCAATCCGGGGCTTGCCGAGATTTTGGCGCGCGGCAGTTTGGCCAGCGACTCGACGGCATAAGCAATGGCCTCGTCCCACCCCTTTGGCGCGGGGTAGTCCGCACTTTCCATAAGGTCCGAAACCGAGACGCCCTGATCCAGCGCTTGCAGATTGTCCATCAGCGCTTCGCGATCCTCGCTCGCCGGAACCAGTCCGATCACAGAGATACCACTGTCATTGCGCAGAATTTCGGCCGAGAATTTCGGAGGTGTCAGATCAGCGGTCGGCGCCACGTCCATCTCGTCGATCACCCGGGATGTGTCGACCTCGGTCCCCGCAGCCGTGAGGGCGTTGAAACGGGTCGCTTCGTCGGGCGCGGTGCCGGTCAGAACAACTCTCAATCCGTCGGACTGCACTTCGGCCCAATCATGCCCGTTCAGGTTCAATGCCCGGCGAACTGCCAGCTCCGATGCCTCTTCGATTTTTGTGACCGCAAACCCCGCCCCTACCAAAGACAGCACGGCGGACACCACAAAAATCACGGCAACGGCAATGGGAAACGGCAGACGCATGGGTGAGCTTGAAACTCCTCTGGCGATTGGCCCCGAACTCATAACGGGCGCGTGAGGAAGGTGCAATCAGAGCAGCAGCGCGACGCAGAGGAAGATCAGCGGAATAAGGCCGGTGTCGCGGTTTGCGCGGAACAGCTGCAGCAGTTTGGCATTGTCCTCGGTGTCCAGCCCCCGCAGTTGCCACGCCATGTGCCACCCCATGGCCCACGGTCCCGCCAGCGCGACGACCAGGGCCAGAACGGATGCCTGCGGGATGGCAGCATCTATTATGGCCAGCCCCATCAGACCAACCGTGGCGATCAGAAAGTACTTTAACCATCGGGCGGTATCGGTGCCGAACAGGCGGGCCGTCGACTTGATGCCAATCAATTCGTCGTCTTCCGCGTCCTGATGCGCATAGATGGTGTCATAGAACAGCGTCCACGCGATGCCCGACAGATACAGCGTGATCGCGGGCCAGCCAACGGTGCCGCTGTGGGCCGTCCAGGCCAGCAAAGCGCCCCAGTTGAACGCCAGACCCAGAAAGACCTGCGGCCACCAGGTAAAACGCTTTGCATAGGGATAAATCGTCACAGGCAGCAACGACAGCACGCCCATTGCGATGGCGGCCCGATTGAACGTCAGCAGAATCGCCAGCGCCAGCAGACATTGCAGAGCCATCCAGATCGCCGCTTGCCGCACGCTGACCTGACCGGATGGAATCGGGCGGGACCGGGTGCGCTCGACCTGCGCGTCGAACTTGCGGTCCGTGATGTCATTCCATGTGCAACCCGCGCCGCGCATCAGAAAGGCGCCGAAAGCGCATCCGACCGCAATCCACAGATCGCCCCATCGTGGGTTACCGTCGCTGAGGATCGCCAGAGCCAGACCCCACCAACAGGGAATCAACAGCAGCCATGTGCCGATCGGTCGATCTGCCCGTGACAACCTCAGATACGGGCGGGCGAACGCAGGGGCTCGGGTATCGACCCAGTTGCCGGTGACTGCATCGGCGACCTGACCGTCTGGTGTTGGGACATTGCCTTGCATATGTAAGGTCTCATGAGTGCAAAAATCAGACTGTATGTAGAGCACCCTTTGGGTCCGGGGCAATCGGTTCCTTTGACGCGCGATCAGGCGCACTACCTGTTCGGCGTCATGCGTCTGACCGTTGGCGGCCATGTTGCCCTGTTTAACGGGCAGGATGGAGAGTGGCTGGCCGAGGTCGCCGAGGCAGGCAAACGCGGTGGCGCGTTGACATGTGTTGAGCAGACCAAACCGCTGCAGTTGCCACCCGATCTGTGGCTTCTGTTCGCGCCCATCAAAAAGGCGCGCACCGACTTCATCGTTGAAAAAGCAGCGGAAATGGGCGCGGCGCGGATCGTTCCGGTGCAAACGGAATTCACCAATTCCGAGCGTATCCGCCAGGACCGCCTTCAGGCCCACGCGGTCGAGGCCGCCGAGCAATGCGGCGGGACATTTGTGCCCGAGGTATCTGAACTGCAAAGGCTCGACCGGTTTCTGGACAGCTGGCCCGAAGATCGTCAGTTGATGTTCTGCGATGAGGCAGAGGTTGGGTCCGCTCTGCGCCTTGCCGAGAATGAGGGAACCCTTCCCTGGGCCATCCTCATCGGTCCCGAGGGTGGGTTTTCCGAGCGTGAACGCAAGCGGCTGACGGGTTTGCCTTATGCCCATGTTGTCAGTCTGGGGCCGCGCATATTGCGCGCCGATACTGCTGCAGTCGCTGCGATGACCATGTGGCAGCAGGCACTTGGGGACTGGGCGTGATGTGGCGCGCCGCGCGAGCTCGGGATGTGCCCGAAATCGAGACGTTTCTGTATCGCCATGTGCAAAGTTCGATGTTCTTATTGGCAAATCTGCGGGATTTCGGGCTGAACGGGTCCGATCCGCGGGCAGTTCTGATTTGGCAGCTTGGGGACACGCCGCGGGCGGTGTTTGCAGTCACCAATGAGGGCATGATCCTGCCCCAATGCCCCGACTGTTCGGATGAAGACCTTCGGGACGCAATTCGCTTGGTCCGTGGCCGCAAACTGTTCGGAATTGCCGCCGAAGCGACGCAGGCCCGGCGGATCATGCGGCTTGCCGGTTGGGAAGACAGGCCCGCGACGCTGAACAGTGACGAACCCGGCTTCTCGCTCGACCTGAATAGGCTTGTTCTACCTGATGCGACCGGCGCGGAACTCGTGCCCTTGGGTGCTCTGGACCATATCATCACCGAGGGGTGGCGGCGGGATTACCTGATCGAAGCGATGGACTTCGAACGTGAACGGGCGCAGAAACAGGCCGGTGAGGACATTTTGGCTTACACGGCACGGGATTCTCACAGGGTTCTGCTTATCGACGGGCAACCGGTGGCTATGACCGGATTCAACGCGCGCCTGCCAGATGTGGTTCAGATAGGTGGTGTCTATACACCGCCCGAGTTGCGGGGGCGGGGCTATGCCCGTCTGGCTGTAGCTCTGCATCTGACCGAGGCGCGGAATGCCGGCGTTTCCCGCGCGGTCCTGTTTGCCGCTTCCGATGTTGCGGCGCGTGCCTATATTGCTATCGGGTTCAAGCCCGCAGGCCAGTATTCACTGATCCTGTTCACAGACCCGGAGGACGTTGCATGAGTTTCATCCGACCCGAAGCCAAACTTGCCCTGTGGCGATGGCGCGAGGTGTTGGCAGCAGGATTTGTTCTGCTGTTGGGCGTAAGCTGGATCAGTGGCCCCGGCGGATTGTTGGGCTGGTTGGGATGGGTGCTGGTTGTCGTCTCGGCCGCCTTGGCTGTTATCGGGGTGCAGCGCGCCCGCTTTCGTCTGGGTGTTGGTGGGCCCGGCGTCGTAACGATCGACGAAGGGCAGATCACCTATCTCGGCCCGCTGGATGGTGGCATCGTCGCTGCGCGGGAAATGGAGCGGCTGGCGCTGGACCCGACGTCGTCTCCGGCGCATTGGATTCTGGATCAGCCGGGGCAACCCACGCTTCACATTCCCGTGAATGCGGAGGGGGCCGAGGCTCTGTTCGACGTGTTCTCGGCCCTGCCGGGGCTGAAAACCGAGCAGATGTTGTCGGAACTGAACGGCGGGGCGACACATCCCGTTGTCATTTGGGAACGTCGCCCGATGCGCCCGGCCCATATCCGCCTGCATTGACGCTGCATTGACACCGGGGCGGTTTGCGACCACGACTGGCCTTCAAGAAAGACACATCAGGATCGGAGCACGCTTCATGTCCATCCCCCAGTCCGGCGGCGGACCGATCGAACGCCACGAACAACTGGCCGAATACCTGGAATCGGGCTGCAAGCCCAAACAGGATTGGCGCATCGGCACCGAGCACGAGAAATTCGGGTATTGCCGGGACACGCTGAAGCCGCTGCCGTATGAAGGCGAACGCTCGATTCTGGCCGTGCTTCGGGGTCTGCGGGATCTGCATGGCTGGGAGCCGCTGGAAGAAAACGGCAAATTGATCGGTCTGCAAAAAGACGGCGCCAATGTGTCGCTGGAGCCCGGCGGTCAGCTGGAACTGTCGGGCGCACCGTTGGAAACCATTCACGAAACGTGCGACGAGGTGAACGCGCATCTGCGCGACGTGAAGGACATCTCGGACAAGATCGGCGTGGGTTTCATCGGCCTGGGCGCCGCGCCGATCTGGACGCATGATCAGATGCCGCTGATGCCCAAGGGGCGCTATCAGCTGATGAATGACTACATGGAGCAGGTTGGCACCATGGGGCGCGCGATGATGCGCCGGACCTGCACGGTTCAGGTCAATATCGATTTCGGGTCCGAGGCCGATATGGTGCAGAAACTGCGCGTGGCGCTGGCGCTGCAGCCGGTGGCGACCGCGTTGTTCGCGAACTCGCCGTTTTTCGAGGGCAAGCCCAACGGCCAGAAAAGCTGGCGCAGTTATATCTGGCGGCATCTGGATGACGCACGCACCGGCATGTTGCCCTTCGTGTTCGAGGACGGATTCGGGTTCGAACGCTGGGTCGAATACGCCTTGGATGTGCCAATGTATTTTGTCTACCGCGACGGCAAATACATCGATGCGCTGGGCATGTCCTTCCGGGACTTTCTACAAGGCAAATTGCCCACCCTGCCGGGCGAAACACCCACACTTAGCGACTGGGCCGACCATCTGACGACCGCGTTCCCCGAGGCGCGGATCAAGAAATTCATGGAAATGCGCGGTGCCGACGGCGGTCCGTGGCGCCGCCTTTGTGCGCTGCCGGCCTTCTGGGTTGGCCTGACCTACGATCAGGGCGCGCTGGACGCCGCCTGGGATCTGGTCAAAGGCTGGGATGCCGACACGCGCGAGGCGCTGCGCGTTGGCGCTGCCAGGGATGGGCTGCAGGCGCAGGTTGGTGGGATCAACATGCACGATCTGGCACGGGAAGTGGTCTCGATTGCCGAAGCGGGGCTGAAATCGCGGGCGCGTCCGGGCGCGGGCGGACTGGTGCCGGACGAAACGCATTTCCTGAACGCGCTCAAGGACAGTATCGAATCCGGCAAGGTTCCGGCGGACGAGCTGATGGATCATTTCAATGGCGACTGGAACGGGGATCTGACCCGGATTTACCCCGAATACAGCTATTGATCCGCGCCGTCCGGCTTGCATTCGCAAGGATAGGCCGATAGCAGGTTCTGGACCAAATTCAGGGGCCAGTTCGGAAAGCGTCATGGACGATCTAAAGTCAAAATACCTGGGGCAGATCGCGCAAGCCGGCGATGAAAACGCGCTTGAGGCGATCCGCGTTGCGGCTGTCGGCAAAAAGGGCGAGGTCGCGTTGAAAATGCGCGAGCTGGGCAAGATGACGCCCGAAGAGCGCCAGGTCGCAGGTCCCGCGCTGAATGCCCTGAAGGACGAGATCAACTCGGCCCTGACTGCCAAGAAAGCAGCCCTTGCCGATGCCGCGCTGGATGAGCGTCTGCGCACCGAGTGGCTGGACGTCACCTTGCCGACCCGAGCGCGTCGTCAGGGCTCGATCCATCCTGTCAGCCAGGCGACCGAGGAACTGACCGCGATCTTTGCCGAACTGGGCTTCTCCGTTGCCGAAGGGCCGCGGATTGAAACCGACTGGCACAATTTCGACGCCCTGAACATCCCCGGCCACCACCCCGCGCGGGCCGAGATGGACACGTTCTACATGCACCGCGCCGAGGGCGACAATCGCCCGCCGCACGTGCTGCGCACCCATACGTCGCCAGTTCAGATCCGCTCGATGGAGAAACAGGGCGCGCCGATCCGCGTGATCTGTCCGGGCGGCGTCTACCGCGCCGACTATGACCAGACCCACACGCCGATGTTCCATCAGGTCGAGGGGCTGGCCATCGATAAAGACATCTCGATGGCGAACCTGAAATGGGTTCTGGAAGAGTTCGTGAAAGCGTTTTTCGAGGTCGACGATGTCGAACTGCGCTTCCGCGCCTCGCACTTCCCCTTCACCGAGCCGTCGGCCGAGGTCGATATCCGCTGTTCCTGGGATAACGGTCAGCTGAAGATCGGCGAGGGCGACGACTGGATGGAGATTCTGGGCTCCGGCATGGTCCACCCCAAGGTGATCGCCGCCGGAGGGATTGATCCGGATGTCTATCAGGGCTTTGCCTTCGGGATCGGGATCGACCGTCTGGCGATGCTGAAATACGGCATCCCGGATTTGCGGGCGTTTTTTGATTCTGACCTGCGCTGGCTGCGGCATTACGGGTTTGCGGCGCTGGATATGCCGAACCTGCATGGTGGTTTGTCGCGTTGAGCGAGGAACCGAGTCTAGTAACTCAGTTGCTTGACAACAGTTTAATAGTTGCCGCTCTGATCGGTGCTATTGCGTACCTCTTGCGTGGATGGCTCGAACGAAACAAAGCTGTGGCAGACGCTCGGGTCAAAAGTTCTGTTGTAATCGCCGATGCCATGTCACATTTTTTTGCTGTTACAGGGTCCGAGCGCGCACCCGAGATTGAGAGCGCTCTGAGAACTGTGAAAAGTGAGATGCCAAAAGGTGTCTTATATTTTTCGCGCCGCACTGAATTGCGGGCTTCAGAATTCTTGCTGTATGCCAACAATCTTGTAAATCAGCTCGGCGACGCGGGCAGTGACAAGGAAATGCTCCGATCTAACGCGACTGTCTCAGCGACTAACTTTATGAACTCATTAAGGTTGGATGTACTCGGTTGGAGTCTTTTTGGAATCTGGCATAGAATTTTGACTTTTTGTGACCGACAAAAGTACCGCAAGGAGAAGCGAAGTGCCAGTCGCGGGAAACAGTTGTCGCTCAGTGCGCGGAGCAAAGGCCGATAGGCCGCCGCGCCATCGGTCGTTCATTGCGGCGCCATTGGTTCAAGCCCAATGGACGACACCGCCCGCACGGGCTGGCGATTTGTCTCCGGGCGTAATGTTTCAACGACACACGGACTCGGCCAGCATAAGTTGCCCACCACATTCCGAGGAACGCCATCCTGCGCTCTGGCGATGACGCGGCTTGTGCGCCCAGCGGCCGCTTGGGACAACACCCCGCCAGCGGAAAAACTCCCTGCAGGGCACTGTGTGAAATACTACTTTCTTGTTTAGCGCCATTTCGTGCTAGTATCCCCCGAATAGATTTGTGCATTCATTTTGGAGGTCATTTATTTTGACCGAAACTTCGAAAAGGCTGTTCAGATTGCGCCCTTTGGAAAAGGCGGATCTGGCGGATGTTCAGCGCTGGTTCCAGGATGTCGAGGATCTGGCGCTGTTTGACCGGACCTGCCGCATTCCCCTCAATCAACCGCAAACCGAAAACATGTGGGAAGATGTCGTCAGCACATCCGAAGACAGCAACAAATGCTGGTTCGTCGTCGAGACGCACAGCGGCGAGTCGCAGGGCATGATCGGGCTTGAGGCGATCTCGAACGTCAATCGCGACGCGGTTATTGCCCTTTTCATCGATAAACCCGTGCGCGGTAGCGGTGCGGGCATCAGGGCCTCAGCTCTGCTTGTGGATTTTGCGTTTCGACAGCTTGGTCTGAACCGCGTCACCTCGTATTGTCGCTCCGACAACCGGCGCAGCCGGGATGTCGTGCGCTCTCTGGGTTTTCAGGACGAGGGCACGATGCGTCAGGCCTGGTTTGCGGACGGACGGTTTCATGACATCGTCGTGGTTGGCCTTTTGCAGCAGGACTGGATGGAACATCGCCAGTCCCTGGCGCGGGAATTGGGGTCCGAGACGGTCGTCACCTTTGGTTCCAACAACTCCGCCAGTTGGTCCTGGCCGCCAGAAGATACCGGAGGCACCTGAAATGTCACAAAAATTCGACCGCATTCCGCGGCGAAATCAATTATACGTAATCCGTCAGAACCGGCGATAGGACTTGATCGAGTATTACCAGTGAACAGTTCCAGTACGGAAAGACCCATCAAACAGAAGCTTGGCGCGGTGATGTTTGCCGACGTCGTTGGCTATTCCCGTTTGATGAGCGAAAACGAGATGGACACGTATAACGCGTTGAAATCGATAATTTCGCATTTGGAGGCCGTTTGCGCGACGTATTCGGGGGACGTGGTCGAGGTGCGGGGCGACGGTATTCTGGCCCTGTTCGAAACCGCGACCAGCGCCGTCGAATTCACGATTGAGTTGCATCGGGTTGCTGCCAAATACAACAAAACGCGCCCCTACGCCGAGCCGATCAGGTTCAGAGCCGGAGTTCATCTCGGCGAGGTGCTGATCGATGAGCGCGGTATTCATGGTGACAATGTCAATATCGCTGCGCGGCTTCAGGAAATTGCGGATCCCGAGCGGGTCTATGTCAGCTCGGCCGTCTATGACCAGATCCGCAACCGCTTGCGCTACGGGTATGAGTATCTGGGTCCCAAGCAACTCAAGAACATCATATCGCCGGTGCCCACCTATTGTGTCCGCAGCGAGGTTGAAGGAGCAACAATGGCCGCAACGATGCGGACGGACCCGCAGCCGGATCTTTTGCTGCAACGCCCAGATACGCCATCCGTCGCGGTTCTGCCCTTTTCCATCGCCGGACAGGATGAGGCGGACAATTGGATCGCCGAAGGTCTGACGGACGACATCATCATGAACCTGTCCAAGTTCCGCAATCTCTTTATCATCGCGCGGAACTCGTCGTTCTTTTTCAAGGCGCAGTCCATGCCACCGCAGGAGGCGGCGAAGCGGTTGAACGTTCGCTATGTCGCCCGCGGCAGCGTGCGCCGGTCGTCCAGCCGTATCCGGATCACGGCCGAACTGATCGATGCACAGTCCGAGCGCACCATCTGGGCGGAACGTTTCGATCGCAAGATCGACGATATTTTCGACATTCTGGATGAAGTCACCGAATGCATCGTCGCCGCCATGGCTGTGATGATCGAATCTCATGAAAAACAACGAACGGTTCAGGCCGTTCCTTCAGATCTCGAGGCTTATGGATCGGTTCTGCAGGGGCAGCATCATATTTTCAAGTACACCCGTAACGACAATCGAAAGGCGCAGAATTTCTATGAATCCGCCCTGCAGCGGGATGGGGGTTACGCCCGTGCCGCTGCTGCGTTGTCGCGGACCTTGAACATAGATTGGCGCTATTCGTGGACCGAGGACCCGGGAAGCGCGCTGGACAAGGCTTTGGGGTTGGCGCAACGCGCCATCGATCTGGATCCGACCGATGCCCGTGGATTCGGTGAACTCGGCTTCGTGCAGCTCTATCGCAAGGAACATGACGCGGCGATCCAGTCATATCGAAGGGCGCTGGCGCTGAATCCCAATGATGCGGATATGCATTCCGATTACGCCGATGCACTGGCCCATTCCGGCGATAACGAGGCGGCGATAAATCATTTGCAGCAGGCCATGCGTCTGAACCCCTATTTCCCCGACCAATACCTGTGGCACCTGGGCGGTGCGTATTACAATTTGAAACGCTACGAAGACGTGATCGAGTCGGTGAACAAGATGAACAACCCCACCGAGGGTCAGCGGATTCTTGCAGCCAGTTATGCACAGATGGGCAACATGGAAATGGCGCGCCACATTGCGGATCAGCACCGGCTCGCGCATCCCAATTTTTCGCTCTACCGATGGTCAAAGGTTCAGCCGGACCGGCTTGAAGATGACACACAGCACTTTGTGGAAGGTCTTCGAAAAGCGGGGTTCTGAAAACAAAAAAAGGGCGCGTTTTTCACGCGCCCGTTTTCTGGCATAGCCGGTCTTATTCGCCGCGCGCTTTCGCGCCACTGACTTTCGCGCCGCTGACCTTGGCACCACTGACCTTTGCGCCACTGACTTTCGCGCCACTGACCTTTGCGCCGCTGACCTTTGCGCCACTGACCTTTGCGCCACTCATCATCGGAGCGTCATATTCGAAATAGATGTCGAGCAGGACCTGCTCGAGCTGACCGGCCGTGATGTCCATGCGGATCGTATAATCGGCCTGATCGTAATTCCAGACGCGGATGTCGTTGGCCATCTGGTAATCTGCCGCTGCCACACCCGAAACCGATGGGTCGAGGGGCGCACGGGCTGTTTGCCGGGTCGTATCCGGACCACCGGCATTCTCGAGACTGAAGCCTCGTGGCAGGTTGCCCCCGGTGGCGCTTTCGCCATCGCCATGAACCAGGAAAACCGTGGGTTCCGGCAGTTCGTAGTAGGTCCCGTCGTATGCGAAGCCATAAATCCGGGCCAGCCGGGCATCGCCTCCGAACTGGTCCCCGATGAAATTATTGACGCCGCGACCCCTTCTGCGATCATCCTGTTCAATGAACAACTGGTTTTTGTGACTGTCTGCGGTCTGCTCCCAGAAGGTATGCTTGAATACTCGGCCTCTGCGAACATAGACAAAAGTTCCGCGCTGCACTTTTCTGCGTTTAACGAGCGTCAGATTGCCGCCGACTTCTGCAACCTTATAGATGCCTGATATCTGATTTGGGGTATCATCGCTCTGAACCAGTATCTTGTCGTCAACTCTGACTTTCACGCCATCGATCACATCGACCTGGGCCGGAAGGGCCCCGGCAATCTCAAGCGCCAGCCGGACCGATTTCTGTTTCAGTTTAAGATCGCTTAACTCTCGTCCAAACAATAATACTTCGGAAAAACTGAGTAAGGACTCAGACATATCTTTTTCTCCCTATCAAAAAGAACGATGACGTCACTGACGCCATCCATCCTTCTCAGCGCATTATTCGTGCGCCTCATCTCGAAATATCACTCCGCGCGTGTAACCTGCCATAAAACGGTGATAAAAACAAAGACTTTAGGTCATTGTCATTCCGGCCTAAGCGTTCGAACCGATGATGCGTGGCTGGTTCCGTCCGGTTTGGTCAACCGGGGGCCGGGCTGAGTCAGCCCGATATCGCGCATTCGGAAGTTGCTTTCAATGATCTGTCGAAACGCGCCACCTGTGATTTCCTGATCGACCACCACCAGGGCCCGCTCCACGCCAAAGTAACTCAGCATGTCGGCATCCAGCATCTCCCAGGCGTCGGCAAGATATGAGCCCAGCAAATCCCGTGCCTCGACCAGCGCGACGCGGAACCCTTCGGGGTCGGCCTCATAATGAGTGTCGAACAAATCCTGCATGATCTCGTTGTATTCCGGAGTTCCCTCCAATTCGTCCGACAGGTCCTCCATCTCGGGGTTGATCACGTCATGCGCCACCAGTCTTTCGTGATAGATATCGACCAGAATATCGAACATCGCTCCGGTCAGGGGTTCCGAAAGCGCGTGTTCGCTGGACCATCCATGCGAGAATTCTGACAAGGTACGATCGTTTGCGGCGATCCGAATCTGCGCGTTCTGGGACAGTTCGGCAAACCGGCTCAGGCGATTATAGGTATAGAGATTGCCTCGGGTGTTCTTCAGCAGCTCGTCCACGACCGAACCGAAATGCAGCGAGGCCAGCAGTGCCACCATGTCGGCGGCCGATTCATGGAACCCGTAATATTCGCCAGTTGCATCGTCCTCTGACGGCAGCCCTATGATGCTGTAGATTATGGCGTGACCGATCTCATGCGCGACCACGTCGAAATTCAGGCTGTAGGGGCGATATTCGTCGCCATGCTCCCATGTGCCGCCGGTTTCCAGAAACCCCCAGCCGATATGGGCGTTATCGAGGCTGGGCAGCAGTGACAGTTCCAGGCGCTCGAAATCATCTTCGAAATGCCAGGGGATGGGATGTCCGAAATACCCCTCCCACACATCCATTGTGAAATGGGCCGCCCCGAACAAATGCGCGGCCTCGAAGGCCGGGTCGTCGGGATCGATATGGATGAAATTGCCGTACTCGTCAGGCTCGGGTGGCGGCTGGATGTAACCGTCCCAGGCCGGCAAGTACATCTCGGGACCGTCGTCCCCCTCGATCATTGCCCCGTAGGGTGTCGTCTTTCCCACCGGGTTCATCGCGTACATACGCGGCCCGGATGGCCCGGCCCCGATCGTTCCCTGAGGGGCCGAGATTTCGACCAGTTCGGGCTTGGTGCCCGGTTCCAGATAGGGGGATTGCGGATACAGCAGGAACCGCGTTCCAGCCGTCTCGCCTTCTGTGTCTTCGGGCCAGTTTACCAATTTACCCTCCCGCATTTGGACCAGAACCGACCTTGGAGGTTGCAAGGATCAGGGTCCGGTGGGGTCGCCATCCGTCTGGCAAAACAAGAACTCAGCTTCGATCAATTCGTAAAATGCATCGCGCCCGGCCAGGCCGAGAGAAACTGCGTATGATTCAAGATCATCCGGGACCGGTTGGTCAAGTCGTGTTTCAAAATACCAAAGCAACACCTGTAAACGGTCCAGCGACGCCTCTCTTCCTGTTGGCAAATTGAGATCAGCGATCACCTCTGCCTTGCGGGCGGCTCGGTCACGTAACGCGGTATATCCACCGCTTTGCCGAAGTTCGGCCAGTAATGGAGTGTCCAGTGACTGTGCCCGGGCGGACAAGGCAGCCTGGACACGGGACCGAATGGCGAGCAATGCCTCGTATTCCTGCGGGTTCAGGTCATTTTCGTCCAGCCATCTCATCAGATCGGTGTGTCGATGTAGTCTGGCGCTGGCTCGGTGGCTGGACATTTGCGCAAGCAAAGCGTCACGGTCCGGTTCGCGTTTCTGCCGTATTGCTTCTTCGGCCGCGAGCAGTTGGAGCAGGGCGCGCTCCTGAAACTGTGCGTATCGTTCCGGGTCCAGTCTCAATTCATCAATGGTGCGTCGCTCGCTGGTCGATGCCGCCGCAGCTTCGTTGTCGACGCGGGCACGCAATTCGCGCCAGGCCAGCGTGGGTTCGACCCGGACCGGAGTGCCGTTGATCCGTTCGGGTACGTCCTGCTGCGCCATCTGCATCAGCATTTCCCGCGCGTCGTCAGCCTTGGCGTCGACCCGGCCGTCGGCAAGCCAGCTTTTGAAATCCGATGCGCCAGGACATCCGGCCAGCGTATCGCATACAGTGTCCCACGTCCGGTCGCGATAATGTAATGCCTTCGCGACCCGCAACATCTCCGCTGCGGCGTCCGGCGTCAGTACGCCTGCGTCGACGGCCCGTTCCGCCGTGGCGCGGAACGAGACCATGGGTTCGCTGAGCGGCTGAAACCCAAGCTCGGCAGGGCTGTGCAGCACGGCGACCTCGTCATCGTCCTGCAGCACGCGGCTCAGGTAGTCCTGATAAATGCGCCCGACGCCGATCATTCCGAAATCGGCCAATTCGGCGGCCCGCAGCGCCCCCATGCTGGCGCTGCCGTATACGGGAACACCCTGTTCGATCGCCCAAAGGATTTCCTTGTGCCAGACCGACGGAACACCTTCAAAGAAGCCGTCAATAATTCCGATTGCACTCGGTCTGCCGCGAACAGCGCGGTATACGTCGCCCTGTTGCACGGGCGGCAATATGGTCGCGTCCAGATACCGGGCGACGTCCTCGGCGGGCAGGGTAGGTCCAACGAATACAACAGGCTTCATGCCGCTGCATCTCCGACATGTTTTGCCCGCTCTCCCGCGACGTAGTCCGGATCATCATGCGGCGCCTCCAGCCCCGGAATGACTGCCCGGATCACCGCAATGTCAAATTCGGGACGGGACAGATCGACTGTGATCACCTGATCGATCCCGGCGCCGGCCAAACCGTCCAACAAAAGGCCGAGGTCTTCGTCAAACGAACCGGTGACATGTGTAGGGCAGGCTGAAAATTCGACAGAGGCCGTTGCAGCGCTGATCACGCGCCGAACATAAGCACACCGGTCCGCCTGCGCGGTGTTCGTGAACTCTGCCGGATCAAGATCGTCTCGAGCGCCCGAAATATAGGTCAGCCGCGTCTGCGCGGCCTCGGTCAGCGCCCGCAGCAAGGCAATCGACCGGTCCGGGTGGCAGCCATCGCCGATACCGATATGGCCGGGCGTGTCCCCCGCCTCGCAGATCATGCAGCGGAAACAGGCAATCCCGATATCTGACGTTGTGTCCCATATCCCCATCTCAAGCCCTGCGGCTGTGATCAGATCCATCGCCTGTCGGCAGCGCGGATCGTCGACGCTGTCAGGATCGACACGCGCCGGCACAGGGCGGTGATGCCAGAGTGTGGTCGCGTCCCGTTCGATCAGCTCACAGATGGCATGGCAGCTTGCTTCGGTGCCGTTGTTGCCCGAGGCCAGCCCATTGGTTGTACGCGGAAAGGCCCCTTGCCCTGCACCATGTGAAACAGTGTAGTCGGTGTCGACCATCTCATACGGAACCCAGCAGGGCTGGTCGGCGACCAGGTCACGCCCCTCTACCCACAGCATGCTGCGAAACGGGTCAAAGCGCCCGCCAGTGACCTTGGGCAGTGCCGAGACATCGGCGACATGCGCCTCATGCACAAGATCGGCATGGCTGGTCAGCCGCAGGGGCAATTCGATCCGTTCGGCATGCCAGGATTCAATGGCCTCCATCACGCCGGACGCTTCCGCCGCGCGCTGAGACAGGCCCTTGCCCAACGACACCGCGACGGATCGGGAATTGGGACGCGTCACCATCACTGTCGGCAGACCGATCCTGTCCAGCCCTGTCAGGTTGGCGATGCGGGTGATGCCCATTCGTTTGAGATGAGGCCGGACGATCGCAAGGGTCTGTTCCGGGTCCCTCAGCCGATGGGTGTCCAGAACATATGTCTTCTGCGATGTTTCGGGCATCCACCTGACCTTGCCGATATGTCTGTCAAACCGCATGCGCCACGCAGACGTCGAAAACACGAAACGGTCCGGTTCCGGCAAGGATGCGGGAGGAAATCGCAGGGGTCAACCGTTGCGAAGCCGCTGGTCAAAAATCATTTCTTTTCAAAGTACAATATGACCTCGCCCAGCCGCACTCCGTATTGGGACACATAGGCGCGGTTGAGCAGCCTGTCGTCGCTGAGCAACCACATCCAATCGTCGAAATTCACCCGCATCGTACCGTCTTTAACAGGAAGATCGATCTTGTATGTCCAATTGAACGTATCACCGCGCTCGATCCCTGTTGCGGTTCCCAGAACGCCCGGAGCGGACCCGGTCCAGGTGTCCTCACCTGTCTTGATCAGGGTCCAGATCCGCTGTTCAGTGGCACCGTCGTCATAGAGGAAATCCTCGACCAGCGTCAGGGTTTTACCATCCCAAGTGCCATCGATCTCGACCGTGAAGCGGCGGGGGACGTTGCCGAGAATGTCCTGAAACTGGCCGTAAGCCACGGTCCTTCCCTCGAAGAACTCCTCAAGGTTCAGCTGTCGGTCGGACAGAAAGGTCTTGGGTATTCGAGGTTTGGCGGAACAGGCGGTCAGGGCCGCCAAACCGGCAATGGCAAGCGCGACTATCAGGCAACGACGCGGGATCATTGCAGCGGCCTCGCTTCGGCGTCATAACCGTTGGCCCCGTTCAGATGTGCGGATGCGACTTCCGGCGCCGGGCGCATGGTGGCGATCAGTTCGGCCACCTTGAGGCCGAATTTGCGCATCTCGGAGCGGTTCATGATCGCGCCGCTTTCGGTCAGATACATCCAGTCGGTCACGTCCAGTGTGTGACCGCCGGCGTCTTCGGGCAGGATGATGCGATAGGTCAGTTTGACGGTCGAGCCCGAAATCACGCCGTGCCCTTCACCCACGATATCATCGGCCGTGGCCGTAAACGCGTTGCCGGTGCCCAGTGTCAGATGCCACTTCCGGGTTATCTGTTTGCCGTTGGAATAGGTGAAGTATTCGGCCAGCGTGCCCGAGTTCCCATCCCATTCCCCGACCATTCTGGCAACGAAGCTGTTCGACATCTTTCCGTTCGGGCCATAGATCAGGCCTTCGGACAGGATTTCCCCGTTCAGATGCCGTTTGAGCGAGAATTGCGGACCGGTGCTGGCATAATCCGCCGGTGATTGCGACCGGAAGCTGAGGAACCGGGCTTTGCCAACGATCAGGGCCAGCACCGCTAGAAGGATGACAACGAAAAGTTTCATTTGGCAGAGACCTCCGTCGGCAACGTCAGGACCATGCCGAACGCGCCGAGTTTGAGAATGCAGGGAAGGACGGCATAGGCGAGGTTGAGCGTTTCAAGCGCCTGGGCCGAGTTGGATTGTCCGGGGACAAACCCGCTGCGCTCCAGCAGCGGAAGCGTGAGGAAGGCGGCCAGTGCGAGGCCAAGTTTGCCCGCAAAAGACCAGATGCCAAACGCGGTCGAGGCATTTAACCCGGCGCGCGTCAATACGATTGAGAACATGGCCGGAAGAACGACCATATCCGCTCCGAGTGCGGCACCGGAGGCCACGCAGATCAGGGCAAAGCCAATCAGGTTTCCGGTGGATAGCATGGCGGCTCCGACAAAGCCCGCAATCGACAGCGGCATGGCGATAATCAGAGTCTGTTTTGGGCCAATTCGGTTGCTGAGACGCGCCCAGAAGGGCACGCTGAGCCCGGCGCTGAGGAAGAACAGGATCAGTAAAGGCCCCGCCATTCCCGGCAATTGCAGTCTGTCCTCGACAAAGAACAGAAACAGGGTCGAGGTGATGGCGACCGGCAGGCTGTTGATCAGCGCCAACGCCAACAAACGGAGTGCTCCGGCTTGTCGCAGCTCGGCGATCGACAATGCGTGTCCGGTGATCGGGGCACGCCGCCAGATAGGGAGCGTCAGGAGAAGTGTGACAACAGCCAAAAGCCCGAGAAATGCACCGTAGGCAGGGTAACCCTGCGCTCCGGCTCCAAGAGCCACAAAAAATGCGGGCGCGGCGGCGGCCAAAATGACACCCGTCAGTTGCCCGCCTTCCCGAAAGGCGGCCAGGATCATCAGTTCATTTGCATCCGCCTTCTTCGCCAGCGTGGCGCTGCGGCCATAGAGCAGGATGGTTCCGAGGCTGTATGCGGAAAACAGTAATACTAGAACGACCACCAAGATACTAACACTGGCGTTTTCGGGCAGAGTGAACAGTAGTGGGAACCCAATCGCCAGTCCGAGTGCAGCGGCAGAAGCAAACAGAACCTGCCCGCGCGGCCATCGATCAATGGCCCAGCCGATCAGCGGGTCCTGAATCAGATCCACCAGCCGGATGAACAATAAAACGGTGCCAATCACGCTCAATCCAATGCCCAGATTAACGGCGGCAAAGCGCGGCAGGTGGATATACAGCGGTATTCCAGCCGCAGCCAGCATCAGGGCGTACAAGCTGACCCGGGGATACAGCATCATTGCCCCTTCAACTGACGGGTAAAACTGGCCGACCGCGTGTTATTGCCGAGAAAAATGGACATGAAAGACCGCTTTGCGCCCGGATAGGTCAAAGAACAGGTCTTGCGGCCATTGCGCCAGAAGTCGACCTCGTCCGGACCGTTGGACACGGCCAGATAGCTGTCGCCTTTATCGACGGCCTGAAAACACCGTTCCAGTTGCGCCTGTGTCGGGGCCGGGTTTCCTTGCCGGGCCATCTCTTCAAGCGTCGATTCAACCAAGGCTTTTTGTTTGAGGTTCTTGCGGTAGGTTAGCTTCAAACCGAAATCCTCGTTCCAGTTGAACGCGGCGCCGTCCGGAGTGAAGAGCTTGGCGTCATAGACCGGCAGGCCCAGAAACCGAAAGGTTGAACTGCCGACAAGCTGCGGGTCTTTCAGACCTCCGGGCAAGGGGGACGCCGCCGACCCTACAGGGGTCAGCAGCAACGCCGACACAAGCGTTGCGCTGAAAAAAGCATTTATCGACCTACGCGGGAATGGACTGATCTTCTTTGTGAATACCATTGTCGGCTCCGATCGTTTGCGGGCTGCCATTGAGCAGATCAACAACGTGCATTGCGCTTGCGATCCCGTCTTCGTGAAACCCATGCCGGTTGTAAGCACCGGCAAACCAGGTTCTGTTCTGTCCCTGGATCTCGCGGATTTGCTTCTGCGCACGCAGGGCGGCCTTGTCGAAAACCGGGTGAGCAAACTCGACCTCATCATAGATTTTGTCCGCGCAAATCTCCTTCGGTGCGTTCAGCGTCACAAATAGCGGGTCACTGTCCGGAATGTTCTGAAGTCTGTTCATCCAATAGGTGACGCCCACATTTCCGGCCTGCGAACGGTAGGTCCAGCTGGACCAGCAGGCTCGCCGCCTGGGCATTTGGGCAGGATCGCAGTGCAGAACGGCCTTGTTTGGTTGATATCGGATGGCACCGAGAGCTGCGCTCTCTTCCGGTGTGGCGCTGTTTCCCAGTATCGACAGGGATTGATCGGAATGTGTCGCCAGAATGATTTCGTCGAACAGGTCGGCTTGCCCGTTGCTCAGCACCGTCACGCCCAACGCATCGCGTTGGATGTGATCTACGGGTGAGGCCAGACGGATATCACAATTGCGGGTTCTCAACGCGGCTTCGATCCGGCGGACATATTCTATGCTTCCGCCCTTGACCGTCCACCATTGATGCTGGTTGGCGCGCCCGCTGGCCAGCAGGGCATGGTTTCGGAAAAACTGCACCAATGAACGGGCCGGGAACTGATCCACGAACTCGACCGGGGTGGACCAGATCGCACCGCACATCGGCATCAGATAGTTGTGGCGGAACCAGTGGCCAAGGCGCAATTGATCGACAAGCTCTCCGATCGTGGTGTCATCGTCCCGCGCTGCGTCAGGGGCTTCCTTGCTGAAGCGCAGTATGTCGGCGATCATCTTGTAATAGGCGGGACGGGCCAGATTACGTTTCTGGGCGGTCAACGTGCGCAGATTGTTCAATCCATACTCGATGCGGCCGTTGTCGATGGTCGCGCCAAAGCTCATTTCGCTTTTGGTGACCGGCACGTTCAGTTCGTCGAACAGTTTGGTCAGGTAGGGATAGGTTGCGTAGTTGAATACGATAAAACCGGTGTCCACCGGTTGGTCGCCATTCCTGCCAGCCAAAACCGTGCGAGCGTGACCTCCCAGACGGGGTTCGGCCTCATAAAGCGTCACGTCATTGTTGTCTGAAAGATAGTAAGAGGCGGAAAGCCCTGAAATACCTGCACCTACAATCGCGATCTTTTTTCGGGCACTCCGGGATTCGTCGAACATTCCAGCCTCTTTAAGTGACGTTTTACAGTAGGATACGCAGGACAGGCGCGGCTGGATCAATCCCATTAGAAGTTTTTCACCATTGATCTACATCGTGACTTCGGGTTGCGGGTCCGGATACTGTCGATCCGTTGTGATCCGAAGCTATCGCGGGGGCGTAAAGGTAACATTCAGGAGCGAAACGACCCACGCATGAACAGTTTTGACGGCAAAACCTACTGGATTATCGGCGCAAGCGAAGGATTGGGCCGGGCGCTGGCCGAAGCGCTGGGCCGTCAGGGCGCACACCTGATCCTGTCTGCCCGCAATGCCGAGCGACTTGCTCAAATCTGTGCAAACCTGCCGAATGCACGCGCGATCCCGTGCGATGTGACCGATTTAGAGTCTGTTCGTGACGCTGTTGGACAGGTCGGGGCCATCGATGGTTTGGTGTATAACGCCGGGGCCTATGACCCGATGCGGTCAACCGAATGGAACACCGAAACAGCGCTTGCGATGAGTGATGTGAACTACTCTGGCGCAGTGCGGGTACTCGGAGAAACCGTGCCCGGCTTTGTTCGCGCTGGTCGGGGTGATATCACCTTGATCGGATCTCTGGCGGGTTATCACGGCTTGCCAGCCGCTATCGGTTACGGGGCCAGTAAGGCGGCACTGATCTCTCTGGCCGAGACAATGCGGCATGATCTGGCGGGCACCGGTGTGACCGTTCGGATTGTCAATCCGGGCTTTATCAAGACACGCCTGACCGAGAAGAACAGCTTTAACATGCCGATGCTGATGACGCCCGAGGACGCGGCTGGGCGCGTGGTCAAGGCGATGTCACGCCGCCGTTTTCGCACCGATTTCCCTGCGCCGTTTTCCTGGTTTATCCGTCTGATTGACTACCTGCCGGATCTGCTGGTTTATCGCGGAAAGTAGAGTCTAACCAAACTGTCCCTGGCAAAACCAGCCTGCGGACATGGTGCCGCCGTGGCCGTAGAACAGCCACAGCCGCTCACCCTGTTCGGTCACCACCACCCAGTAATCGCGCACGCCGCTGCGCCAGTTGGGGTCATCCAGCCACCATTCCGGCGCGATCCGCTCTGGGCCGGTGGCCTGTGCCAGTTGCCAGTCGCGCCCGCGCCAGCGGAAGGCGGTTGGAACATCCGGAGTTTCCGGCGCCATCACCGGTTCGGGCTGCCACATCTGCAGGGGGCGGGGGCGCGGCGGGGCAGGCCAGTCGCGGGCCGGTTCCGACCAGGCCGCCGCCAGCGTCTGCGCCGTCTTCTCGGGGATATGCGAGGCTGCCGGGTGTCGCCGCGTGATCGCCTCCAGCCCCACCCGGGCACCCAGCTTGCCGATCAGGTCATCCACGGCTGTATTACCCTCAAGCCGGTTGCGGGCCACGCGGCGGGCCTCGGCATGGCCGGCTACGGTGCGGGCGTGGATGGGTTCGGTCTGCACCGCCTCCAACCGCAGCATATCGATGCCATAGCCCGCGTCGATCTTATCGATTTTCATCTCTAACAAAGGGCGAATGCGATATTTGTCATGGGTCGGGCGGGCCAGACCGACCTCGATGATCTCGGCCGCCTGATCGGCGCGATGCGCCTCGAGCCGCAGGGTGCGGACGCCGCGGCCTTTCTCTTCCAGTTTGGCGCAGAGCGTCGGCAGCACCCGGTCAATGGCGGCCATCACGTCCTCGGTCAGCCCGATCGGGTTGGGCAGGGTCATCCGCACCGCAAAGTGATGCGGCGGACGCGCAGGCGAGACCGGCTCGGGCGCGCTGCCCATCGCCTGATCCAGCCGCAGCACCAGCCCGCGTCCGAAGCGGCGGGCCAGAGAGGCGCGGGGCTGGCCCAGCAGGTCGCCGATCCGGCGCAGGCCCAGCCGGTTGAGCTGCGCCACGACGGGGTCATCCAGCCGAAGTGCCGCAATGGGCAAGGGGCTGAGCGCGCCATAGGACTGCCCTGGTTCTGAAATCCGCGCGCCACCGCCCAGCGCCATCACCTGCGGTGCGGCCCCGCCCTTGGTCCAGTGCCGTCGCTTGCCCGCGCGGGCGCGGGTGGCGCGCGCCTCTTGGCTGATGGCGTCGCCATTGCGGTCGGACGTGGCCTCTTGCCCGGCATACCGTGCCAAAGCCCACGCGGCCCCCAGCGTGTCGGCGATGCCCATCTGCACGCTCAGGCCCATGTCTGCGCAGTCGGTTTCCAAAACGCTCAGCAAGGTCTCTTCGCCGCCGAACAGATGGGCGCAGCCCGACAGGTCGACGATCAGCCCGTCCGGAGCTTCTTCGGCGACCCACGGGCTGAACTTGCCCGCCCAACGGCGCAGGGCGGTCAGGAACGCGGCCTCGGCCGGGGCGTTGCGAGGACGGGTGATCAGGTTGGCGCACATGGCATGGGCGTCGCGCACCGGCTGGCCGATGCGCAGACCGGCGGTCTGAGCCTCGGTATTAAGAGACGTGACGACCTGCATGTTCGCCTGTTCGGCCACCACGGCCAAAGGCCCAGAGTGCAGGCCCCGCGCGGCGCGGACCAGCCGTTCAGCCCCCAGACGGGGGAACCAGAGCGAGAGTATTCGGCGTTTGGGCATTGGGCAGACATCAACATGTTCTCATTTTGTTCTAAATGAGAATCACGCCCCGAGTCGAGTCTGCCTTTATCCGCAGGTCAGGCGCTGAACGACGTCTGCATCGTCCACAAAGACGTTCAGCCGGTCGATGCGATAGTCCTGAGTCGCAATCCCATCCGGCCCCAGCACACGCGCGCGTTCAGGCAACTGGTTTTGAATGGTCGAGACCGGTTGACCAATGGAATTGATAAAGGCGTCGCCTTCACAAAAGGCCAAATCTACCGGCGCGGCTTCGGGCGCAAGGCGGGCGTCTTCGGGTGGTGGGGCCGTCTCGGCACAGGCCGCCAGAACAACAAAAAATGGAACAAAACGGCGCATTGGCGCTCCTCTTTCCGGCAATGTCGTTTCTGCAATATCAAAGAATTAGCCAATCTGTCACCAAAGCACAGTTGAAAACACCCTGTAATTGACGCAGGGTCGGGGCAAAATTGACAGGGAGACAAGCACCATGCGCACCCGTGCCGCCGTCGCCGTTCAGGCGGGCAAACCTTTGGAAGTGATGGACGTGAACCTCGAAGGCCCCAAGGCGGGTGAGGTTCTGGTCGAGATCAAGGCCACCGGCATCTGCCACACCGATGAATTCACCCTGTCGGGCGCCGATCCCGAGGGTCTGTTTCCGGCAATTCTGGGTCATGAAGGCGCGGGCGTGGTGGTTGAGGTCGGTCCGGGCGTGACCAGCCTGAAACCGGGCGACCATGTGATCCCTCTCTACACACCGGAATGTCGCGAGTGTGAATATTGTCTGCACCCCAAGACCAATCTGTGTCAGGCGATCCGCGAGACTCAGGGTAAGGGACTGATGCCCGACGGGACGTCTCGTTTCTCGACGCTGGATGGCGATCCGATCCTGCACTACATGGGTTGCTCGACTTTTTCGAACCACACGGTTCTTCCCGAGATTGCGTTGGCCAAAGTGCGTGAGGA
Source organism: Ruegeria sp. HKCCD9138 (assembly GCF_057220975.1). Taxonomy (NCBI): domain Bacteria; kingdom Pseudomonadati; phylum Pseudomonadota; class Alphaproteobacteria; order Rhodobacterales; family Roseobacteraceae; genus Ruegeria; species Ruegeria sp. HKCCD9138. The sequence goes on along the minus strand of NZ_JBWVAZ010000002.1, from coordinate 222,233 downwards.
CGCGCCGTTCGACAAGATTTGCTACATCGGTTGCGGTGTCACGACCGGTATCGGCGCGGTGATCAACACCGCCAAGGTGGAAATCGGCAGCCGCGCCATCGTGTTCGGCCTGGGTGGTATCGGTCTGAACGTGATCCAGGGCCTGCGTCTGGCCGGGGCCGATCAGATCGTTGGTGTCGACCTGAACCCCGCCAAGGTGGAAATGGCCGAGAAATTCGGCATGACCGATTTCGTCAACCCGAAAGAGGTCGAAGGCGATCTGGTCCCCTATCTGGTCAACCTGACCAAGGGTGGCGCGGATTATACATTCGACGCCACCGGCAATGTCGGAGTGATGCGCGACGCACTGGAATCGGCACATAAGGGCTGGGGTGAATCGATTATCATCGGTGTGGCACCTGCCGGGGCCGAAATCTCGACCCGTCCGTTCCAACTGGTCACCGGTCGTTCATGGCGCGGGACCGCGTTCGGTGGTGCGCGGGGCCGGACCGATGTGCCCAAGATCGTCGACTGGTACATGGATGGGAAGATCGAGATCGACCCGATGATTACGCACACCATGGGTCTGGATGACATCAATCACGGCTTCGACCTGATGCATAAGGGCGAAAGCATCCGGTCGGTTGTAGTATACTAACTGAGACTAAGGCTCTAATTCGGGCAATTCATGGCTTGCGGCGCACTCTCGGGTGCGCCGTTTGCGTTAGGTATTTGTTTCCGGTTGCCTGTTCGGTCTTGCCGATGCACCCGTATCGACCCGCGGAGAGCGGATTCGCAGAACTGGTTTGTTTGGCGACACATCCGCCCGGCTTTCCCGCCAGACAACGAAGACACCCGACGCGATGATGATCCCTGCGCCGAACGCAACCCATGCATCGGGGCGCTCTCCGAAGAACACCATGCCGAAAATCGTAGCCCAGATGATCTGGCTATACTGGCTGGGGGCCACCACACCGGCAGGCGCGGCCCGGTAGGCCAGAATAATCAGGTGTTGAGCGATCACAGAGAACAGACCAACCAGCGCCATCATCGCCAAATGCAACAGAGACGGCGGTTGATATACTGCCGGCTGCGCCACGCTCATAACCACAATGGCCAGAAGCATCGGATAGAGGATCAGAACCGCCGACCGTTCTTCATTACCAATTTTGCGCACCAGAACGGATCCAAAAGCACTGCAAAACGCGGCCGTCAGCGCGGCCAGATGGCCCAGGGTGATGTCTGTCGAACCGGGACGCAGAACGATCAGAACACCGATCAGGCCAACACCCACGGCTGCCCAACGCTGAACGCGAACGACCTCTCCCAGAATCGGGATCGACAGAACCGTGACGATCAGCGGGAACGAGAACAGCAGAGAGTAGACCTCGGCCAGCGGCAGGACAGAAAAAGCGTAAAAGGCGCAGGACATGGCTGTGACAACGAGGCCCGAGCGCAGCATCACCAGCCACGGGTGACGTGGGCGGAAATTGCTGGGTGTCCGGTCGGCCAGCATGGACACGGCCATCGGGACAAAAGAAAACAGCGTGGCAAAAAAGATGATCTGCAACACTGAATAGGTCCCGCCAAGCACCTTGATCAGCGCGTCATGACTGGCAAAGACCGCGAATCCAAGAAACGCGAAACCAAGTCCCCTGAGGGTGGTGTTTTGAGTGCTCATCGGTGTGGCCTCGGTCAATGGGTCAGTGTGGCGGCGGTCTGCCATGGCAGCGCGGACGGAATCTCCGGCTGTCTTTGTCGCTGCTTAACCCCATTTTGCCGAGGCGGGTAGTCCTTATTTTACCGCTAACATGTCAAACCTGCCATGATCCGAGATCATCGCAGGACCGGTGGCGCGTCCTTGGGTTGGCGCGCAGATTGCAAACCCGCTTTCATCCCGATACCGATGCGCCGGGCCAGAGCGACCCACGGGGTGGCGGTTTCCGGTGGCAGCGTCTGGGTGGCGACTTCTTCGAACAGGTCGAGCCAATGGGCGAACATCTCGGGTTTCACGTCGGGTCGCTCGATATGGACCCGCTGCGGATTGCCGTCATAGCTGCGCTCGAACAGGATGGCGTTGCGCCAGAAACGGGCGATCTTTTCCTCATGCGCGGGCCAGTTTCCTACATGTTTCGCAAAGACCGGACCCAGTAGCGTGTCTTCACGGACGCGGGCGTAAAAGGCGCGAACCTGCGCGTTGATCTGTTCGGGCGTCGCGGGAAAGCGTGGGGGCAGGGTTGGTCTGGACATGTGCGGTCTCGGGTTTCGACTCTGTCCAGGGCAAATATCCGGTTGCGCCGTCATGCTACAGAGGTGGTTTTGTCGCGCTGGTCCGGTGTCAGCAGATGCCGCAGCAAGGCCACCGGATGCGCCTTGAGGCTGAGGCGGGTGGCGACGTAGTCCTCGACCACCTGCTCGCCCAAAGTCATTTGCGGCAGGTAAGCCTCGGGTTCGTCCAGCGCCTCGCCTTCCAGATCCTGTGAAAACAGCGGCAGCGGCTTGGCGGTCGCAATCGCCTTGGCCTGCCACAGCGCCTCGCGCCGGGTCAGGTCGCAGGCGGCGAAGGCGTCGGCTTCGGCCAGCCGTTCGATGACCGACGGGCCAAGCCCTGCCCTGCGCCAGACGTCATCCACCTGATGGTAGCCATTGCCACGCGCGGCGGTGAGCCAACTGGCGTCCTCTTCGCTCAGCCCCTTGATCTGGCGGAAGCCCAGCCGCAAGGCCAGCCCGCCTTGGCCGTCGGGCTCCATCACATTGTCCCAGAAACTGGCATTGATGCAGACCGGGCGCACCTGAACCCCGTGTTCGCGCGCATCGCGGACGATCTGGGCCGGGGCGTAGAATCCCATCGGTTGCGAGTTCAGCAGCGCGCAGGCGAAAATGCCGGGGTGATGGCATTTGATCCAGGCCGAGGCATAGACCAGCAGCGCAAAGCTGGCCGCGTGGCTTTCGGGAAAGCCGTACGACCCGAACCCCTCGATCTGGGAAAAACAGCGTTCTGCGAAATCCTGTTCATAGCCGTTACGTTCCATCCCGCGCAGAAACAGGCTGCGGAATTCGCTGACATTGCCGTGTTTCTTGAACGTCGCCAGCGATCGCCGCAGCCGGTCGGCCTGTTCCGGGGTAAAGCCTGCGCCGACAATGGCGATCTGCATCGCCTGTTCCTGAAACAGCGGCACGCCCAGCGTCTTGCCCAGCACCTCGCCCAGTTCGTCCGAGGGGAAGCTGACCTCCTCCTCGCCATTCCGCCGCCGGATATAGGGGTGGACCATGTCGCCCTGAATCGGGCCGGGGCGGATGATGGCGACCTCGATCACCAGATCATAGAAGTTGCGGGGCCGCATCCGGGGCAGGAAGTTCATCTGGGCACGTGATTCCACCTGAAACACGCCGATACTGTCGGCCTTGCACAGCATGTCATAAACCGCCGGGTCCTCGGGCGGCAGGGTGGCCAGCGTATAGCTGGTTTGGTGGTGCTGGCTGATCAGATCGAACGCCTTGCGAATGCAGGTGAGCATCCCAAGGCTGAGCACATCGACCTTCAGAATGCCCAGCGAGTCGATGTCGTCTTTGTCCCAGCAGATGACCGTGCGGTCCTCCATCGTGGCGTTTTCTATGGGGACAAGTTCGTCCAAACGCCCCTCGGTGATGATGAAACCACCCACGTGCTGAGACAGGTGACGGGGAAAGCCGTCGATCTCATAGACCAGTGTTAGAGTCTGTTTCAGGCGGCGATCCTCGGGGTCGAGACCAATTTCACGCATGCGGTGCGCCTCGAGCCCCTTGGCCGAGAAGAAGCCCCAAAGCTGTGAGGACAGCGCCGAGATCGTGTCCTCGGTCAGGCCCATGGCGCGGCCGACCTCACGGATGGCGCGTTTACCACGGTAATGCACCACCGTGGCGCAGAGGCCCGCGCGTTCCCGTCCGTAGCGGTCGTAGATGTGCTGGATCACCTCTTCGCGGCGTTCATGTTCGAAATCCACGTCGATATCGGGGGGCTCGTCGCGGGCTTCGGAGACGAAGCGTTCGAAGACCATGGTGCCCATCTCGGGGCTGACCTCGGTGATGCCGAGGCAGAAGCAGACGACCGAGTTGGCGGCTGATCCCCGCCCTTGGCACAGGATATTGCGGGACCGGGCAAAATGGACGATGTCGCGGACGGTCAGGAAGTAGGGTTCGTATTTCAGCTTGCCGATCAGCGCGAGCTCATGCGCCAGCATCTTTTTCGCCTTATCCGGCGCGCCCGCCGGATAACGCCATTTCAACCCCTCATGCGCCAGACGGTGCAGGCGTTGGGTTGGGGTTTCCTGTTCGCTGCCCTCGCTGGGGTATTCATAGCGCAGTTCGTCGAGCGAGAAGGTGAGCTGTTCGCTTAGGTCATGGGCGCGGGTGACGGCGCCTTCATGCCCTTTGAAGATGCGCAACATTTCAGGCTCAGAGCGCAGGCGTTGTTCACCGTTGGCCAGTGCCGCGCGGCCCAGATCGTCAACCTTGCGGCGCAGACGGATGGCGGTCAGGACGTCGGCCAGTTTGCGGCGGGTGCCGTGATGCATCATCGGCGTGGCGCTGGCGAGCGTGGGGATGTCGAGTTTTTTAGATTCAATCTCTAACAAAGAAAAATACGCGCTGTCTGCGCCGTCATACCGAGGATGCATCAATAGATGCATCCGCCCCGCAAAGCGGCGCGTCAGCTGTTGCGCCTGTGTCCGCCATGCCTCCGCGCCGCCCGGGGAGCGGGCCGCCTGTGGCCAGAGGAGCAGGTGGAGACCGTCGGAGAATTTGAGCAGGTCGGATAGGTACAGGATGCAGTCGCCTTTCTCGGCGCGCAGGCGGCCCTTGGACAGGATGCGGCACAGATTGCCCCAGCCCTGCCGGTTCAGGGGCAGGGCGGTGACGGTCGGCGCGTCGGTAAAGATCAGCCGCGCCGCCGGGATCAGGCGGGGCACCGCGTGGATCGGGTACGAGGGCGGCTTGGGGATGTGATCGGGACAGGCTGGGCCGATGGAGGTGTTCTGCGCTTCCCACTCCAGCCGTTCGCGGACCTTGCGGGCAATCTCGCGCCCCTGGGTGTGGGCGCGGACGATGCCGGCGACCGAGTTGTCATCGGCGATGGCGATGGCGGGCAGGCCCAGGGTGACGGCACGCTCCATATATTCCTCGGGGTGCGAGGCCCCGGTGAGGAAGGTGAAGTTCGACGTGATCGACAGCTCGGCATACATGGCGATTCCATATTATATTCACGTTTTGTTCTTTTTCGAGTCCTTTGCGTCATTGCGCAGGAAACGGGTCGTCCGAACTCGTGATGAAAGGCATGTTCAGGACAACGAAGGAGACCAGAGATGTTCAAGATCACTGCATTATCTACGGAAGAGGTACGCGCCCTTCAGGCAGGCAGACCGGATGCTTACGGAGTCAAACCCGAGCGTGCCATTTCGACGGGTGCAGGTAATCCCTGCCGTCATTGCCTGCAGAACATTCCAGAGGGCGAAGAGATGCTGATATTGGCATTTCGGCCTTTTTTAGAGACACAACCTTATGCCGAGACCGGGCCGATATTTCTGTGTGCCGCGCCATGTGAGCGGTACGAGGGCGCAGATCTACCCGAAATCCTGACCTCATCCCCGGACTACCTGATCAAGGGATACGGATCGGATGACCGGATCGTCTATGGCACCGGAGCAATCACTCCCACGGATCAGATCGGCGCAAAGGTCAGCGAAATCTTTGCCCGCCCGGATGTTGCCTATATCCACGTCCGGTCTGCACGGAACAACTGCTATCAGGCGCGGATCGACCGCACCTAAAGCTTGACCCGGTGAATGCCCCGGCGCGGCTGATCCTGATCATCCGCCGGCGGATCATCTTTGCGACTGGAGGTCAGCGCAAGGAACACATCCTCGAGGTCGGCCTCTTCGGTCCGGACGTCGCGGATGCGGATACCGGCAGCGCGGACGGATTCCAGAACCTGCTCGGCGGCGGTTATGGCACTGCGATATTGCAGCACCAGACTGCCATCGTCGCGCAGGGCGGACTCGACACCCTCGGTTTCAGGCAGTTTTGTGACAGGGCCATCAGGAATGATCACCATCGTGCGGCTGTCCATGCGGCCCAGCAGATTGGCAGTGCTGTCCTGCGCGATCTTTTCGCCATGGTTGATGATGGCGATCTCGTCGCACATTTCCTGTGCTTCTTCCAGATAATGCGTGGTCAGGATGATGGTCATGCCTTGTTCATTCAGCTTGCGCACATTTGTCCAGAGCATCTGGCGCAGTTCGATGTCCACGCCGGCTGTGGGTTCATCCAGCACCAGAATCTTGGGGTGGTGCACCAGAGCCTTAGCCAGCAGCAACCGACGCCGCATGCCGCCGGAGAGCGTGCGCGCATAGGCTTCGGCCTTGTCACTGAGGCCGACAAGTTCGAGAATCTCATCGCTGCGGCGCTGCGCCTTGGGCACGCCGTAAAGCCCGGCCTGCACCTCGAGCGCGCCGCGCGGGGTAAAGAACGGATCGAGATTCAATTCTTGCGGCATCACTCCGATTGCTGCGCGGGACTGGCGTGGATACTGATCCTGATCGAAACCCCAGATCGACACCTTGCCCGCTGATTTTACAACCAACCCGGCAAGAATGTTGATCAGGGTCGATTTTCCAGCTCCATTGGGCCCCAGCAGGCCAAAAACCGAGCCGCGCGGCACCGCCAGATCAATGCCTTTCAACGCATGTTTCTCAGGCTGGCCCTTGCCGCCCCGATAGGTCTTGCGCAGCCCGTCGATCCTGATTGCCGCATCGGCCATGTGGCTCTTGCCCCCGGTTTGTTCATCGCTCATAAACGCACCTAATGCATGCCCGCGAGGCCGACAACCGAAGAAGGATCGCCAGCCGTGACCATCGAAGCGCCGGAAACCAAGATCGTCGAAACCGCCCGTGTCGCCTGTGACGGCGGCGAAGGCGCATTGGGCCATCCGCGTGTCTGGTTGCAGATCCCTGAGGATACCGGCTGGGTCGAGTGTCCTTATTGTGACTGCAAGTATGTGCTGGCGGGACGCGAGGCCGAAGCCTAAACGCGTGCCGCCCGGGTCGGGCATTGAGTATTTTTGAAAAGATGAAAGTCGAGGCCGAGGTGTGGGTGGTTCTGCCGCCGCGCCCGTGGCATTAGTGTTGTCGGATGAGATCAGGAGAGGGTGCGCAATGACCACGAATTTCGGAAAAGGGTGTCATCTGCATCTGATCGACGGATCAGCGTTTATTTTTCGCGCCTATCACGCGCTTCCTCCGCTGACGCGAAAATCGGATGGGTTGCCGATCGGGGCTGTATCCGGGTTTTGCAACATGCTGCAAAAGTATGTCGAAGGTAACGCTGGGCCGGACGCACCTACCCATGTGGCGGTGATCTTCGACAAGGGGTCTCACACATTCCGCAATGACCTTTACGACCAGTACAAGGCCAACCGCGAGGCGATGCCCGAGGATCTGCGCCCGCAGATACCTCTGACGCGTGAAGCGACAAGGGCCTTCAACATCGCCTGCAAAGAATTGGAAGGTTATGAGGCGGACGACATCATTGCCACACTGGCTGTTCAGGCGCGCGAAGCCGGGGGGCGTGTGACCATCGTGAGTTCCGACAAGGACCTTATGCAACTGGTCGGCGACGGGGTCGAGATGTTGGATGCAATGAAGAACAAGCGCATCGACCGGGATGGGGTGTTCGAGAAATTCGGTGTGGGTCCCGAGCGGGTGGTCGATGTGCAGGCTCTGGCCGGGGATAGCGTGGATAACGTGCCGGGCGCGCCCGGCATCGGGGTCAAGACAGCGGCCTTGCTGATCAACGAATTTGGCGATCTGGAAACGCTGCTGGATCGGGCGGAGGAAATCAAGCAACCCAAGCGCCGCCAGACCCTGATCGACAAGCGCGACCAGATTGAGCTGTCCAAGAAACTGGTGCAATTGGATGAGAATACGCCTCTGGACTTCACGCTGGATGATCTTGAAGTGCGCGATCCCGAGCCGGGCACGCTGATGAGTTTCCTGGCCGAAATGGAGTTCCGCACCCTCACCAAGCGGATTGCCGAAAAACTGGGGGTCGAGGCGCCGGTGATTGCGGATGCACCGTTGCCTGTTGCAGAAGTGCCGGAGGCCGAAGCCCTCCCGTTTGACGCGTCGAAATACGAATGCGTGCGGGACGCAGGTGCTCTGCGGAAATGGATCGATCAGGCTTACGAGCGCGGTTGGATTGCTGTGGATACCGAGACTACCGGGCTGAACGAAATGATCGCTGATCTGGTCGGCATCTCTTTGTGCGTGGAGCCGGGCGAGGCCTGTTACATCCCGCTGGGACATCGCGATGGGGCGAGTGGCGATCTGTTCGGCTCGGATGCCTTGGCAGAGGGGCAGATGCCGTTGGATGAGGCTCTGACACTGCTTAAGCGCATGTTCGAGGATCCGTCGATCCTGAAAATCGGGCAGAACATGAAATACGACGCCAAGATTTTCAAGCGCTATGGGGTGACGGTGACCCCAATCGATGACACGATGCTGATGTCCTACGCGATGCATGGGGGTGAGCACGGGCATGGCATGGATACTTTGTCCGAGCGGTATCTGAGCCACACACCGATCCCGATCAAGCCGTTGTTGGGATCCGGCAAGTCGGCCATCACCTTTGACAAGGTACCGATCGACGAGGCCACGGCCTATGCCGCCGAGGATGCGGATATCACGCTACGCCTGTGGGAGCTGTTCAAACCGCAATTGCACCAGGTGCAGGTGACGACGGTCTATGAAACCCTCGAACGTCCTTTGGTGCCGGTTCTGGCCGAAATGGAGATGCACGGCATCAAGGTCGACCGCGATGTCCTGTCGCGCATGTCTAACGCTTTTGCGCAAAAAATGGTCGGGTTAGAGGCTGAAATCCACGAATTGGCGGGTGAAAATTTCAACGTCGGGTCGCCCGCGCAGCTGGGCGAGATCCTGTTCGACAAGATGGGTCTGGAAGGCGGCAAGAAGGGTAAGACCGGGAAATATTCTACCGGAGCAGACGTTCTTGAGGATCTGGCGACCGAACATGAGTTGCCACGCAGGGTGCTGGACTGGCGTCAACTTTCCAAGCTGAAATCGACCTATACGGATGCGTTGCAGACCCATATCAATCCGGATACGGGTCGGGTGCATACATCTTATTCGATCACCGGAGCGAACACGGGACGTCTGGCCTCGACCGATCCGAACCTGCAGAACATCCCGGTGCGCACCGAGGAAGGACGGCGCATTCGCGAGGCGTTCATTGCCGAGCCGGGGAACGTGCTGGTCAGCCTGGACTACAGTCAGATCGAGCTGCGTATTCTTGCGCATATCGCTGATATTTCGGCTCTAAAACAGGCTTTCGCGGATGGGTTGGACATTCACGCCATGACCGCGTCCGAGATGTTCGATGTGCCGCTGGACGAGATGACGCCGGATATCCGTCGGCAGGCCAAGGCGATCAACTTTGGTGTGATCTATGGCATCTCGGGCTTTGGACTGGCGCGCAACCTGCGCATTCCAAGGGCCGAGGCGCAGGGGTTCATCGACCGCTATTTCGAACGCTTTCCGGGCATTCGCCGCTATATGGACGACACTGTCGCGTTCGCTAAAGAAAATGGCTATGTGCAGACTCTGTTTGGGCGCAAAATCCATACGCCTGAGATCAATGCGAAGGGACCGCATGCCGGCTTTTCGCGCCGGGCAGCAATCAACGCGCCGATTCAGGGTACCGCGGCGGATGTGATCCGGCGCGCGATGGTGCGGATGCCGAGTGCTATCGCCGACCTGCCCGCAAAAATGCTGCTGCAGGTGCATGACGAACTGCTGTTCGAAGTGGCCGAAGACGCTGTGGATCATGTGATCAAGGTGGCGCGGGACGTGATGGAGGGCGCATCTGATCCCGCCGTAGAGCTGGACGTGAAGCTGGTGGTTGACGCAGGACAGGGCGCCAATTGGGCCGAGGCGCACTGAGTTCGGGCAAAGGAACGCGCGGCTCATCAGGCCCGGCGGGCCATCTTTGCAGCGGGTCAAGCCTGCGGCCTGACCGGGCACACCGCAGCGAAGACGATATTATTGCCGCATCCAATGCAGACTGGCGAGGGTTTGAGTTGTCGACGGTGTGTATTCAGCACTGACCCAGCCGGAGTATCCGCTAGCGTCCATTGCAGTGAACAGGGCCGGGAAATCCGTTGCACCGCGCCCCGGTTCCGATCTGTCCGGCGCGGCCCCGATCTGGGCATGTGAAATACGGTCCCGATACCTCTCCCACACGGCAATTGCATCGCCGTGAATCATATGTGCGTGAAAACTATCGAATTGCAGGGCGACATTCGGACGGTTCACGCGATCCAGAACTTCGGCAGCCAGTGCGTAGTCATTCAGAAAGTAATCCGGTTGGGAGACCGGATTCAGGGGTTCGATTGTGAAGCTCTGCTGTGGCGCGAGATCTGCGGCCCATTGCAGGTTTTGTACAAAGCAATCCAGCGCCTGAGACCCTGATGAGTATCCCGACATGATATGGATCAGGCCGGGCCGCAGCACCTCGGCATACCGCAGGACGCGTTTGATATCTGACTGAAAGCGCGCCTCACCGCCCGGAACTGCGGCATAACCGGGCGCCCCGCCTGTGTAGTTGGGCGGTGGCGCGTTGATCAAAACAAGCTCCAGCCCGTTGGCCAGCAGCGCCCGGTGGGTTTCCTTGGCGGCCAGTTCGTAGGGAAACAGGATCTCGACCGCATCGAACCCGGCCTGTGCTGCGGCCTCGAACCGCTCGAGGTAAGGAAGCTCGGAAAACAGGAGAGAAATATTGGCGGCAAACCGGGGCATGGGCAGTCTCGAGTGGCAGGCGCGGCAACCTTAGCGGCCGGATGTGATCGCCGAAAGGGACTGAAAACGACAGATTGTCGAAAATCGACCAGAACCCACCTGCCATTTCAGAAATCGTAAGCCCATTGCGGCGAATCAATTACCTGACGCCGTGTCGGAAAAAAGGTCTGAATGCGATGGCGATGAGCCCGGAGCCCGTTCGCGGGAACACCCTTGTTGCGTCTGATGGTCGGCAATCGGCATTGTCCGGCAATTCACTGGCCGTCGCCTCTATGCTGACGTGGGCTGCCGGGTTTCCGGCGGCTGAGATATTGCTGCAGACCTGGCCGCCCGTGGCTTTGCTGACCGCTCGACTGGCACTGGCGGTTCTTTTCCTGATCCCGGTTTGGGTGCTGATTGACGGGCCGGATCGCGTTCTGCGTGCCCGATGGGGGCATGCGCTGTTCGTAGGTGGGTTTGGCCTGGGTACGGGCATGTTTCTGCTGATTCTGGCGCAGAAACTGACCGACCCGGTGACCGTGGCCATTATCGCCTCTTGTGCGCCCCTCACAGCAACCTTGCTGGAGCTTGCTGCAGGCACAAGACGTCTGAAATGGAACTTCGCCATCGGTGTTCTGGTTTCCATTGTGGGCGGCTTGGTCGCCACCAGTGCCATGGCCCCCGCGCAGCTTGGGTTGGGTGCGGCTTGCGCGGTACTTTCAACGGGTCTGTTCTGCTGGGCCAGTCAGGCGACGGCGCGGGATTTTCCCGAATTGAGTCAGACCGGGCGCGCCACGATCATATTCGCCGGTGGGCTGGTCATGGCGGCTATCCTGATGTTCGCCTCACACCAGTTGGGCATGGATATCATGCCCAAAGCCGCAATTGATTCCGAGCAGATGGGGATGTTGGCGATCTATGCGCTGATTTCGATGGGAATCAGCCAGATACTGTTCGTCGGGTCGATTTCCAGATTGGGTGTCGCGCTCGCGTCATTTCACATCAACATCGCGCCGTTCTACGTGATGGTGATCATGGTCATGCTGGGGGACGAGTGGAACTGGACCCGCGCGCTGGGGGCCGGCATCGTGGCATGTGCCGTCATTCTGGCGCAGGATCGCAAGCCACGGCTGTCTTAATCCTCTGCCAGACTGTCCGACGTCGTGAGCGGGAAGAACTGGCCGCCAGACCAGACACCGAACCAGTTTTCGTGATGGATTCCAATGTCCACCAGGCGATAGAAGCTTTTGCGATCGATGCGGGCCTCAAGGTTTGCGCGGATCAATACATAGGGTGATGGCTCGTCTGTTTCCGTATCGAATTCAATTCTGATCGGGTGATCCGGGCTGGCCGTCGCCGTATCCCCGACCTGGGTTGTAAAGGTCAGCATCTGGTTCTCGCCTTCCCCTGCACGATCGACATCCACAGCGACAAACGGTGCGTCCTCGACGGTGATTCCCACCTTTTCGACCGGCGTCACGAGGTAAAACCGGTCACCTTCTTTCTTAAGAATTGAGGAAAATAGCTTCACAAGCTCGAACCGGTTGATGGGCGACCCTAAATAACTCCAGGTCCCATCTTTTGCGATCCGGATGTCCAGATCGCCACAAAACGGAGGATTCCACAGGTGAACAGGCGGTAAACCCCGCGTTTTCGCCGCTTTGACTGATGCCGCCAAACCATCAGGCGAAGGTGTAACAGGTTTTTGTCCGCTCATTGCTTTTGCCATTTCCTCTCAGCGCGATACACTTCAATCATAATAGTCCACGGAAGGGAAAGTCATGACCGAACCCGCCGACCTCGTAGCCGAGATCGAAGCGCTGGAAAACAAGCTGCAAGACGCCAAATCATCGATCACGCGCCGTTTTATCGGGCAAGAGAGGGTCGTGGATCTGACGTTGACGGCCTTGTTGTGTGGCGGTCACGCATTGTTGATCGGACTTCCGGGGCTGGGCAAGACCCGCCTGGTCGAGACGCTGTCGACCGTGATGGGTCTGCATGGCAACCGAATCCAGTTCACGCCTGACCTGATGCCGGCCGATATTCTGGGGTCCGAAGTGCTGGACACTGCCGAGGATGGCAGCCGCCACTTCCGGTTCATCTCTGGTCCGATTTTCTGCCAGCTGCTGATGGCCGATGAAATCAACCGCGCCAGTCCAAGGACTCAGTCGGCGCTGCTGCAGGCAATGCAGGAGCGTACGGTGACCGTCGCGGGTGAAGATCGTTCGCTGGGCGTACCGTTCCACGTGCTGGCCACGCAGAACCCGATTGAACAAGAGGGGACCTACCCGCTGCCCGAAGCCCAGCTGGACCGGTTTTTGGTGCAGATCGATGTGGATTATCCCGACCGCCAGACCGAACGCGACATCCTGCTGGCCACGACCGGGGTCGAAGAGGAAGAGGCCAGCCAGATATTCACCAAGGACGAACTGCTGGCCGCGCAGGTTCTGTTGCGCCGGATGCCTGTTGGTGACTCGGTCGTTGAACTGATCCTTGATCTGGTGCGCGCCTTCCGCCCGGAAGAACCGGGCGTATCTGACCGCGTGGCGGAAACCGTGGCCTGGGGCCCGGGCCCTCGCGCGGCACAGGCGCTGATGATGACGGTACGGGCCCGTGCGATGTTGCAAGGCCGTCTGGCGCCCAACGCCGAAGATGTGCTGGACATGGCGCGCCCGGTGCTTAGCCATCGTATGGCGCTGAACTTTGCCGCGCGCGCGCGCGGTGACAGTCTGGCTGATCTGATCGAAACCACAGCGCTCGGACTGACCCGGACCGAGGCCGCGGCGTGAATGCCGCGCTGACCCTTCGCGAACGATCCGAGGCCGAGGCGTCCCGGCTGCCACCGCTATTGGCGCGAGCCGAACACCTGGCAGGCACCGTTCTGCTGGGCGACCATGGGCGCAGGCGCTCGGGGTTGGGCGATGATTTCTGGCAATACCGCCCCGCGCAGGTCGGCGACAGTCGCCGGTTGATCGATCACCGGCGCTCGGCACGCGGGGATCAGCAATTTGTCCGGGAACGGGAATGGCAGATTGCCCAATCCATCATGCTGTGGGTCGATCAGGGTGCGTCGATGCGGTTTGCATCGGACAAGGCTTTGCCAGCCAAGGCTGACCGCGCGCGTCTGTTGGGACTGTCGACTGCCATACTTCTGGTGCGCGGGGGCGAACGCGTTGGCCTGACGGGCACCACGCTGCCACCCCGGCGCGGCAATGCGCAGATCATCCGACTGGCAGAAGCGTGGTCCGAGGATGTAGTGACGGACTATGCGCCACCAGAGCACCGCGCGATGATTCCGCACGCGCGGGCTGTGTTCATCTCCGATTTTCTGGGGCCTCTGGACGAAGTTGAACTGGCCTTGACGAAATCTGCCGACCGAGGGGTACGCGGTGTTCTGCTTCAGGTCCTCGATCCGAGCGAAGAGGCGTTTCCCTATCGCGGCCGAACCATATTCGAAAGTGTTGGCGGTACCGTCCGTCACGAAACCCTCAAGGCCGGTGACCTGCGCGAGCGATACCTGGACCGGCTGGCAGAGCGGAAGGACGCGTTGGCGCAACTGTGCCGTTCGACCGGCTGGCAACTGGGCCTGCATCACACCGGAGAAAGCGCGCAATCGGCTCTGTTGTGGCTCTATCGCGCGCTGGATGGAGGTGCATTGTGACGGTTTTGGCGGGTATCGGTTTTACCGCCCCTTGGGTATTGCTGGGTCTTCTGACCCTGCCGATCCTGTGGCTGATCCTTCGCGCAGTGCCGCCAGCGCCAATCCGCCGCCTGTTCCCGGCCGTCACTTTGATGCTGGGCCTGAAAGACGACGAGAGCGTTTCTGACCGAACGCCCTGGTGGCTGTTGCTGCTGCGCATGCTGGCGGCGGCGGCGATCATCATCGGTCTGGCCGGCCCGGTTCTGAACCCTGCGCGCGACGAGACCGGTTCAGGACCTCTTTTGTTGGTTCTGGACGCCAGCTGGGCGGGCGCGACGCGCTGGGCCTCGACTTTGGACCAGATCGATACGCAATTGACCGAGGCAGGCCGGGCGGGGCGCCCGGTATCGATCCTGCGCCTGACAGAGCCGGAAACGCCGATCTTCCAGTCGGCCGAAGCCTGGCGCGGTCGCTTGCCCGGTCTGACACCGATGCCATGGCAGCCGACCGAAGCGCAGATTTCGGCCGCGATTGCAGCACTGGACGAAGTTTCCGGCGAATTCGATACACATTGGTTCAGTGACCGCCTGTCCTATGAAGGGCATGACCGGTTGCTTTCGGCATTACAATCACGGGGAGCGGTCACGGCCTATTTGTCTCCGTCTCAGGTGGTCGCGGTCGCTCCGGCTGCCTATCAGGACGGGTCGATCTTACTGACCGCGCTGCGGGCTGATACAACCGGGCCGGTTTCCATCACTTTGCTGGCGCAAGGACGCGATCCGGCAGGCGCCATGCGGGTTCTGCATTCGGCGGAAATGCAGTTCGAAAGCGGCTCTGATCAGGCGCAGACCGAGTTGGCACTGCCTTCCGAGCTGCGCGCCCGGATTACCCGGTTCGAGATACAGGGCCAACGGTCTGCCGGTGCCGTTACCCTGATCGACGACAGCCTGCGCCGCCGCGAGGTCGCGCTGATTGCTGGGACGCTCAACCGTGAAGGGTTGGAGCTGCTGTCTCCGTTACACTATCTGACGCAGGTCCTGATCCCGACTGCCGATTTTGTCGACGGTGGTTTGTTGGAGGTTCTGCCCGCCAATCCGGACGTGATCGTACTGGCGGATGTGGCCAAACTGTCCGACACCGAACAGTCAGAGCTGGTCGAATGGGTTGAACAGGGCGGTTTGTTGCTGCGCTTTGCCGGGCCTCGCATGGCTGCCAGCGACCTTGGCCGGGACGAGGAGGATATCTTGCTGCCGGTTCGATTGCGCAGCGGTGGACGGTCGGTTGGTGGCGCGATGAGCTGGGGCGAGGCCAAGGGATTGGCGCCTTTCCCGGAAAGCTCTCCGTTTTATGGGCTGAAGGTGCCCGAAGACGTGACCGTGACCACTCAGGTCATGGCGCAACCGGATCCCAACCTTGCGGACAGGGTGGTTGCGTCCTTGTCCGATGGCACGCCTCTGGTGACGCGCAAGTCGTTGGGGCTGGGTCAGGTGGTTCTGTTCCATGTCACCGCGGATGCGGAATGGTCCAGTCTGCCGTTGTCAGGTTTGTTCGTCGAGATGCTCGACCGGCTTGCTGTCGCTTCGGCCGCCAAGTCGCGGCAGGTGGAACAACTGGAAGGCACCACGTGGGAGCCGATCCAGATTCTCGATGGATTCGGAGCCCTGTCGGAAGCCGGGAATTTGCCCGGAGTGGACGGGGTCGAACTGGTCTCTGACGACATTGGCCCTGAACTGCGTCCCGGCCTTTATGAAAGCGGCAAACAGAAACTGGCGCTGAATGTTTTGTCGGATGGTTCTGTTCTGAACCCGATCGTCTGGCCTCAGGACATTCCGATCAAAGGGCAGGAAGTCAGTGCCGAAACGCCCATCGGAGGGCTGCTGCTGAGTCTGGCCCTGATCCTGCTGACCGTGGATGTGATCGCTTCGCTGTCTCTGTCGGGTCGTTTGGGTCTGGCGCGCGCGGCAGTCATTGGGCTGGGGGTTTTGATGGCGGTGCCCCAGGCCCAGGCGCAAACGCCCGAGGAAACTGAATTTGCGCTGGATGCCACTCAGGAACTGGTTCTTGCACATGTGCTGACGGGCGATACACAGGTGGACGACATCGCGCTGGCCGGAATGCGCGGGCTGGTTCAGACGCTCTATTATCGCACCTCCGTCGAACCGGCGGAGCCGATTGGCGTCGATCTGGAACGTGACGAGCTGGCTTTTTTCCCGCTGCTCTACTGGCCCATCACCTCGGATCAGCCACAACCCTCGGCCGAGGCCTATGCAAAGCTGAACGCATATTTACGCTCGGGTGGGATGATCCTGTTTGACACGCGTGACGCGAATATCGCTGGATTTGGGGCATCCAGTGCAAATGGCCGTAAACTGCAACAATTGGCGGCCCCGCTGAATATCCCGTCGTTAGAACCTGTTCCCCGCGACCACGTTTTGACCCGCGCGTTCTATCTGCTGCAGGATTTCCCCGGCCGCTATGCCGGTGCCGAGGTCTGGGTCGAAGCGGCCCCGCTGGATGCGGAACAGATCGAAGGGATGCCTTTCCGAAACCTGAACGACAATGTCACGCCGGTGGTCATAGGCGGTAACGACTGGGCCGGGGCCTGGGCCGTCGATCGCAATGGGCAGGCGCTGTTGCCGGTCGGCCGAGGCTATGCGGGCGAGCGCCAACGTGAGTTGGCCCACCGCTTTGGCGTCAATCTGGTGATGCATGTTCTGACCGGTAATTACAAATCCGATCAGGTCCACGTGCCCGCCCTTTTGGACAGGTTGGGACAATGACCGGAACCGTAATATTTGACCCATTGGTTCCCTGGCCGATCCTGGCGCTCGTGGCCACGACTGGCCTGGGCGGAGTTATCCTGGCCCTGTGGCGCGGCCTTTCGGGCTGGGCGTTGCGTGGGCTGGCGGCTCTGGTTGTGATCGCGGCCCTGTCGGGCCCGGTTTATCAAATCGAAGACCGCGCGCCGCTGACGGACATCGTTTTGATGATCGAGGATGAAAGCGCCAGTCAGGCGCTATCGGACCGTGCCGAGCAGACGGCACAAGCCGCCGGGGAACTGGCAGCCGAGATCGAAAACCGTGAAAACACCGAACTGCGCCGAATCCGCGTCGGCGACGGGGACGGCGACGAAGGCACGCAAATCATGGCCGCCCTGAATGCCGCCCTGGCCGAGGAACCGCGGGCGCGCATTGCCGGGATCCTTGTGGTCTCGGATGGCATCGTCCACGATGTTGATCAGGCCCCGGACCTACCCGCGCCCATGCATCTGTTGCAGACGGGGCGCGCTGATGACTGGGATCGTCGTTTGATCGTTCGCAACGCTCCAGCCTTTGCCATCATCGGCGAACCGGTAACCCTGACATTGCGGGTCGAAGACAGCGGTGCCGTGCCACCCGGCGCCGTCACCGCACCGCTGGAAATCTCGGTTGACGGTGGCGAACCTGAAAGCTTTGCCATGCCCATCGGGCTCGACGTCGACGTGCCGATTACGCTGCCGCATGGCGGACGCAACGTCATCCAGTTCACCGTGCCCCGGGCCGAGGGTGAGCTGACCGATCGCAACAACACAGCGCTGATCCAGATCAACGGCGTGCGCGACCGGCTACGTGTTCTGCTGGTTTCGGGTGAGCCGCATCCGGGCGGGCGCACCTGGCGCAACCTGCTGAAATCCGACAGCTCGGTTGATCTGGTGCATTTCACCATCTTGCGCCCCCCCGAAAAACAGGATGGCGTGCCGGTGGATGAGCTGTCGCTGATCGCCTTCCCGACGCGCGAGTTGTTTCTGGAAAAGATCAACGATTTTGATCTGATCATCTTCGACCGCTACAAAAGGCGGGGCATTTTACCGGCGATCTATCTGGACAACGTCACCAACTATATCAACGACGGTGGCGCGGTGCTGATTGCCGCTGGCCCGGATTTTGCATCGGCAGACAGTATATTTCGGTCGCCGCTGGCACCGCTGCTGCCGGCGCAACCCACCGCGCGGGTCATCGAGGAACGATATGTTCCCATGGTCTCGGAGCTGGGCCAACGTCACCCTGTGACCACAGATCTGGGCGATGCAGACAGCTGGGGCGCGTGGTTGCGCCAGATCGATGTGAACCACCGCACAGGCGAAGTGTTGATGACGGGCGTGGATGAGCGGCCTCTGCTGGTTCTGGACCGCGTCGGCGACGGGCGCGTGGCGCTGCTGGCTTCGGACCATGCGTGGCTGTGGAGTCGCGGGTTCGAAGGCGGCGGCCCGCAGCTTGAGCTGTTGCGCAGGCTGGCCCACTGGATGATGAAAGAACCCGAGCTTGAGGAAGAAGCGCTTTGGGCCGAGGCCACCGGTCAATCCATGCGCATCATTCGCCAAACCCTGAGCGATGAGGTTGGTTCGGTGACTGTGACCCGTCCCAACGGCGAAACCCTACAGGTCGAGCTGCAAGAGGTTCTGCCGGGACGGTTCGAAGCACAGTATTTCGGTCCCGAGATTGGCCTTTACCGCCTGCAGGAAGGCGACCATTCCGCAGTGATCGGCCTTGGTCCCGCAGCCCCCAAGGAGTTTGAACGCACAATTGCCACCGACGAGGTTTTGGATCCGGTTTTGGCCAGCCTGCGCGGCGGTGCGATCCGCGTTGAGGATGGCTTGCCCGTGATCCGGAACGTGCGCGCCGGGCGGCCGGCTGCCGGGCGTGGCTGGATTGGGCTGACACCGCGAAACGCGTATGAGACCCGCGATGTCACACAGGCCGGGCTGTTGCCACCGTGGCTGGTTCTGCTTCTTGCCGGTGGGTTCCTGCTGGCCGGTTGGCTGCGAGAGGGACGGCACTAGCCAGCTTAAGCACTTTTTCATCGTCTGCCGGGATGCTGTACGCAAACTGTCCCGGAAGGTTCAACGATGAGTCTTGCAGAAAAACTGGCCCAGGAAAGGCGCGCGCGTCTGGCGGCCGAGCGGTTGTTACACCTCAAACAGGCGGAACTGTCAGCCGCGAACCGCAAACTGGGCCGCCACGCCATCGCGCTGACCCGCCAGATTGGCGAAACTCAGGCCGAGGTCGAAACAGTCCGCGACGAAAATGAAAAGGTCAAATCCGACCTGACCGTCGCAAATGCCAAAATCGAACTGGCCGAGCGGCGGCTGTGGCATTCGATCCAGACCATTCAGGACGGCTTTGCCTTTTTTGACGGAAATAGCCAGTTGATCAGTGCCAACACGGCGTATCTGAGTGTGTTCGAAGGGTTGGACGAAGTGGTCCCCGGAATCGACTATCGCCGCATTCTTGAAGTGCTGACGGATGAGGGCATCGTCGATATCGGGGCCGAGCCGGTTGCAGAATGGCGCGAACGCATGCTTGCGCGCTGGTCCGGTGCCAACCCCGAACCGGTCGTGATCCAGCTGTGGAACGGCCAGTACATCCGGTTGATCGACCAACGCGGATACGGCGGGGATGTAGTAAGCTTGGCGCTGAACATCACTGCATCGGTCCGGCATGAAGCTGAACTGCATGCGGCACGCGAACGGGCCGAGGCCGCCAACCGGGCGAAATCCGCTTTTCTGGCCAATATGAGCCATGAGATTCGCACTCCGATGAACGGGATCGTCGGTATGACGGAGTTGCTGACCGAAACGCCCTTGGACGAAGAGCAGCGGCTTTATGTCAACACCATCCGCAACTCGGGCGAGGCGCTGTTGGTCATCATCAATGACGTGCTGGATTATTCGAAGATCGAGGCCGACAAGCTGACCCTGCACCCCGAACGGTTCGATCTGGAACGTTGCATCCTCGAGGTGGCGATGCTGCTGCAACCCAGCGTGCGCGACAAGGGCCTGACCCTGCTGGTGGATTACGACCTGTTCCTGCCCACACTGTTCGTTGGCGATCCCGGTCGCATACGCCAGATCATGACCAACCTTGTGGGCAACGCAGTCAAATTCACCACCAACGGGCATGTACTGATCCGTGTCACCGGGGTGCCGGATACAGAGGCGCAGCGCTGCGACATTCACGTGGCGATCGAGGATTCCGGTATCGGCATCGAACCCGAGAAGATGGGGCATATTTTCGGCGAATTCAATCAGGTCGAGGATGAGAGGAACCGCCAGTTTGAAGGGACGGGGTTGGGGCTGCCCATCACCAATCGTCTGATCACGATGATGGGCGGCAAGGTCTGGGTCGAAAGCGAAGTGGGCAGGGGCTCATGTTTTGGTTTCCGTATCTCGCTGCCCACCGCCGAGGGACCGCAACCCGCCCCGCCCGACCTGGACGGGCGTTTGCAGCATGTGCTGGTCGTCGAAGATCTGGCCGTGAATTGCGCGATCCTGACCAAGCAATTGGGGCGGTTGGGGTCTCGCGTCACCGTCTGCAATACCGGCGGCGAGGCGCTGAAGGCGGTTGACGGATCGGTTGACCTGGTTCTCTGCGATCAGGACCTGCCGGATATGGATGGTCTGGAACTGGCCACCACTCTGCGAGAGCGGGGCTGGGGCGATCTGCCGATCGTCGTGATGTCCGCCAATCCGGGCGTAATTCATGCCGACCCTGCCCATCGCCTGATCGAAGGGGTGCTGCAGAAACCCATCCCGAGGGCCGAGTTGTATTCCCGGCTGATGGCCCTTGGCGCGCCTGTTTTCACTCCGAAGGACCATACGAAGCCCGACGAAGACATAGTGGGTTCTGCGCAAAAACCCCAAGGTCAGAGACTGATGCGGGTCTTGGCCGCCGAGGACAACCGGACCAATCAACTGATCCTGAAAAAGATGACCAAGAATCTGAACATCGATCTGCAATTCGTGGCCAATGGGATTGAGGCGGTCGAAGCCTATGCCGAATTCGACCCCGACCTGATCTTCATGGATATCTCAATGCCAAAAATGGACGGTAAAGAAGCAACTGCCGAGATCAGGCGGCGCGAAATCGGAACGCCGCGCCGGGTGCCCATCATCGCCCTGACTGCACATGCCATGGCGGGGGACGATCAGGGTATTCTGGCGGCAGGGCTGGACCACTACCTGACCAAACCCCTGCACAAAAACCTGATCCTGCAAACAATCATGGACCACTGTCCGTCTGAGGCGCAGCCGCCCGCCCCCAAGCCGGATTGCGATCAGGCCTGATAGGGTCGCACGAAAACGGGTTTGTCTTCCGAAGACAGCTCGGGGCGGTACTCATAACCGCCGGTGTCAAAATCCTTGAGTCCGGCAGGATCGGTCAGCCGATGCTGAACGACATATCGCGCCATCGCTCCGCGCGCCTTCTTGGCAAAGAAACTGACGATCTTTGGGGTGCCACCTTTGTCTTCCATGAAAACCGGTGTGATAACGCGAAGCTTCAGGGCATTCAGGTCGACAGCCCCGAAGTATTCCTGGCTGGCGCAGTTGACCAGAACCTGAGTCCCGATCTCGTCTGCCTGTTTGTTCAGAGCTTTGCTCAGTTGATCACGCCAATACTCGTACAGGTTCCTGCCGCGCCGGGTCTTCAGCCTGCTGCCCATCTCAAGCCGGTAGGCCTGAATGGCATCCAGCGGGCGCAACACGCCGTACAGCCCGGACAGAATGCGCAGGTGGTCTTGCGCCCAGGCCATTTCATCGACGTCAAGAGAGGCTGCTTCAAGCCCCTGATAAGTGTCCCCGGCAAAGGCCAGCGCGGCCGGTCGGGTCACATCCGCGCAAGGTGCATCGGAAAAGGCGCGATAGCGGTCACGATTCAAGCGTGCCAGATCATCGCTGAGATCCATCAACTTTTTCAGATTGCCCAGCGTCAGGTTGCGGGCGGTTTTTGACAGCCTGATCGCGTCATCCTGAAAGTCGGGCTGCGTAACTTCGACGTCCCGCTCTGCCCAATCCAGCCGCTTGGCCGGGGAAATCACTACCAGCATATCCGCCCCTTATCCTTGCCTGTCCCGAGCGTATCTAGCCCGCCCGGCGCAGCACGTCCAGAAATGCGGCGCCAAATCTTTCGTGACGGCGGTCGCCCAAAACCTGCTCCATGCCGCGCGGGTCGTCGGGCCGCAGCTGCGCCACTTTGGCCAGTTGTGAGGCAGAGCAGGTCAGCGGCTTGTCGATCCCTTCCGGTCCACGTGACAACCTTGTTTGAACTTCAAGCAACCGGTCGTAGATATCGCCCTGATCGCGCCCGGCCAGTTTACGCCGCGCCGGATGCAGTTCCTCGACCGCACCGGTCAGGACTTCAAGGAACATTGCCCCATAACGCTCCAGTTTTTTCGCGCCCACGCCGCTGATCCGGGCCATGTCGTCCAGTGTTGTCGGGCGCGTTTCGGCCATCTCGATCAGGGTCCGGTCGGGGAAAATGACATAGGCCGGGACGCGCGCGGCCTCAGCCAGTGCGCGGCGCTTGGCCTTGAGCGCGGACAGCAGCGGTGCATCTTCTTCGGACACCATCATCTTGACCGCGGGCCGCCTGTTCGCCTTGCGGATCGTGTCCTTGCGCAGATTGATCTGAGCCTCTCCCTTCAGGATCGGTTTTGCGGCCTCGGTCATGCGCAGGGCGCCGTGGCGTTCCGGGTCCGGTCGCACCAGATCGTGGCCCATCATCTGCCGGAAGATCGCCTGCCACTGCGGGCGCGACCACTCTGTGCCGATGCCCCAGGTAGAGAGGTTATCGTGACGCCGCGCACGGGCCTTGTCGGTTTCATTGCCCAACAGGATGTCGATCAGATGCCCGGCACCGAACCACTCCTCGGTGCGCAGGATGGCGGACAGGGCCATACGAACCGGCGTGGTGCCATCGAACACCTCGGGCGGGCTGTCGCAGAGATCGCATTTGCCGCACGGCGCGGCCTGTTCTCCGAAATAACCCAGCAGTGTTTGGCGGCGGCATTCCAGCGCCTCGGCCAGACCCAGCAAAGCGTTCAGGCGCGCGTGATCGGCCATGCGGCGTTCGCTCGGGGCCAAGCCTTCGTCGATCTGCGAGCGGCGCAGGCGAATATCGTCGGGGCCGAACAGGGTCAGGGTTTCCGCCGGGCCCCCATCTCGCCCGGCGCGTCCGATCTCCTGATAATAGGCTTCGATCGATTTGGGCAGGTCCGCATGGGCGACCCAGCGGATATCCGGTTTGTCTATCCCCATGCCGAAGGCCACGGTAGCGACGACGATCAGCCCATCCTCGCGCGCGAAACGGGTCTCGACGACGCGACGGTCCTCGGCCTCCATCCCGCCGTGATAGTGGCAGGCCGAGTGCCCCTCGGCGCGCAGGGCTTGGGCCAGCACCTCGGTCTTGTTGCGGGTGCCGCAATAGACGATGCCTGACTGGCCCTTGCGGGCTTCGGCGAAGTCGAGGATCTGTTTGCGGGGACCGTCCTTTGCGGCAAAGGCGAGGTGGATGTTAGGCCGGTCAAACCCGCGTAGGAATTTGCGGGGGACGCTGCCGTCGAACAGCTTCTCGACAATCTCATCCTGCGTTTCCGCGTCGGCGGTGGCGGTGAAAGCGGCCAGCGGTACCTTCAGCGCCCGCCTTAACTCTCCGATCCGCAGGTAATCGGGGCGGAAATCATGTCCCCACTGGCTGACGCAATGGGCCTCGTCCACGGCGATCAGGCTGACATTGATCCGGCGGAGCATTCCCATCGCCGATCCGGCCGCCAAACGTTCCGGCGCCATGTAGAGCAACTTCAGCCGCCCGGCCTCCAGCGCCTGCCACACCGCATCGGTTTCTTCGGGTGTGTTGCCGGATGTCAGCGCCCCGGCCTCGACACCTGCCTCCTGCAAGCCGCGCACCTGATCGCGCATCAGGGCGATCAGCGGAGAGATCACCACCGTCACGCCGTCGCGCATCAGTGCAGGCAATTGGAAACACAGGGATTTACCGCCGCCGGTTGGCATGATGGCCAGCACGTTTTCGCCCAGCGTGACGGCATCGACAATCTCTTCCTGCCCGGGTCGGAAGGCGTCGAATCCAAAGACATCTCGCAGCATCGGTGCGGCGTCGAACATGTGCGGGGTGGCCCTGTTTTAAGGTTTATCTGCTCTTAAGACAGGACAATCACATACTAAGATTCGGTGAACAAGAGGTCAGACGAAATAGACCGCATTGTTGATCAGGATGATCCGCAGCGCATAGACCCCGACCAACACCACCAGCGGGGTCAGGTCAAGCCCGCCCATATTGGGAAGAATGCGCCGGATCGGGGCATAGATCGGCTCCAGAATACGGTTCAGGCCGTACCAGATCTGCGCCACCAGTTGTTGGTGCAGGTTCAATACCTGAAAATTGATCAGCCAGCTCATGATCACGTGGACGAGGATGATGAACCAGACAATGTCCAGGATCAGCAGCAGGATTTGGATCAGCGACAGCATGGGCACTCCGTTTTCATATCTGTCGAGACCTAAGCGCCCCGGCGGCAAAGAGCAAGACCGCCCGAATAGAACGCTTGCGAATTGGCTGAAAGGTCCGTCTTATGAAGACAAAGAGCATAAGGGGCAGAGATGGCAGAGATTTCCAGGCGCAAGCGCATTTGGGGCTGGTGGTTTTTCGACTGGGCCAGTCAGCCCTATCACACGCTACTGGTGACCTTTGTCTTTGGTCCGTATTTCGCGGGTGTTGCCGCCGGTTTTTTCACGGATACCGGCCTCGACGCGCAGGCCGCTGCGGCGCGGGCGCAGACGGTCTGGGCCAACTGCCTGACCATCACCGGGCTGATCATCGCCTTTGGCGCGCCGCTTCTGGGGGCCTTGGCCGATGTCTCGGGCCGGCGCATCCCGTGGATTTTTGCCTTTTCAGTGATGTACGCGGTGGGCTCTGCCGCGTTGTGGTACACGATGCCCGATGGTTCGAACATGTGGCTGATGTTGTCGGCGTTCGGGCTGGGTTTTGTAGGTGCGGAATACGCGCTGATCTTTATCAACTCTCAATTGCCCGATCTGGGCGACGACAACGAAGTGGGTGAGATCTCGGGATCGGGGTTTGCGTTTGGCTATTTCGGCGGGCTGATCTCGCTGGCGATCATGCTGGCGCTGTTTGTCGAGCAATCGAACGGCAAGACTTTGATCGGGATGGATCCGTTGTTCGGACTGGATGCATCCCGGCAGCAGGGCACGCGCATTGTCGGGCCTTTCACCGCCGGATGGTTCGTTTTGTTCATGGTGCCCTACTTCCTGTGGGTGCGGGATGATCCTCAGACAGACAAAAAAGGCAGCGTAGGCGAGGCGTTACGGCTTTTGGGCAAGTCCATTGCCGCCCTGCGTCACCGGGGCAGCCTGGCGGCATATCTGGGATCGTCCATGTTCTACCGCGATGCGCTGAACGGGCTTTACAGTTTTGGCGGTGTCTATGCCCGGCTGGTGCTGGAATGGGATCTGATCAAGATCGGCATATTCGGGATCGTCAGCGTTCTGGCCTCGGCAATCTTCGCGTGGGTCGGTGGTAAGATGGACAAGAAATACGGCCCTAAACCGGTCATTCTGACATCAATCTGGGTGCTGATCTTTGTCTGCGCCACTGTCGTGTCGATGGACAGAACGCAGATATACGGCATCACGCTGCCCGAAGGTTCGAACCTGCCAGATCTGGTGTTCTTTGGATGTGGTGTGCTGATCGGCGGCATGGGCGGCATCCTGCAATCGGCCAGCCGATCAATGATGGTGCGCCACACCGACCCGAAGACCCCGGTTGAAAGTTTCGGCCTTTATGGATTGTCCGGCCGCGCCACCGCCTTCGCTGCGCCGCTGCTGATCGGGATTGCCACAACCGTCACCGGCAATGCGCGGCTGGGGGTGTCACCGATCATTCTGTTGTTTATTCTGGGCCTATTCCTGATGCGCTGGGTGAAGCCGGAAGGGGATCAGAGCAGATGATTTTATTACGTTTTTTCGCAATACTGGCAACACTGACGCTTGCGAACACCGCAGGGGCGCAGCCTTTGGCAAAGCAATTGTTCGGAGCTCAGAAGGTCAGTTCACAACAAAAACCGGCCGCCTTCGGCAGTTATTCGCGCGGATGCGCTGCCGGGTCGGTGCAACTGCCCGAAACCGGGCCAACGTGGCAGGCGATGCGCCTGTCGCGCAACCGCAACTGGGGCCACCCCGAGGCAATTGACTACGTACGGGACCTGAGCCGGTTTGCAGCCAAGCAACCGGGTTGGAATGGTCTCTATATCGGGGATATCAGCCAGCCACGCGGTGGTCCGATGACATCCGGGCACCGTAGTCACCAACTGGGTCTGGACATCGATATCTGGATGCTGCCGGGTGACAATATGCGGCTGAGCCGCAAGGCGCGCGAGAATATCTCGTCTATCTCTCTGCGCCGGTCAAATGGCGCCTATGTAAACGGCAACTGGACCAAACAGCATCACGCGGTTCTGCGAGAAGCGGCCAAGGATAAGCGGGTGGCGCGAATATTCGTGTTTCCGGGTGCCAAGGTTCAGATGTGCAACGACGAAAAAGGCAACCGGGCCTATCTGCGCAAGATCAGGCCGTGGTGGGGGCATCACTATCACTTCCACGTTCGCCTGAAATGCCCAAAAGGTTCGCGCGGCTGTGTCAACCAAGACCCTCCGCCCAAGGGTGACGGCTGCGCCGAGGCTCAGCAGTGGGTGCGCAACATTCTGAACCCGCCGCCGCCTGATCCGAACGCGCCGCCGCCCAAGAAACGCCGCGAATATGTTCTGGCTGATTTGCCCCAGCAATGCACAGCGGTATTGCAGTCCAACTGATCGCCACGCTGTTGCTGGCCGGATCAGCCTGGGCGGTCGAGGTCAAGACCGCCACCCATCTCGGCAGCTATGCATGGCGACACAACGCCGATTGGTTCGGCGGGTTTTCTGCCGTCCACATCTCGGAAAACGGTCGGCATTTGATCGCTCTCGGCGATCGCTCGTTGTTGGTGAAGGCCCGGGTCGAGCGTGACGGAGATCGGATCGAGAGCGTTGAAATTGTGGGTCGGTGGCCCCTTTTGTCCAGCAGGGGACGCACCATGCGGGGTCAGGTTGGCGATTCAGAGGGCATCGCCATCGCACCTGACGGCAGCCTCTATGTCTCCTTCGAGGGTATTCATCGCGTGGCTTACTACTCGGCGCCGGGCACAAACGCGCGGGTGTTGCCGCGTCCCGATGCCTTTGAAAGCCTGGAGTCCAATGGGTCATTTGAAGCCCTTGCCCTTGATGAACAGGGGCGTCTTGTCACCCTGACCGAGAAAAATCGCACGATTGAAGGTGATATTCCGGTCTACCGCTGGAATGGCCGCACGTGGTCGACGCCCTTTGTTTTGTCCCCGTATGGCAAGTTTCAGCCGGTGGCGGCAGATTTTGGCCCCGATGGCCGCCTCTATGTTCTTGAGCGCGCCGTGTCGCTGACCGGCTTCCGCTCACGCCTGCGGCGTTGGCGGATCGAAGGCGATGCCCCCAGCGCCGAAGAGATACTGTTTGAAACCGCCACCGGGGCGCATGACAACCTCGAAGGGTTGTCGGTCTGGCGTGATACTCAGGGGCGCCTTCGTGCGACAATGGTGTCTGATGACAATTTCCTTGCCCTGCAACGCACCGAACTGGTCGAGTATCTGCTGCCCGATTGACAGGGCCCAGGCAAAGGTCTAGAAGCGCGGCTTGCCTTGGGACGGTCCCTTGGCCAAGTCGCCGCTACCTTGTCAAAACGGGCATCAAAACATGCAACGCAGCTTTATTCCCGGCATCATTGCCATGGCCGCCATTGTTGTGGCCTCCAACATCCTGGTCCAGTTCCTGATCTTCGATGGGCTACTGACCTGGGGTGCATTCACCTATCCGCTGGCCTTTCTGGTCACCGACATCATGAACCGCGTCTACGGCGTGGGTCCTGCCCGCAAGGTCGTGTTTGCCGGATTTGTCACCGGTATCATCTGTTCGCTGATCGGTACGCAAATCATGCTGCAGGGCGATGGCTTCACCTATGCTGCCGTGCCGCTGCGTGTAGCAGTCGCCTCTGGTACCGCCTTCCTGATCGCCCAACTGACCGACGTCACCGTGTTCAACTCCCTGCGCGAAGGTCGCTGGTGGCGCGCGCCGCTTGTGTCGACTCTGGTCGGGTCGGCGCTGGACACTGCTCTGTTCTTCACCATCGCGTTCTCGGCTTCGGTGACCTTCTTCGGCGCCAATGCCGACGCTGCAATCAACTGGGCGTGGGAACCTGTACCCTTCATGCTGTCGGGCCCGATCGCGCCGCTGTGGGTGACACTGGCCTTTGCAGACTGGCTGGTAAAACTGTCGCTGGCACTGATTGCGCTGATTCCGTTCAAGGTGATCGTTGCGCGACTGACCGCTCAGCCTGCGTAAAAAACGCTTTGAGTTTGGCACAACTTGTGCCACGCTCAATCTCAACCGCAACAGATAGAAAAGGAGGTGATCCAGTGTCGAGAAAGAGATTGGAGAGAGGTGTCGGAACAACCGGGGGGATCGCCTGCTAGGGCAGCCCTTGGCGGAGCGCGCGCTCCGGCTGGTCGATTGATCTAACCGACCCCACCTCCTGAACTTTCGAAGGGCCGTCCCACCGGGGCGGCCCTTTCTGTTTCCACCAGCGCCTTGTAAGGTCTGACCCATGTTGCGCATCACTGACGATATCGTTCTACAAGACTGGGAAATGACCGAGAGCTTCGTGCGTTCGTCCGGTCCCGGCGGGCAGAACGTGAACAAGGTCTCGACAGCTGTTGAGCTGAGGTTCGAGGTTGCGCGCTCGCCCTCCTTGCCGGACCCGGTCAAGGCGCGGCTGAAACGACTGGCCGGGCGACGCTGGACCAAGGACGGGGCTATCATCATCCAGTGCGAAGAGACCCGTTCACAAGCCCGAAACCGCGAAATCGCGCGCACCCGTCTGGCAGAGTTGATCGCCCGCGCATTGGTCAAACCCAAGCGACGGATCGCGACGAAGCCCACATATGGTTCGATCAAGCGGCGGCTGGCGGCGAAAAAAGCGCGATCAGATGTGAAGGCGTTGCGCGGCAAGGTGTCGGAAGATTGATCTGGTAGTTTCGTCGCGCCTTGCTAGTCTGATCCCGCAAGGGAGAGCAAGATCATGAGGTTAGAGGGAAAAACCGCAATCGTGACCGGCGGTGCGTCTGGATTTGGCGCCGGGATCGTGCAGAAGTTCCTGTCCGAAGGGGCGCGGGTTATGATCGCCGATATCAATGGTGACGCAGCCGAGGTTCAGGCAAAGCAACACGGGCCCAATGCGATTGCCCAGATGGTTGACGTGGCAGACGCGGCCTCGGTGCAGGCCATGGCGGATATCGTATTGGATCGGTTCGGGCATCTGGATGTTCTTGTAAACAATGCCGGTGTGACGCACCTGCCAATGCCGCTGGAAGAGGTCACCGAAGAGGACTTTGACCGCGTCTTCAACGTGAACATGAAATCCGTCTACCTGACCGCGCGGGCTTTTGTTCCGCATATGAAAGATCGTAGGGCCGGGGCCATCCTGAATGTGGCCTCGACGGCGGGTCTGTCGCCGCGTCCGAACCTGAACTGGTACAACGCCTCCAAGGGCTGGATGATCACCGCGACCAAAACCATGGCCGTGGAACTGGCTCCGTCCGGCGTCCGCGTGAACGCCATCTGCCCGGTGGCGGGTGAAACCCCGTTGCTCAAATCCTTTATGGGGGAAGACACGCCCGAAATCCGCGCCAAGTTCCTTTCCACCATTCCATTGGGCCGATTTTCCACGCCGGAAGACATGGCCAACGCCGCCTGTTTTCTTTGCTCGGACGAGGCCAGCATGATCACGGGCGCGGCGCTTGAGGTCGATGGTGGACGCTGTATCTGATAGAAAACGCTAAAGTTAGAGACGCCATGACCCCCGGCCCAAGAAATCTGATCACCGATGTCCCCGGCCTGAAGGTCGGCAACGCGCAGGACGATGTTTTGAAGTCCGGAACAACTGTGCTGACGGCGGAAGAGCCTTTCACCGCGTCTGTACATGTGATGGGCGGTGCACCGGGAACTCGGGAAACCGATTTGCTGGCTCCGGACAAATCGGTTGAACGGGTCGATGCGATCACCCTGTCCGGCGGTTCGGCCTTTGGGCTGGATGCCGCCTCTGGCGTGTCGGACGCGCTGCTTGCCGACGGCCGCGGCTTTCAGGTCGGTTCGGCAATCGTGCCTATCGTCCCCGGTGCAATCCTGTTCGATTTGCTCAATGGTGGCGACAAGAGCTGGTCAGAAAATCCCTATCGCGCGTTGGGCAGGGCGGCTTTCGTTTCTGCGTCCGAACATTTTGACCTCGGCTCAGTCGGCGCTGGCACCGGTGCGCTTGCGGCGATGCACAAGGGCGGGTTGGGTTCGGCCTCTGCGGTGTTGGAAAATGGCGTCACGGTCGGCGCCTTGGTGGCGGCCAACCCGCTGGGCAGCGTCACAACACCCGGTGACCGGCATTTCTGGGCTGCCCCTTTCGAATTCGGGGATGAGTTCGGCGGGTTGGGGCCCGACACTTCATCTGGTCTGGGCCGGGCTCTGGTTAGCCGCAAGGCGCAGGTGATGCATCCCGCGGAACCCGACAAGACCAACACCACCATAGCCATTGTCGCAACGGATGCGATCCTGGCGAAACCCCAATGCCACAGGTTTGCCGTTGCGGCCCACGACGGCATCGCCCGGGCGATCGTGCCTGCCCACACGCCAGGTGATGGCGATCTGGTCTTCGCGGTCAGTACAGGCGCGCGCCCGGTCAAGGCCAGTGACATCGGAATGATCGGTCACGCGGCGGCCCTGTGCCTGTGCCGGGCCATTGCGCGCGCGATCTATCTGGCAAGACCCGCGCAAGGTGATCTTTTGCCCTGTTGGTCCGATTTACATGACTTTGGTTAAGGAGGACCTATATGCCGCAGTGGCACAATGCCCTCGCGCGGCAATCTGCGCGTTGACTCTTTTTCGCACCGACGGTCCATTCGGTGCAGCCAATTCGTATCGGAGCAAAAAGCTATGAACCGCATCCTCGCTACAGCACTCGTCGGCCTTTTGGCCGTTCCCGCCTTTGCCGAAGGCGATGCCGAGGCTGGCAAAAAAGCCTTCAACAAATGCAAATCCTGCCACCTGATCGCTGACCCGGCAGGTGAAGTCATCGTCAAAGGCGGCAAGACGGGTCCCAACCTGTATGGCATCGCCGGACGCACCGCAGGCACGGTAGAAGGGTTCAAATACGGCGACAGCATCGTGGCCGCCGGTGAAAACGGTCTGGTTTGGGATGAAGCCACATTCGTGGAATACGCTCAGGACCCCAAGACGTTCCTGAAAACCTATCTGGACGACACGGCTGCGAAGTCAAAAATGACCTTCAAGCTGAAGTCGGGTGCCGAAGATGTTTACGCCTATATCGTGAGTGTTTCGGGCGAATAACACCGTTCACCTGACAAGATAAAGATGTGCAAAAGGCCGCAGCCCCTGCGGCCTTTCGTGCGCTTGATCAGGGGATCGATCAGCGCCACTTTGGGGGAAAACCGGTAATCAGCGGAACATCCGCGCGAACTGCCCGACCGGCAACAGGAGAGGACAAATGGGAATCACGATCCCGGCCTGGGTCGAGGGCGAACTGGCCCCCGTCGACAAGCTTGAAGCGCATGAAAAAGGGCTCAAGCACAAAGCGGTGTCGGTGTTTGTCGTGCGGGGCACTGAAATCCTGATGCAGCGCCGGGCGTTGGGCAAATATCACACGCCGGGGCTGTGGGCGAACACGTGCTGCACCCATCCCGACTGGAACGAAAGCGCCTCGGCCTGCGCCGTGCGACGCCTGCAGGAAGAACTGGGCATCAAGGGTCTGTATCCCGAATATCGGCATCGTCTGGAATACCACGCCGATGTCGGCAACGGCATGGTCGAGAACGAGGTGGTCGATGTATTTCTGGCCCACGCGCGCGGCCCTCTGGAGATAGAACCCAACCCTGACGAAGTCATGGCTATCCGTTGGGTCGATTATCACGATTTGCTGGCCGAGGTTCAGCGTCACCCGGATCGGTTCACGCCGTGGCTCAAGATCTATTTGCACAATCACGCCGACACGATTTTCGGCCCGGACCTGATCATTTCCGCCAAAACTTGAAGCGCGGGATCAAACCCTGCCTTGCAAGGGGACTGCAAGCCGCCTAAATCTCCGCGTCATGGCCAAGCAAAAGACAGATCCGAACTACAAGGTAATTGCCGAGAACCGGCGCGCCCGCTTCGATTACGCAATCGAGGAAGACCTCGAGTGCGGCATCGTGCTGGAAGGCTCCGAAGTCAAATCGCTGCGTGCCGGCGGATCGAACATCGCCGAAAGCTATGCCACCGTTGATGACGGAGAGCTGTGGCTGGTGAACAGCTATATCGCGCCATACGAGCAGGCCAAGGTGTTCAGGCACGAAGAGCGGCGGCGGCGCAAACTTCTGGTCTCGCGCAAGGAATTGTCGAATCTGTGGAACGCGACCCAGCGCAAGGGCATGACCCTTGTGCCGTTGGTTTTGTATTTCAACCACAAGGGCCTGGCCAAGGTGAAGATCGGAATCGCCAAGGGTAAGAAAACCCATGACAAACGCGAAACCCAGGCCAAGCGCGACTGGTCACGGCAAAAGCAACGTCTTCTGAAAGATCACAGTTAAGGCGGTCTGGTTCTTTTCGATTCAAATCAAGCTGAACCGGCTAGAATGCCATGGTCGCCTGAACTGCGCGCTGCCAGCGAGCATAGGCCGCGTCGCGTTCCTCATCGCTTTGACCGGGCTCGAACCTTCGATCCAGTTCCCAGGTTTCGGCAAACCCGGTTTGGTCCGGGTAAACCTCGGCCTTCATTCCCGCCAGCCATGCGGCACCAAGGGCGGTGGTTTCCTGCATCACCGGGCGGTCTACAGGCGCGCCAAGACAGTTCGACAAACCCTGCATGGTCCAGTCGGATGCGCTCATCCCGCCATCGACGCGCAGGATGACGTCGGCTTCGGAACCCCAGTCGCCCTGCATGGCATGCCACAGGTCGCGGGTCTGGAATGCGATGCTCTCAAGCGTGGCGCGGGCGATTTCGGAGCGCCCGGAGTTTCGGGTCAATCCGAACATTGCGCCGCGGCAATCGGGTTTCCAATACGGTGCGCCAAGACCGGTGAACGCTGGCACCAGCACCACATGCTGCTTCGGGTCGGCGTTGACAGCCAGATCACCGCTTTGCGGAGCCGAGTCGATGATCTGCAACGCGTCGCGCAGCCATTGCACGGCGGCGCCGGCGATGAAGATCGACCCTTCCAACGCGTAAGTCCGCTGACCGTCCAGTTGATAGGCGATCGTGGTCAAAAGGCGGTTTTTGGACAGAACGGGCTGGTCGCCCGTATTCAGCAATGCGAAACATCCGGTGCCATAGGTTGATTTCATCATTCCCGGCTGGAAACAGGCCTGCCCGATGGTGGCCGCCTGTTGGTCGCCGGCGACGCCCAGAATCGGTATGGACCCGCCCAGCAAACCGGTCTGCCCGAAATCTGATGCACAGTCGCGCACGTCGGGCAGCATCACCTTGGGAATGTCGAGCAATTCGCAAATTTCGGCACTCCATTCGCCCTTTTGGATGTCGAACAGCAGCGTCCGGGCTGCGTTGGTGGCGTCGGTGGCATGGACGCGCCCTTCGGTCAGGCGCCAGATCAGGAATGCATCGATGGTGCCGAACAGCAGCTCACCGGCAGCGGCGCGATCACGGGCGCCAGGGATGGAATCCAGCAGCCATTTGACCTTGGTTCCCGAAAAATAGGGATCTAACAGAAGGCCGGTTTGAGCGGTCACGTCATCCTCGCATCCGGCTTTCCGAAAGCGTTCGCAAATCTCGGCGGTGCGGCGATCCTGCCAAACAATCGCGTTGTGGATGGCCTTTCCGGTCGCCTTTTCCCAGACAACCGTGGTTTCACGCTGGTTGGTGATGCCGATGCCCGCGATCTGTTGGGCCGTGACTCCGGTCGTCTCCATCACTTCGCGGCAGACGGTTAGAACGCTGTCACATATGTCCTCAACATCGTGTTCGACCCAACCTTCCTGCGGGAAGTGCTGGGGAAACTCTCGTTGAGCCGTCCCGACACGTTGCATTTGCGCGTCAAACAGTATTGCGCGTGAGGACGTTGTGCCCTGATCGATTGCCAGAATGTAGGTCATGCCTGCGCTTCTCCCCCGTTTCATTTTGCGGGACTTTAGCGCAAACAGTGATGCACGGGCCAGAGCGGATTTCAGGCGGGTGAAACCGGAATATTGTCGATCAGACGGACCCCATCCGCCCAGGCGGTGACGAACAGACGCGCCGGGCGAGAGGCTTCTGAAAGCGCCTCCAACGTTTCGGCGCACCGCAGGTCGACATACTCGATTTCGGTAAATCCGGCTGTGATCAAACCAGCCTCGGCCTCTTGCGCCAGCGTCGCAAAGACTTCGCCTGCCGCCAGCCGGGAGGCAATCTCCCGCATAATCGCGTTCATGTTCGCCGCGATGTCCAGCCCTTCAGGCGACAGCAGCAGATTTCGGGAGGACATGGCCAACCCGGAAGGTTCGCGCACGGTCGGGCAGCCGATCACCTCGATGGGAATATCCAGGTCGCGGGCCATGCGTCGGACGATCAGCAACTGTTGATAATCTTTTTCCCCGAAATAGGCTCTGTTTGCCTGGGTTTGCAGGAACAGTTTCGCCACAACGGTCGCCACGCCGTCGAAATGTCCGGGGCGGAATGGCCCTTCCATCACATCGGTCAGACCCGAGACGTTTACGGTCGTCGAGAAACCTTCCGGATAGATCTCTTCCGGGTCCGGGACATAGATCGCGTCCACGCCGTAAGGCGACAACTTTTCCGCGTCGTCCTGTTCGGTCCGGGGGTATTTGGCCAGATCCTCGGGGTTGTTGAACTGCTTGGGGTTCACAAAGATCGTGACGATCACCCGGTCGCAGCCTGCTTTGGCGGCTTCGACAAGTGACAGATGGCCCTGATGCAACGCGCCCATGGTCGGAACCACACCGATTACTTCATCCTTGCGCTGCCATTGCGAGGTCAGCGCGCGCAGGTCGGCCAGGCGGCGCAGGATCGGAGGGGTCATGCCTTGCGCCCTTGGTCCGGGGCCTGATCCGCAAAGACATGCTCGTCCGCCGGGAAGGTGCGTGCACGGACGTCAGCGGCGTATTCTGCGATGGCAGCTTCGGCCAACGGACCCAGATCAGCGTAACGTTTGACGAATTTTGGTTTGAAGGCGGTGAAAAAGCCCAGCATGTCGTCGACAACCAGGATTTGCCCGTCGCACCCGGCCGAAGCGCCGATCCCGATGGTCGGGATCGCGACCTCGGCGGTAATCCGGTCAGCCAGACCTTGAGGAACCTTCTCCAACACAACGGAGAACGCGCCGGCCTCGGCCACGGCGCGGGCGTCGGCCAGTACCGCCTCGGCCTGTTCGTCGCGACCCTGAACCTTGTAGCCACCCAGCGTATTGATCGATTGCGGCGTCAGGCCGATATGCGCCATCACCGGGATACCACGCTTGACCAGAAAGCGGATCGTCTCGGCCATCTCGACCCCGCCTTCCAGCTTCACAGCGCCCGCGCCGGTTTCCGACATCAGCCTGGCCGCGTTTCGGAAGGCATCGGACGCGTCGTGTTCATAGCTGGCAAAGGGCATGTCGATAACCATCATCGCCTTGTCCAGCCCGCGTGCCACGGCTTGCCCGTGCATGATCATCATTTCCATGGTCACGCCCAGAGTCGACGACATACCATGCAACACCATGCCAACGCTGTCTCCGACCAGTACGAAATCGCAATGGGCATCCATCAGCCGGGCCATCGGTGTTGTGTAGGCGGTCAGGCTGACCAGGGGATCACTGCCTTTTCGGGCGCGAATATCCTCGGCATTCGGGGCTTTTTTGCGGGCGGTGGCGCTCATACTCGCTCCTGCGGGGTCCATGTTGCAGTGCGGCATAGCAGATTGCAATGGGCCAGAGAAACCCCGGTTGCGCGAACATTTCCTTGAATGACCCAAGGTTTAAAGGGACATTGGTAGAAGAAAAGCCCGCAAAACAGCGGGCGCACGTTTTCAACAGGGGAGAGATTTTCATGACAATGCAGGTGTTTCGGTCCTTTGCATCCGCACTGGCGCTGGGTGCAAGTCTGTTCGCAACGCAGGCTTTGGCCAAATCCGACATCACGATTGCGATGCAGCTTGAGCCGCCGCATCTGGACCCGACAAGTGCTGCGGCTCAAGCTATCGATTCGGTGGTTTACACCAATGTATTCGAGGGCCTGACACGTTTCATGGGCGATGGTTCGGTTGTTCCGGGACTGGCCGAAAGCTGGGAAATTTCCGACGATGGCACGGTCTATACATTCAACCTGCGCGATGGTGTCACCTTTCATGATGGTACTGAGATGGACGCCGAAGACGTCAAGTTCAGCCTTGATCGCGCCCGTGCCGAAGACAGCGCCAACGCCCAGAAAGCGCTGTTTGCCGGGATAGAAAGCGTCGAGGTGGTTGATCCGCTGACGGTCAAAGTTACCCTGTCCGAGCCCAACGGCAATTTCCTGTTCAACATGGCGTGGGGCGACGCGGTAATCGTCGCGCCCGAGAGCATCGAAAATATCAAGACCAACCCTGTTGGCACCGGTGCCTTTACCTTTGGCGACTGGGTTCAGGGCGACAGCATTACCCTGAACCGCAATCCGAACTACTGGGGCGATCAGCCCGCATTAGAGACTGCGACCTTCAAGTTCATATCTGACCCCACCGCCGCC
Source organism: Ruegeria sp. HKCCD9138 (assembly GCF_057220975.1). Classification (NCBI taxonomy): domain Bacteria; kingdom Pseudomonadati; phylum Pseudomonadota; class Alphaproteobacteria; order Rhodobacterales; family Roseobacteraceae; genus Ruegeria; species Ruegeria sp. HKCCD9138. Next base: position 185,129 of record NZ_JBWVAZ010000002.1, on the reverse strand, counting down.
TTTGCTGCAATGATGGCAGAGGATATCGATGTCTTCGACAATTTCCCCGCGCCGGAAAACCTGCCCCAGTTCGAGGCTGATCCGCGGTTTCAGGTTCTCGTTGGTTCCACCGAAGGTGAGACGATCCTGTCCACCAACAACAAGAGCGCCCCGTTCGACGACATCCTTGTGCGTCAGGCGCTGGCGCACGCAATCGATCGGCAGGCCATCATTGATGGCGCCATGTTCGGATATGGCACGCCGATCGGAACGCATTTCGCGCCCCATCACCCGGCCTATGTCGACCTGACTGGCCAGTCTGCCTATGACCCCGAGAAAGCCCGCGCGCTGCTGGCCGAAGCTGGGTTTGCCGAAGGCTTCGAAACCACACTTCACCTGCCGCCACCTTCATATGCGCGGCGGGGTGGAGAGATCATCGCGGCGCAGCTGGCGGATGTTGGTATCAAGGCCGAGATCATCAATGTCGAATGGGCACAATGGCTGGAGTCGGTGTTCAAGGGCAAGGATTTTGGCCTGACCATCGTCAGCCATACCGAGCCAATGGATATCGGTATCTATGCGCGGCCCGACTATTACTTTCAGTACGACAGCACCGATTTTCAGGCTCTGATGGACACGCTGAATTCCACAACCGACCCGGATGAGCGCAAAAGGTTGCTGGGTGAAGCGCAACGGCTGATCTCGACTGATTACGTCAACGGATACCTGTTCCAGCTCGCCAAGCTGGGAGTTGCCAAGGCGGGTGTGCAGGGTCTTTGGAAAAACGCCCCGACGGCAGCAATCGATCTGACCGCCATCAATTGGTCCGAATAACAAATCACCGGGGCCGTAACGGCGGCCCCGGTAATGTCTGTTCCCGTGCGTACCAGATTATGACTATGTTTCGCGTTCTTTGTCTGATTGTTTTTGCTCTTTGCCTGACATTTGCACCGGTCAGGCAGGCAAAGGGGCAGAACGTCCTCGACAGCCGATTGGACGCGCTTGCCGGCACGCCCGAGAACCCATTGGACGTTGGTGTGGGTATCAAGATCGACCAGATCACCAGCGTTGACCAAAAGGCCGAGAACTATGGTGCAGTTGTGCAGTTGCGCGTTGAATGGACGGACCCCGCGCTGGCCTTTGACGCGGACGCGTTGGGACGAGAGATCCGGGTCTTCAACCCACCGGCGCTGGCAGATCATGCCGCTGAAATCGGTGCGATACTGCCCGCATTTGTCATTCACAACCAGCAGTCAAACAAATGGATCCACGAATCCGCGGCTTCTCTGCGATATGACGGGCGTGTTGTATACGTCGAGAAATCGTCGCTGACCTTGCAGGCGCCGCATTTCGATTTCCGGAAATACCCGTTCGACACGCAGGAATTTCACTTTGAGGTCGTCTCGATTTTCCCGTCCGACTACGTGTCCTATTACCCGTTGGACGCATTCTCTGGCCTTGGCGACCTGCTGGGCGAGGAAGAGTGGATTCTGGGGAATGCCCGAATGGAGACATCACAGGTCATTGGGTTGTCAGGCCGTGAAAGCGATCAGGTCGCGCTGGTGTTCGAGGGCAAACGGCACCTGACCTACTACGTCATTCGGGTTTTTCTGCCGATGCTGGTTCTGATCTCGGTCGGCTGGGCGCTGTTTTTCCTCGACGAATACCGCCGACGGATTGAAATCGCTGGTGGCAACCTGCTTGTGTTCGTGGCTTTCAACTGGGCAATTTCCGCTGATCTTCCGAAACTGGGCTATCTGACATTTCTGGATTTTGTTCTGCAGTGCATGTTCCTGATGACCGGTGCGCTGATCGTATTCAATGTCGCTTTGCGCAGATTGAAGGTATCGGGTCGCGAAGGTGCGGCCAGACTGCTGGACAATTATGCGATCAAGTGGATTTACCCGCTGGGATATGCGGCCATCGTCGCCTACGCGGTTTTTGCCTATCTGTTGGTGACTTAGATGCTGGACCCGTATCGCAAGCGACCCTAACGTGGCGGGGATGCTTCGCTATGCGCTCAAACGTCTGATTTCACTGGTGGTCAGCCTGGTCGTGGCCTCGGTTGTCATTTTCACGGTGATTGAGATTGCTCCGGGTGATCCGGCATCTTTTATGCTGGGTGTAAACGCCCAGCCCGATACGCTGGCTGCTTTGCGTTCTGAGCTTGGGTTGGATGTGTCCAAGGCACAGCGTTATTTCAATTGGGTCGGTGGGATGTTGGTGGGGGATTTTGGAACCTCATACACCTACCGGACCCCGGTTTCCCAAATGATCGCCGATCGGCTGTGGGTGTCACTTCCGCTGGCGCTATATGCGTTGACCCTTTCAACCCTGATTGCCTTTCCGGCCGGGATCTACGCGGCCGCACGGCGGGGAAGAACTGGCGACACTGCGGTGATGGGGGCGACGCAGCTGGGCATAGCAGTGCCGAATTTCTGGTTTGCCATGATGCTGGTGCTGGTCTTTGCCATCAAACTCGGCTGGTTCAACGCCGGAGGGTTCGCCGGTTGGGACAATGGGTTCTGGACAGGGCTGCATTCCCTGACCCTGCCCGCCATCGCGCTTGCCTTGCCGCAGGCGGCGATCCTGGCCCGTGTGATGCGTTCGGCCCTGCTGGATATTTTGGGCGAGGAATTCATGCGCACGGCCCGTGCCAAGGGATTGTCCCGGCGTCAAGCGCTTTGGCGGCATGGCGTTCGCAATGCGCTGATTCCGGTCCTGACCATCATCGGCTTGCAGTTTTCCTTCCTCCTGGCAGGGTCGATCATCATTGAACAGGTGTTCTATCTGCCCGGCCTTGGTCGGTTGGTGTTTCAGGCGATCTCGGCGCGCGACCTGATCGTGGTGGAATCTGTTGTCATGCTGCTGGTGTTCGCCGTCATCACGGTAAATTTCTTCGTCGATTTGGCTTACGCAGCCGTCGACCCGCGGTTGAGGAGCAGGACATGAGCCGTAATCTGATCCTCGGCATGTGCTTGTCTTCGCTGGTGTTGCTGGCGGCTCTCGTGTCGCTTGTCTGGACACCCTACGACCACACTTCACTAGACATTCCGGCCAAGCTGCACCCCCCCAACCCGCAGAACTGGCTTGGAACGGATCATTTCGGGCGCGATATGCTGTCGATGATCATGGTCGGTGCGCGGACCTCGATTGCAGTGGCTCTGGTGGCTGTGGGGATCGGCATGGTCCTGGGCGTTCCGTTGGGCCTGACAGCGGCGGCGCGCAAAGGGTCGTGGCTGGATGAGGTGATCATGCGTGGGAACGATCTGGTCTTCGCCTTCCCCTCTCTGGTCATTGCCATCCTGATCACTGCCGTATTCGGCGCCGGCGCAATCAACGCCATCATCGCCATCGGGATTTTCAACATCCCGGTTTTTGCCCGCATCACCCGCGGTGCTGCCCTGTCTTTGTGGGAGCGGGAATATATCCTCGCCGCGCGGGTCGCCGGCAAGGGCGCGGCCCGCATCTCGGCCGAGCACATCCTGCCCAATGTCGCCAACCTGTTGATCGTTCAGGGGACCATTCAGTTTTCCCTTGGGATTCTGGCCGAGGCGGGGTTGTCCTACGTCGGTCTGGGCGCGCAACCGCCCACGCCAAGCTGGGGCCGCATGTTGGCCGATGCGCAGACAATGGTCGGATTTGCCCCGCATTTGGCTCTGATTCCCGGGCTTGCCATCATCGTGACCGTTCTTGGGTTGAACCTGCTTGGCGATGGCCTGCGCGACTGGCTGGATCCACGCATCAGGGTGGCCCGCACATGAGTTTGCTGCAGATCGATAACCTCTCGCTGGTCATTCACGGCACGCCAATCCTCAAAAACCTCAGCCTTGCGATAGAACCGGGCCAGATTGCGGCGGTGACCGGGGAAAGCGGTTCGGGGAAATCAATGACGGCCCTGGCGGTCATGCAACTGCTGCCGAACGGGGCCGAGGCTGCCGGATCGATTTTGTTGGGCGGGCAGGACTTGCTGGACTGTACCGAACCTGAGATGTGCGCCTTGCGCGGCGCATCCATCGGGATGGTCTTTCAGGAACCGATGACCGCCCTGAACCCGGTCAAGGCAATCGGCGATCAGGTGATGGAAACCATTCTGATTCACAAGGCCATGCCAAGGTCCGAGGCGCGGCGGCGCGCGCAAGAGGTTCTAACGCGCGTCGGCCTGCCGCCCGACAGGTTTCCCCTCTCCCGCTATCCACATGAGTTGTCCGGTGGGCAACGGCAACGGGTTGTGATCGCTATGGCAATCGCCTTGCGCCCTCGGCTGCTGATAGCGGATGAGCCGACAACGGCTTTGGATGTGACGACGCAAGCGCAGATTCTGGACCTTCTGAAAGGGTTGGTGCGGGAATATGGGATGGGTCTGCTGATGATCACTCACGATTTGGCTGTTGTGGCCGACATGGCGGATCAGATCGTTGTAATGCGCCATGGAGAGGTCGTGGAATCCGGTACAACCGACCACCTGCTGCGGCACATGCAACACCCCTATACCCGCATGTTGTTCGAGGCGTCCGGCCATCAGGTCACGTTGCCGGAAGCAAGGGATCCACGCCCGCTGCTTGAAGTGGCTGATGTGATCCGCGACTACCGCTTGCCGCGCAAACGCCTGTTTGTTCAACCAGACCATCATCGCGCCGTGGATCGGGTTAGCTTCACGCTCAATCGGGGTGAGAGACTTGGGTTGGTAGGAGAGTCTGGCTGTGGAAAATCGACCCTAACACGGGCGATATTGGGGTTGGATGACGTGCAAGGTGGCCGAATTTATTTGGATGGGCAGCCTGTGTACTCTGGTCACAAACCCAACATGTCCGTACGTCGGAAAATGCAGGTGGTGTTTCAGGACCCGTTTGGCAGTTTCAATCCGCGCCATCGCGTTGCGCGCCTGATAACCGAACCGTTTCACTTGCTCGAAAACGCGCCCGCAGCCACGGAGCGCCAGGAACGGATTGCCGAGATGCTGACGGCCGTCGGCCTCAGCCCGGACGATGCGAGTAAATACATCCATGAATTCTCGGGCGGGCAACGTCAGCGTATCGCCATCGCCCGGGCGCTTATCATTCGGCCGGAACTGATCCTGTTCGACGAGGCAGTCTCGGCCCTCGATGTATCGGTACGCGCGCAAATCCTGGACCTGCTTGCGGAACTGTGTGACGCATATGACCTGACCTACCTGTTCATCAGTCACGATCTGAGTGTGGTGCGCACGGTCACCGATCGCGTTATGGTGATGCAGGCGGGCAAGATCGTCGAACAGGGTGAAACTGAGAAGGTCTTTTCAAACCCACGACATCCCTACACCCAAAAGCTGATCGAAGCAGCTCCGACACTGCCAGACATCGGCCAAAACGTTGCATGAATTGCAGTGTTAGAGCCTAAACAGGAGGACCACATGCCTAACTCTCTTTGGTTCGATCCCACCATGTGCCTGATTGGCGGCGAATGGGTTCCACCGGTGTCCGGGATGACCCTGCCTCTGGTCGATCCGTCGGATGGATCGGAAATCTGCCAGATCGCACGCGGAGACGCGCAGGATATCGATCTTGCTGTCGCGGCTGCTCGGTCCGCTCTTGAGGGTAGATGGGGCCACATGACCGCTGTCGAGCGGGGCCGCATTCTGACCCGTTTGGGCCAGTTGGTGCTGGAACGTGCGGATGATCTGGCACGGCTTGAGGCGACGGATGTCGGCAAACCGCTGACTCAGGCGCGGGCGGACGCTGTTGCCCTGGCGCGATACTGCGAGTTTTACGGCGGTGCTGCCGACAAGGTTATGGGTGAAACGATCCCCTATCTGGACGGGTATACGGTTTATTCCCTGCGTGAACCGCATGGGGTGACGGGGCACATCGTGCCCTGGAACTACCCCATGCAGATAATAGGCCGTTCTGTTGGTGCGGCGCTGGCCATGGGCAATGCCTGTGTTCTGAAACCGGCGGAAGAGGCCTGCCTGACCGCGCTGGCTTTTGCCGATCTGGCAATTGAAGCCGGATTGCCTGCCGGCGCGCTGAATGTTGTACCCGGGCTTGGGGCCGAGGCGGGCGCCGCCTTGTCGGCGCATCCTCGGGTCAATCATATCTCGTTCACTGGATCCGTTGCTACTGGCGCTTTGGTCCAGCAGGCTGCGGGACGAAACGTAGTGCCGGTGACGCTGGAACTCGGGGGCAAATCTCCTCAGCTTGTCTTTGATGACGCCGATCTGGACGCCGCCCTTCCATTTCTGGTGAATGCGGGCATTCAGAATGCAGGGCAAACCTGCTCGGCCTCGTCACGCATTCTGGTCCAGAACGGCGTTTACGAGCAGGTGAAGACGCGGATGGCGGAATCTTACGCGGAACTCACAGTCGGCCCGGCCATGCAGGATCTTCGTGTGGGCCCATTGATTTCGGCCCGTCAGAAACAGATCGTTAACGGCTTTCTTGCGAAGGGGTCAGACCTGACCATAGCCGCGCAAGGGCAGATCTTGGACAACGCCCCGGCCTTGGGTGCCTATGTGTGTCCGACACTGTTTTCGGATGTTCCGCCCGATCACGTCCTGGCAAGGGATGAAATTTTTGGTCCGGTACAGGTCCTGATCCCGTTTGACACTGAAGAACAGGCTCTAACAATAGCAAATGGCACGGAATACGGCCTTGTCGCCAGTATCTGGACCCGGGATGGCGCACGGCAAATGAGGCTGGCCAAGGGGCTGCACTCTGGGCAGGTATTCATCAACAACTACGGGGCCGGAGGTGGGGTGGAATTGCCCTTTGGCGGCGTAGGAAAATCGGGCCATGGCCGTGAAAAGGGGTTCGAGGCGCTTTATGGGTTTTCACAATTAAAAACGGTGGCTGCCTATCACGGCTAAGGATCAGACGATCACTTCATATGCCTGTTGTGCGCCAACATCGAACACGTGTTTGTAGCGCGCGATTTCACCCGCAGGCCCCATCGCCTTTTCTGGGTTGTCGGACAATTTGACCGTCGGTCGCCCATTGGCCGAAACCGCCTTGCACACCAACGAGAAAGGCGCGAGCGCGTCGTTCGGAACAAGGTCCCTGAAATCATTGGTCAACAATGTACCCCAGCCAAATGAGACGTTGGTCCGACCCGCAAACTGTGCGTGCAATTCGCGAATTTTGTCCACATCCAAACCGTCCGAGAAGATGATACGCTTTTGCATCGGGTCTTCGCCCCTGGATTTCCACCACGCAATTGCGATTTCCGCACCGGATGCAGGATCGCCGCTGTCGATGCGAATACCCGTCCAACCCGCGAGCCAATCCGGCGCATTGTCCAGGAACCCCTTGGTTCCATAGGTGTCAGGCAAAATGATACGCAGATTGCCATCATGTTCGTCATGCCAGTCGCTAAGCACCTCGTAGGGCGCTTGCGCCAATTCCTCGTCCGTGTCGGCCAGAGCGGAATAGACCATCGGCAGCTCATGTGCGTTGGTGCCGATGGCCTCAACTTCGCGTCGCATGGCGATCAGGCAGTTGGATGTTCCGGTGAAATCGGATCCCAACCCTTCGATCATGGCCTGTACGCACCAGTCCTGCCACAGGAATGAATGTCGCCGGCGGGTGCCAAAATCAGCGATGCTCAGACCGTCGATCTCGCGCAGTTGGCCGATTTTCTCCCAAACACGGGTCATGGCGCGGGCATAAAGCACCTGAAGTTCGAACCGGCGCATATCGTTCAGAACTGCCCGCGACCGAAGCTCCATCAATACTGCCAGTGCAGGGATTTCCCACAGCATGACTTCGTGCCACTTGCCTTCGAAGGTCAGTTCGTACTGATCGCCCTTGCGTTCCAGGTGATAGGGCGGAAGCCGCAGGTTTTCGAACCACTCCATGAAATCCGAGCGGAACATCTGCCGCTTGCCATAGAACATGTTGCCGCGCAGCCAGGTGCTTTCCCCCCGGCTGAGGCTGAGCGAGCGGATGTGATCAAGCTGTTCGCGCAGTTCCCCCTCGTCAATCAGGCGGGCCAGCGGGACGTGATTCGAACGGTTTATCAGTGAAAAAACGACGTCCGTTTGGGGCTTATTTCGAAACACTGACTGGCACATCAGCAGTTTGTAGAAGTCCGTGTCGATTAAAGACCTGATAATTGGGTCTATTTTCCATTTGTGATTGTAGACACGCGTTGCGATGTCGACCATGGGAAACTCCTGCGATTTCGATTGTTAGATCAATCGAGGCGGTAATTGGCAAGAGTCGCCAAATTGGTAACAATGCCAAGGACAAGTCACATTGCAGGCTTATTGTGAGTTCTCTTCACGCGTTAGTGGAGGGTGGGGGATGGTAAAGAAGGTTAGTTTTGTGAATGGGTCTAGAGTACGATTTTGACATAGTTGCCATTGCACCTGACGAAGTTGATCCGGAACATGGTTTTGCGGCCATGACAGGCACGCGCCCTGTACGCGCGTTGTTTCGTGACTTTGACACCGCGCAGGCATTGCGGTCGGCATCTCCAAAAATTCGCAGAATTTTCCTTGAATCCGGGTTCAGCCTTGAAACCCGCAACAGCGGCGCGCGCCGCGGATACTATCCGCCCGAAGATGCTGCGGATCGAGAACGCATTCTGAAACGGTTATTCACGAATATCCGCAACATGGGCCTGCAGGGCGAATATTGCGGCGAGTTCGACTTTTGGGATTTCCTGCACCATGTTCGGACCGCGAAGCCGGGCGAGGTACGCGTCAATCCCAAGCCCGAGCAACTGCCAAAGCTGCAAGAACCGGTCAGCCCCCCTCCGGAACGGCGGAGCGTGGCCGGGCGTGTTGGCTTTGCGCTGGCGGCGGCAATTATTCTGTATGTCGTGCTGAAATACCTGGCCGAGCGTGGCGGTACTCCCTGACCCTAAATAAGGGAAATACCTGCTGCACGCATGGCTTGCTCTGCCGCGGCGAGTGACCCATCCATGTCGATGGCACGGCACGCTGCGGTGTTGACTGTCACATCAAAACCCAGTTCGGCTGCGTCCAATGCCGAGTAATGCACGCAGAAATCGGTGGCCAGGCCAACCAGCGTCAATTGGTGAATGCCACGCGTGTCCAGATACCCCTTCAGACCGGTAGGAGTCTCTCTGTCATTCTCAAAAAACGCGGAATAGCTGTCGATGGTGCTGCGGAACCCCTTGCGCAGGATCAGGTCTGCATCGGTGCGCAGGTCTTGGTGAAATGCCGCGCCCCTTGTCCCCTGCACACAATGATCCGGCCACAAAACCTGCGGGCCATAAGGCATCTGCGTCATCTCAAACGGGGCCTTGCCCGGATGAGAGCTGGCGAATGAAGAATGCCCCGCCGGGTGCCAGTCCTGTGTCAGAATAACGGCGTCGAAATCGTCCATCATCGCGTTGATCGGAGCGACGATCTCATCTCCGCCGGTCACGGCAAGGGCACCGCCGGGGCAGAAGTCATTCTGGACATCGATTACGAGCAGAGCGTGAGTCATCAAGGCCTCCTATGCTTGGTCTATCGGTATGAGCAGGGAAGGTGCCCGTCAATCCGCTCTCTTGCGTCTGATCCGCGCGGGCATTAGATCGCGCTCATGTACACAATAGCCGCGCTCTATCATTTCACGCGCTTCGCCGACCCCGCGGCCTTGCGCCCCGTATTGCTGGAACTGTGCCGCGCGCAGTCCGTCAAGGGCACGCTGCTGCTGGCGCATGAGGGGATCAACGGCACGATCGCAGGACCGCGGGCGGGCATTGATGCGGTTCTGGCGCATATCCGGGCTTTGCCCGGGTGCGACGGGCTGGAGTGGAAAGAAGCCACCTCCGATCATCCGCCGTTCGGCAAGATCAAGGTTCGCCTGAAAAAAGAGATCGTGACAATGGGGCAGCCGGACGTCGATCCGCGCGCCAGCGTGGGACATTACGTCGAGCCGGAAGATTGGAATGATCTGATCCGGTCGGACGATGTCGTGGTGATCGATACCCGCAATGATTATGAGGTGGCGATTGGCACATTTGAAGGTGCAATAGACCCTAATACGGCAAGTTTCAGCGAGTTTCCTACCTGGTGGGAAGCGAACAAAGATCGCTTTCACAACAAGCGAGTCGCCATGTTCTGCACCGGAGGTATCCGGTGTGAGAAATCGACAAACTACTTGCTGGGACAAGGGATCGAGGAAGTCTATCACCTAAAAGGGGGCATCCTGCGGTACCTGGAAGAAATGCCGGCGGAGGGCAGCGCTTGGCAGGGCGACTGTTTCGTATTCGATAACCGTGTGTCGGTTGGCCACGGTCTGGTCGAAGGACCCCACAAGCTGTGCCATGGTTGCCGCCGCCCGATCCTTCCGGAAGACATGACGCGGCCGGAATACGAGCAGGGCGTGTCCTGCCACCAGTGCGTCAACGAAACCTCCGAGGTGGACAAGATGCGGTTCCGGGAACGGCAGAAGCAAATTCAGCTGGCGCGCGCACGTGGGGACGAGCATCTGGGTTCGGATTGAATTCGGCTTGCAGGCCTGTGCGGGAATCCGGATGATCCGAGGCGCACCAGCATGGCGGAACCATTATGACCAACGAACCCAGAACCTTGGAAGAATGGAAGTCGACCCTTTTAGCCGCTCTCGGTCTGGTCCTGGCCAGTTTTCTTGCTTGGTTCGGCTTGTCGCGGCTCAGCGAAGCCACTGCCGGTGACACGATCGGAACGATCGCCGCAGTGGGGCTGGTGATCTGGATCGTCTCGCAGTCCTGGTATTACATGACCCAGGTCAAATCGCCCCGGCGGCTGTTGTTCCTGATGGGTGTGTCTTTCATCCAGGTCGTCCCCTTCCTGTTTGCGGCAGTGTACGGAGCGTTCGGGTACAACGATCATTGCGTCACGGGCGCCGAGGGCCCGGCCGATATCCTGTACTTCTCGTATGTCACGTTCACCACCGTTGGATATGGTGACATGACGCCAATAGGACTGTGCCGCGGCTTGGCCGTTGCCGAGGCCGTAATGGGTTATATCCTGTTGGGCATGTTTGTCGCCGCTGCCGTGGCGCTTTACGCCCGCAATCATGGAAAATAAGGCTCTAACTCAGGCCTATTTGTTCTGATCGATCCAACGCGACATCAAGTTCTTGTCGCGAAAACACTCATTCGGAATCGGGCGGCGTTTGCTGCGGGATATCCGCTCGGCAAAAGCAACTTGCTTGCCGGTAGGGTAGTTTGAGAAGGGCGAAGCGTCCTGCGGTTTGTGTGCCGAAATCCAGTCCGACATCGACTTGCGATCCCGCTGCGCCTCGACCGGTATCTCCAGTGCCGATTGTTGTGCGATCGCGCGGGCATAGCGCATTTGCCGGTCCGTGACCGGAAGAAGGTGGTAATCGTTGCTGGGCGCATCGAACCAGCTTTGACGGGCAGCGTTGGTCATAGCTCGAAAACCTCCGTTCCACCTGCAGCATTCCGTGGAACAAATATAGAACATTTTAGGAACTTTTTCAAGATTTCAGCCGGATGAGGCGCTTGTTGCGCCCTTTCAGATCCAACCTGTCCCACCGTTTTGCGGCCACAAAGGCGCGTTTTTCACGCGCTCAGAACCTATCAAAGAATCATTCTGCGTCGGTTCAACCCATAGCTGGTCACATCGCCGCGTGCGCCGATGCAGTTGGCGGGACTTCGCTCATGGCCTGTGTGAAACAATGCCAAGACGATCGTCCGACGGGTGCCCGCCTGTCCGGATTGTATCACTTCCTGTTAATCAAACTCTGTTCCCGACATTTCGCGTCGGGAACAGAGCATCAGTTGGGTTCGGTCTGTGGCTGACTTTCGGGAATGGATGCAGTCAGGAGAGAACCCATGAAAACCCATGCGCAAGCGGTAGTGATAGGAGGCGGCCTGGTTGGCTGTTCTATCCTGTATCATCTTGCAAAGCTGGGATGGCGCGATGTTGTTTTGCTGGAGCGGGACGAACTGACCAGCGGGTCAACCTGGCATGCGGCGGCGAACATTCACGGGCTGCACGACAACAACAACGTGACCCGCGTCCAGCATTACACGATGAACCTGTACAAAGAGCTGGAGAAGGAAACCGGGCAGGGCTGCGGTGTGTTCCAGCCCGGATCTCTCTATCTGGCGCAGACCGAGGATCGCGAACATCAGCTGCGTCTGCAGGAGGCAAAGGCCAGATTCTACGGTCTGAACTTCTATGAAATCAGTCGCGAGCAAGCGATGGAGCTGCACCCGCTGGCGCAGTTCGATGACATTCGTTGCATCATGTATGAACCCGACGGCGGCAATGTCGATCCGTCCGGGGTGACCATGGCCTATGCCGCCGGGGCGCGGGCCATGGGCGCAACGATTGAGCGGTTCTGCCCTGTAATAGGGACTGAACAGCAACCCGACGGGTCGTGGATCGTACGCACCGAAAAAGGTGATATTCACACCCAGTGGGTGGTCAATGCGGGCGGTCTTTGGGGGCGCGAAGTTGCCGCGCTGGCCGGGATCGAACTGCCGTTGCAACCGACCGAACATCAGTATTTCGTGACTGAAGCGATTGATGAGGTCGCTGCGCTGGGTCGCCGCCTGCCGTCCATCGCGGACCGGGATGGCGAGTATTACTTTCGCCAGGAAGGCAATGGTCTGCTGATCGGTGCCTATGAGAAAGACATGCGATTCTGGGCCGAAGATGGCACGCCGCTGGATTTTGCCCATGACCTGTTCCCCGACGATCTGGACCGGATCATGGAAAACGTCATTCGCGCGACGGAACGGGTGCCTGCTGCCGCCACAGCTGGTGTCAAACGGGTGATCAATGGCCCGATGATCTGGTCGCCCGATTCCAACGCGATCTGGGGCCCGGTGCCGGAGTTGAAGAACTATTTCTGCTGTACCGGCATTATCCCCGGCTTCTCGCAATCCGGCGGTCTGGGCCTGCTTGCGGCGCAGTGGATGATCGAGGGTGAGCCGCAATATGACATGTTCGCCTGGGATTTGGCGCGGTTCGGCGACTGGGCTGACAAGGCGTTTACCAAGGCACGGGTCGAAGACGCCTATACCCACCGCTTTGCCATCCATTTCCCGAATGAAGAGCGTAGCGCCGGGCGCCCGGCGCGTGTTCGTCCTGCTTATGAGATGCAGAAAGCGATGGGCTGCGTTTTTGGCCTGAACTGCGGTTGGGAGCATCCGCTGTGGTTCGCAGATCAGCCCGACCTGGTCGAAACAAATGGTTTCACACGCCAGAACTGGTGGGAACCCGTCGGGCGCGAAGCGCGGATGCTGCGCGAACATGTGGGCGTCATCGACATCTCGAACTTCGCCAATTACGTCATCAAGGGCTCGGGCGCTTACGACTGGCTGGACCAACTGGTGGCCAATCGTGTGCCGACTGAAATCGGGCGCAGCTGCCTGACACCGCTGATCTCGGTGCGTGGCGGTGTGGCCGGGGATTTCACCATCACCAAGGTGGCCGAAGACGAATACATGATGATCGGGTCCGGCATGGCCGAGCGTTATCATCAGCGCTTTTTCGACATGGTGGACCTTCCCGAAGGCACGACGTTCGAAGTCGCCACCAACCGTATCGCAGGGTTCAACGTTGCCGGGCCCAAGTCGCGCGACCTGCTGCAACGTCTGACGAACGCCGACCTGTCGAATGAAGCGTTCCGCTTTATGCGCTCGCGGACAATCGACGTGGCGGGCGTTACCTGTCTGGCGATCCGTGTCAGCTTTACCGGCGATCTGGGTTGGGAACTGCACTGTGCCGAGGAAGACCAGATCAGGCTCTATTCCGCGCTATTGGAGGCAGCAAAGCACTGCGATGGTGGCCCGGTCGGAGGTCGCGGGCTGGGCTCGTTGCGGATCGAGAAAGGCTATGGCTCGTGGGGCCGCGAGTATTCTCAGGAGTACTGGCCGCAAGAGGTCGGGCTGGCCGGGTTGATCAAGCTCGACAAGGATTTCCTGCATAAAGAGGCGTATCTGGCAATCAAGGACAACGCCCCGCGCGAGGTACTGTCGATCTTCGAAGTTGACACGGACATTGCCGACGCATCCGGCGGTGAACCGATCTTTACTCCCGACGGCAAGCCGGTGGGCCGGGTAACCTCGGGCGCCTATGGCTATTCGGTCGATAAATCTCTGGCCATCGGCTACGCCGACCCGTCCGTTGCGCAATCGGGCGACACGGTGGAAATCTTCATCCTCGGAAAGCCGCATAAAGCCAGAATTCTCGAAAACCCACCCTTCGACCCCAAAGGCAATCGTCTCCGAGGTGTCCCGACTGCTCAGATGGAGACGGCCGAATGACCGGCGCCTTTGAGCGTGTCGCTGAATTCACATTGAACTGTGCTGCCGATCAGATGCCCGACAGCGCGCATGAAGCCGCCGCACGGATGTTGCTGGATACGTTGGGCGTCCTGATCGCGGCGGGCCCAATGGAGGCCGGGATAATCGCCCGCGAAACTGCGGTGTCGCTTTATGGTAGTTCCGATCCGTCCTGCAGCGCCCGCATGTTGTTCGATGGTCGCACGGTCAGCCTGGCTGGCGCGGCTTATGCGGCGGCTACACAGACGGACAATCTTGATGCCCATGACGGTTTCAATCCGACCAAAGGCCATATCGGGGTGGTTGTGGCCCCAGCCCTTGCGGCACTGGCCGAGCATAGCCCTGATCTGACCGGACCCGATGCGCTGTCCGCCGTGATCACCGGGTACGAGATTGCGGGTCGCGCCGGCCTGGCTCTTCATGCCTCGGTTAGTGATTACCACACTTCCGGTGCTTGGAATGCGCTGGGCGTCGTGGCGATGGCAGCACGTTTGCGTGGATTTGCGCCCGATCAGCTGCGACAGGCTTTTGGTATTGCCGAATATCATGGGCCGCGCAGTCAGATGATGCGTGAGATTGCCAACCCGACCATGCTGCATGACGGATCAGGCTGGGGTGCGTTGGCCGGTATGTCGGCGGCAATTCTCGCTGAACGCGGCTTTACCGGTGCGCCGGCCATCACCATTGAAGAAGATCGCGCGGCCCCGTATTGGGCCGATCTGGGCACGGTCTGGCAGATGGGCCAGCAATACGTAAAACCCTATCCGATCTGCCGATGGGCGCATGCGGCCATTGACGGCGTTCGGCTTCTGGTGCGCGATAACGATCTGACCCACGAACAGATCGAAAGCATCCAGATCAACAGCTTTCACGAGGCCGCCTGCCTGTTTCAAGGCATGCCGCAAACAACATCTCAGGCGCAGTATTCCCTGCCATTCGCCGTTGCGGTTCAGGCAATTCACGGCCGGATTGGTGTCGAACATATCACCGGCGCCGGACTATCGGATCCGGTGGTTGCGGATCTGATTAATCGCGTGCACGTCGCCGAAAGTGAGCAGCACAACATGCGGTTCCCTCAAGGGCGCTGGGCGGACGTCCGGATTATTACCAAAGACGGGCGGAACCTCCATTCCGGAGACCTCAACGCCCGTGGCGGCCCAGACGTGCCGATGACCCGTCAGGAAATTGTCGAAAAGTTCAAGGAGTTCTCGGTTCCATTTGTCGGCGAAGCGCGCGCCGACAAGATCGAAGCAGCAGTCTTTGGGTTGATCGAAAAGGGCTCGCGATTCTCTGACCTGGCGGACCTGCTATACGACCCGCCGGAGAGCGGACGGGTTTGAACCGGTCAACTGCCGGGATTGCACGACGATGCGACAAAACACTGAACTGATGCCTTAATTCTCTTTCCGTTAGCTCACAAATCTCACGACACTTGCAAGAACCGCTTGGCTATTACTCAGACATGTCGGCGTTCAGGACGCCGAACATCTCGCTGATTTGTTCCCGTATCCGGGCGCTGTTCTGCAACAATCCCGCTGCATCAGCCAACGGCTTGTGCGGTTGACGATCAATCGGGTTGTCCAATGACAAGCTCAATTGCGCCAGGGTTTCGTACTTCCCTGACGGACCGTTCCGGGCATCGTCCAGCAGCCCGGCCCGCCAAAAGTTCCGCTGGGCTCCGGTTGCGTCGCCGATCTTTCTCAGAACCAAGGCGGCTCCTGCAAAATCCCGACTGCCTACAAGGGCGAGCGCCCGCAAACGCCGGGCGGGGTCCGAGCCATCTCCGGCAAGTTCCATCAGAGCCTGGCGCGATCGACCTTCCCGTAATGCGGCGCGGGCGCGAAGCCGTGATCTTTCCGAGCGCCGGGAGTTGTCATGTTGCCGGTTCGCCAGAGCGTACCCCAACTCTGCAAACCCCAGATCGGTCAGGCGCTCGGATAAGGAAACGGCCGTTTCCAATGCCAAGGTTTCACGCACTTCTTCAGGCAGGCTCAGGACGTGCCTCAGAAAGGTCACGTCGGCTGCGCGCTCGGCCAGCAATTGCAAGATTTGATCGTGCGTTCTGCGCCAGTCCTTGTCATCAGGCGATGCCGAAATCCTGACCAACGCGGCGCCAAACTCCTGGTTCAGACCCAAAGCCAGCGCATGTGTGCGTTCCATCATCGGGCCAATTTCTGATCTGCGGAACTGCACCGCATAGGCGCCGGCAAGATCCAGTTCCTGTCCAGTTACTGCCCCTTGGTCCGACCATCTTTTTTCGATAAGCCGCGCAAGTGCAAGAGGCGCAATTGCGCCAGCGTCAGGCGCGGTTGCCGCTTTCTGCAACAGGTCTTCGGTCTGGTCTGCATTTCCTTCTGCAGCCGCCACACCAGCTTTGGCCATTGTCATCTCGGGCCGGTCGATCTCATCAACACGCCCGACCGCTCTCAAAATACGCCGAGACGCTTCCAGCTTGTCGGCCTCGACAAAGACCTCAGCCACGGCCGCTCCAAACTGGCGCTTGAGATGCGGAGGCAGGCGATAAAAGGAATGCTCGATCTCGTCCGACCGGGCGTCTGCGGTCAAGTGGCCCTCGGTCAGCAAGGCCCACAAGGCGGTGTCGCCACCGCAACGCTGCTGATCTGCAAAAGGATTCGGACTGATCGCCTTCCGGCCGTCCATAACCCGGGCAATCGCTTCGATCCGATCCCATTCTTCCACTCGCTCCGGTGCAAGCTTCAGCACCTGAACGGCTTCTGCACCAAAGCCGTGATAGGCATAAAGCTTTGCCAGCTTTTCGGCCTTGATCGCGTCCAGCCTGTCGAATTCCAGGAACAAGCCAACCCTCAGCTCGGAGACTTGTTGCGGGAAAGGCCGAGTTTCAGACCATGTGTCAAAACCCAGTTCCGCGTTCGCAATGCAGGTCGGCCGGGTTTCAACCTGCTGCAGCGCCGATCGTTCCAGTCCTGACAGTCCGTCCAAGATCGACGAGACATTTAGGTTTTGCGGCAGTTCAATAGGGGATTTCAGCGGCCCAAAGTACCCGGATTGGCGCGCACCAACGCCAGCCAGATCAAGATCGACGACCTCTCGATCCGCCCCTTGCAGAATTCGTGACATCAACTGGGTTTCAAAACTGCGGCGCTTCAACTGCAGCAATGAGGGTGAAAGCTCTGAGCCGAAAGACTGGACCCGGGTGGTTTTGTTCCCGGCAATACCCGATACCGGCAGAATTGGCGGCGGGGCAGCGGTTTCAATGGGTGGACTGTACTCGCCCGGCGCGATGTCCACGACAACCATTGTCTGGCGGTGCAAAAAGGCAGTGGCGATACATTCACAGCCAAAATCCATTTCCAACGCCGCGCCGGGTTCGGACTGGGACAAAGATGTCAATCGCCCCGAGGACAGGCGGTCAAAGGCAGAACTTGTGTCAAATTCCACGTTGTCCAATTCCAAGGACAAACGCGCGCCGTTCGGTTGTTGCGTCAATACCCAACCGGTGTCGGGTGGAACCTGAACGACAATGCGGGTGTAGCCGTCATGTTCCCCGGATCGGACTCTGACGGTTTGCGCCCACGTGCCCGACGCCGCTGCGATCAGAGCCAATGTCAGAGTGAATACGCGTTTCATGCGGCTGCCTGCTTCAATTCCTTCAGCGCATCCTCAAGCTCGGTAAACCCGGGGCGGTTGTGCGTCGGCGTATTCTGGCGACCCACCTCGATACACATTGCCGCGTTATGGTTGTGAAGGTTCGCGACAAGGACTTCCTTGATCAGCTGATAGAAATGGTTGTCTTCCTCGACCACCGCCTTGAGCTTGCCCGCGAAGGGGCCAACCAGGCCATAAGCGAGGAAAACACCAAGGAACGTACCGACCAGAGCCCCACCAATCAGCTTTCCCAACACTTCCGGTGGTTGGTCGATCGAGCCCATCGTCTTGATGACACCCAGAACGGCCGCCACAATCCCAAGCGCGGGCAGCCCGTCCGCTACGGTCTGCAATGCGTGGCTGGAATGCATGGCGTGATGAAAATTCGCTTCCATCCGTTTTTCCAGAACCTCTTCGACCTGATGAGGATCGTCGTAGTTCATCGCGGCCGACCGCATGGTGTCGCAGATCAGGTCCACCGCCTCCTTGTCGGCCTGGATTTTGGGATAGGTCGAAAACAGGTCCGAGGATTGGGGATCCTCAATATGCTGCTCCACCTCCACGGGGTTGGCGCGCGCGATGCGGATGAGCGAGAACAGAAGGCACAGCAGATCCCGATAGTCTTCGGGTTTCCATTTCGGGCCTTTGAAAACCTTTCCCATGTCCTTGGCCGTGTGTTTGACCGCGCTCATGTCATTGCTGATCAGAAATGCGCCAATAGCCGCGCCGCCGATCATCATCATTTCGAAAGGTAGCGACTTCAAAATGATCGCCATCTTGCCCCCGGCAGCGAGATATCCGCCGAAAACCATGACGAAGATACAGGCAATTCCAATCAGTCCAATCATGCGAAGTCTCCGGCGGTTTGGAAATCGGGGTGGCAGCACATTTCAGCTATTCCTCCGGCGCTGATGCATTGCGGCCAGCCATGACGACACTAATCGTGTATGCGGCTTCGGGGCTGAGCCCAGCCATCACACCTGCCGCAGCATCAGGTGGCATTCGAGACAGAAAGCCCGCCGCAAAAACGGGGTCCATCGTTTCGAACAAGGCCGCAGCATCCTTGGGTTTCATGTTCTGATAGACATCCGTAAGACGCGTCAGATCGGTTTCTGCGGCCTTGTCGGCTACTGCCAGCGTCTCGCGCAAAGAGTCTTCCGCATCCTGCAGCGCGGCCAGTCGGCTTTCGATTGCAAACTGTGCGATTTCCTGAGCCCTTTCCTTGTCCAAAAGAAGTGCCTCCCGGCGGTTCAGGTTTTCTTCTCGGCGCAGCAATTCAGTCAAAAGAACCTGCAAATCGGCCTCTGAAGTTCCTTCTGCCATGGACCCATCTGTTGGGGACTTGCCTGGTTCGACGCTGCGGGCCAGCGCCGGGCCTGCCTCCAGCCCCAAACGAATTACCGCCGACCCGATCATCAGCAGCGAAATCACGGTCAGAACGCCGCCGCGCGACCGTTTTGACCCGTTCTGCTTCGGCACCTTGGTCATTGTGATGTTCTGCCCTGCACCCGTGCGTGGCGAAAGAACATGATCCCCTCCGGGGCTTTTGACTGCCCGGCGTTCGTTTCTGTTACCGGCGCGACGGTTGTTTCGGATTTGGTCGTCGTCTTGGGTTCTCCAGCTTCGGACTCCTCCGCTTTTTCTTCTTGATCGGGCGAGCTGTCCTCAGCGATGTGCACAGGTTCCGACGTGGTCTCGGTTTTGGCAGAATCGTCCGGGATCACGTCGTGCATCGATGCCATCATCAGTTCCAGACGTTGGGCGACTGATTCCGCACGCTCGGTCAGGGCCTGCAGCGTTTCTCCTGACCGATCAGACGCCACGCGCGCGGACTCCAGCGAAGTCTTCAGCTCGTCCGCTTGCGCCGACAGAACGGACACCGCTCCGCCAACACCCTTCTCAAGATCGGTAAACCGTTTCAGGCGCCGGGCCAGAACAAAGCAATACAGCCCCGCACCAAGTGCGCCTGCGACCAGCAGAATATCCGCTATCAGTTCCAACTTCGCCTCCTAGTTCAAAACGAATTCCATGACGAGGACATCGCGCACGCGTCCTTCGCCGACCACGATTCCAATACGCCGCAGCAAGTGGCCCCGGATTCGGACCAGCGCCAGAGAATCCTCAAGATCGCTCAGCTCGACCGCGCGCAAATAGTTGTTCAGCACGTCCATGATTCGCGGCTGCATCTTTTCCACTTCACCAACATGGTTTGCGTTCACCTCAAGCTGGGCGTGAAACTTCAGGTGGCGAGAATCGCCCGCATCGACTGAGATGATCACCGGAGGCAGATCGACAAATGCGACATTGGGCAAAGCGTCTGCGGATCTGCCCTCACCCTTATCCGCCGCCTCAATCGGCGAGGCTTTGGTACCGATTGGCAGCAGGCCAGAGCTGGTGACAAAGAACCCGGCCGCCGCACCCGCGACAGCCAGAATCACCGCAATGATCATGCCCTTTTTCCCCGACTTCTTAGGGGCTTCTGCCTCTTCTGTTGTTGCGCCGGTCATGACGTCCTCATCCTTGCGTTCGACAAGTGTCATAACCCCGCAGGGACTAACCGATTGTTAAGGGCAATCGTTCAAACATGGGGCGAGCCGCACAGAATGTCGGCGAGTCGGAGGTGAGCGTGCAGCAGATCGGAGCTGTCTGGGCAAGTTTGGACAGGCGCAAGCAAATCATAGTGGCCGGCGCCGTCGTGCTGGTGTTCCTGGGTGTTCTCGCCATGTCGCGAATTGCAACGGCGCCTTCGATGACATTGCTTTACGCGGGGCTGGAAAGTGGTGCCGCCGGGGATATCGTGCGTTCGCTGGATCAGCGGGGTGTTCCTTACGAGATCAAGGGTGGTTCAATCTATGTCCCCGGGCGACATCGGGACGAGCTGCGCATGACTCTGGCCAGCGAAGGGCTGCCGACGAACGGCAATCGGGGATATGAGCTGTTGGATTCGCTCAGCGGCTTCGGCACCACGTCGCAGATGTTCGACGCCGCATACTGGCGCGCAAAAGAAGGCGAGCTGGCGCGGACGATTGTCGGCAGCCCTCATGTCAGCCAGGCACGCGTTCATATCGCCAATGGATCGTCAAACCCGTTCCAGCGCAGCGTTGCGCCGACTGCATCCGTCTATCTGGTGCCGTCCGGGTCTCAGATTACCGGCGATCAGGCCAAGGCGATCCGGTTTCTGGTTGCCTCGGCGGTCAGTGGGCTGGCTTCGGAAAATGTCGCGGTAGTCGATTCAAACGGCACGGTTATCGGAGTGCAGGATACGGTTACCGCTACCGACACGTCGGATGACAAGGCGAACCAGCTGCGCGAACGCGTTTTGCGCTTGGTCGAGGCTCGTGTCGGCGCTGGCAATGCTGTGGTTGAGGTCAGTGTGGATACAGTGACCGAGACCGAGTCGATCCGCGAGCGGCGCTTCGACCCCAAGGGACGCGTCGCCATCAGCACGGATGTCGAGGAACGGTCGGACAGTGCGCGCAATCAGTCTGCCGAGGTGACTGTTGCCTCCAACCTTCCGGACGGTGATGGGGCGGGCGGCGACGAATCCAACTCGACGACCACCCAGACCCGTGAACGGGTGAATTACGAAGTGTCCGAAACCGAGCTGGAGGTGCATCGAGCGCCCGGTGCGATCAAACGGTTGACGGTGGCGGTACTTGTGAACGGCACGCGTACCGTCGGCGCAGACGGCGTGGATACATTCGAACCTATGCCTCAGCCCGAGCTTGATGCGCTGGAGGAATTGGTGGCGTCAGCCGTTGGCTTTGATCCCGAGCGCGGAGATGTCATTACACTGAAGTCACTGGATCTGCCTGCGGTTGAACCACGGGGCACGTTAGCAGCGGCATCGCTGTGGCAGAAGATCCATCTCGACGCAATGGCGTTGATCCAGATGGCTGTGTTGGCGCTTGTTTCCCTTGTTTTGGGTCTGTTTGTAATCCGGCCGATCCTGACGAACCCGGCAACAGCTCCGTCCCTGCTGCCCGCAGGCGTTGAACCGCAGGCGGATGCGTCACCCTACCTGGTAGGAGAGATCGCCACCGAAGACTCTCAGGACTTCGCCCCGCTGCCCAATCAAAGCCAGCAGAATGTCCCAGCGCTGACCGGAGGTCAAAGCGAGGATGCGGTGGACCGCCTGCGTGCCATGATCGGCGACAAGCAGGAGGAGACAGTTGAAATCCTGCGCAGCTGGCTTGAAGAAAGCGAGGAGAAGGTGTGATGTCCATTGCCCATCTCCTTGAGGACTTTTCGGTTCAGGTCGGCACCGGCGCGATACATCTGCTGGACGATGACGCGCTAGAGGAGCAGCGTCTTGCCGCATTCGAGAAAGGATACGGCGCGGGTTGGGAAGATGCCGTTCAGGCGCAGGATCAGGGGCGCGATCAGCTTAGCGCCGAATTGACCAGCGCGTTGTCGGACCTGTCCTTTACTTATCACGAGGCGTTGACCCGTATGACGCTGTCACTGGAACCGATGTTTCAAAGCCTCGTCCAGACGGTTCTGCCGGAGATTTTGGATAAAGGTTTTGCGGCACGTCTGGTGGCCCAGTTGTGCGAGCTGGCGAAAGATCAAA
Source organism: Ruegeria sp. HKCCD9138 (assembly GCF_057220975.1). Taxonomy (NCBI): domain Bacteria; kingdom Pseudomonadati; phylum Pseudomonadota; class Alphaproteobacteria; order Rhodobacterales; family Roseobacteraceae; genus Ruegeria; species Ruegeria sp. HKCCD9138. The sequence continues at coordinate 162,715 of NZ_JBWVAZ010000002.1, read as the reverse complement.
TAGGGCAGCCGATGATCCTGCGGGTGCCCGTCGGAACAGCTGCGCAGGTTGAACCGCTGATCCCGCAGGATTTGTCTCCGCAACCTCAGGTTATCGAAGACACGGCGCTGCAACCAGGTCAGGCCAGACTGCATGTCGGCTCCGCCAGGTCCGAGATGGACTGCGGAGCCTTGCTGACCGCCATTTCCGGCGCATTCGACGCCTATGTATTTGAAGCAAAAGAGGCTTTGTCAAATGAGTGATCCCCAAGCCCAGAAATCCGAAAAATCCAATCCGTTCGAGACCGTTCCGATTGAAGTGACCGTCTCTGTCGGCCGCGCGCGCCCGCTGATCCGCGATTTGCTGAACATGGGTGAAAACGCCGTTCTGACGCTTGACAAGCGGATTGAAGACCCGGTGGACCTGTATGTCGGTGATCGCCTTGTTGCCCGCGGATTACTGGAAGAAATGGAAGGCGATCAGGCCGGGCAACTTGCAGTACGCTTGACCGAGATTGCGGATTTGCAGAACGGGATCGGATAATGCGCCATCTGATCTGGCCGGCGGCAGTGGTTCTCCTGTTGCCCTCGATGGCCGTGGCGCAGGAGTTGTCGCTGTCGCTGGGCGATGGCGGTTCGATTTCGGCCCGGACCATTCAGCTTATCCTGTTGATCACGGTGCTGAGCCTTGCGCCGGGGATCGCGATCATGATCACCTGTTTCCCGTTCCTCATCACGGTGCTGGCAATCTTGCGGCAGGGCATCGGATTGCAGCAATCGCCACCCAACATGCTGATCGTCAGCCTTGCGCTGTTTCTGACCTATTTCATCATGGAGCCCGTGTTTTCGGAAGCCTGGACCATTGGTATCAAACCCCTGGTTGACGAAACTCTGGAAGTGGAACCCGCCTTGGAGCGCGCCTTGATTCCCTTTCGCGAGTTCATGGCGGCCCGTCTGGATACAGAGACGTTCCAGGCCATGGCGTCATTGCGACCGGATGGAGAGGCGATGCAGCTATCGCCCAAGGCGCCATTGTCGGTGTTGATGCCTTCCTTCATGCTGTCGGAAATTGCGCGGGCCTTTCAGATCGGGTTTCTGATCTTCCTTCCGTTTCTGATCATCGACCTGGTCGTGGCGGCCGTCCTGATGTCGATGGGCATGATGATGGTCCCGCCGGCCACTGTTTCCTTGCCGTTCAAGCTTGCTTTTTTTGTGATTGCCGATGGGTGGGCCCTGATCGCAGGGGCATTGGTGCGCAGTTACGCGCCATAACGCCTAGTGCCGAGTGATCTGCAAACGGGCGCGCAGGCCCTGATCGCCCGCTTCGAATTGCAGCGTGCCGCCATGTTGTTCGGCCACGGTCGTGGCGATCGTCAGCCCCAACCCGAACCCGTCGGACGACCCGGTATTCGAGCCACGTCGAAATGGTTTCAGCAGCGCCTCGATGTCTTCGACGGACAGGTCGGTTCCCTTGTCCTCGACAATAATGGTGGCAGTCTGCGCGTCTGTCTCCAGCGTGACCTCGGCGCGGCGGCCGTATTTCAGCGCGTTGTCGATCAGGTTCGTCAGGGCGCGTTTCAACGAGATTGGACGCGCCGTGACCAGAATGCGCCGGGTTTCGGTCAAAGACCCCCGGCCCCGGCGCGACATGAAGACCGACGGCGCCCCCTCGACGATCACCGGCGCTGTTTCCTTCAGGGTCACGGGCTGGCCCATGTCCTGATAATCGGCAACCATCGATTCCACGAGGGAAGTAAGAGAAATCTGGCGCGGTTCCTCGACGCTCAGTTCGGACCGGGTGTAAGTCAGAACGCTTTCGATCATGCCCGTCATCTGGTCAACGTCAGCTTCAAGCTTTTCGCGCAGTTCGTCATCGGGGATCAGCGCCGCGCGCAATCTGACACGGGTCGCTGGCGTGCCCAGATCATGGCTGACGCCCGACAGCACGATGGCACGTTTTTCCAGCTGTGCGCGTTCGGCATCCAGATGGGCATTCACTGCGGAAACGATATCCCGCAACTCTTCCGGACCGTCAGCATCATAGCTTTCGGGCCCGCCCCGGCGCCTGCGGTCCCTCAGGGCCTGCGAAAAGCGGGTAAAGCTGTCCGAGACATTTCCGATCGACGTCAGAATGACGGCCAGTGTCACTACCGCTGCAAGAATGGCTGGCAATCGAAGATCTGCCGGGGCCGCCTTGCATCCCCAGATATCCGTTCCGTCCACCTGCTGCCACGGGCCGCGACCGAATTGCGCGATCAGGATGGGCTCGCTGCAATAGGTTGCCAATAGGCGCGTCAGGTTGCCCATTTTCTCGGGCCCGGTCTGGTCGCTGCCAGATACGATACCTGAAATCGGATACACCAAACGGTCCGACATCACGGCCAGAGTCAGCTCGCGCCCGCTCAGCGGAGCGGAACTGTCGGTCAGGATAGACAGGTTGGTGACAAATCGACGACCGGAAAAACCGGGCATCTGTTCGAACATGCCGGCCTGCGCCAGGGCGGCGGTCTCGGCCGGCAAGGGCGCAATCGTAATCCCGGGGGTTTGGCCCAGCCCCGTTCGCAACTCTTCATAGACGGCAAAACCGGCTACGAAGGATCGCGTCAGGTATCTGTCCCAGGCTTGCGACGATGCAAACCACAATCCGGCCGACAGCATTCCCGAGGCAAACCCGGCCAGTGACCATACCCAGCCCAGACTGCGCAGGCGCAGGGTCATGTGTCCTCTTCCACCACGACGTCAGCCGCAAAGACATATCCCACGCCGCGCTCGGTCCGCAACATGTGCGGATCTTTCGGGTTGGCCTCGATCTTCGAGCGCAGACGACCCACAAGCATGTCGATGGCACGTCCTTGTGCCTCGGGCTTGTCCGCTTCGCGGGTGACGTCAAGGGCGGCGGCGATCTCGTCTCGGGTCAGTGGGATATGCGGGTTGGCCAGCAAGACCTTGAGCAGGGCAGTTTCCCGCTGTGACAGGGACACCAGATAGCCTTCGGGCGAATGCACTTCATCCCGCTTGCCGTCATAGATCCAACCACCAAACCGAAAGGTGCGGGTCCGGCGACGATAGGCCAGGGACGGAGTGCGTCGCGCCCGCTGCATCACGGCCCGGACGCGGGCCAGCAGCAGCTGGGGGTTGAACGGTTTGGCAATGTAGTCATCGGCACCGACTTCGTAACCGGCCATACGCTGATGATCTGCCGAAAGGGCCGAGACGAGAATGATAGGCACATCCTGTTCGCGTCGCAGGCGGGCGCAGATTTCCACGCCGTTCTCGTCACCCAGCATCACGTCCAGCAGGATCAGGTCGATGCGCCCGGATGTCAGATGCCGCTGCACTTCGGTCTCGGAACTGGCGGGCAGGGCGATGAAACCGTTCTGCTGAAAGAACTGGGTCATCATCGAACGCATGTCCGGATCGTCATCCACCACCAAGAGTCGCGGAATGCTCACGCTGCTTTTCCTCCCAATCTGCCCTCCGGTGTTGCCGCCAATTGTAACGTTCTGCAACGGATTCAAGGTCAACGTAACATGCTGTAACAAAAGCGGTGAAAATTTCCCGTTTGTCAGTGCTTTGACCCGGATTATCCGTTGTCAGACGGCATAATGGCCTCAGAATGGCGCACATGGCTGCCGTCTGGGCGGCAAGAAATTCTCAGGGAGGAGACAAGAAATGAAACGTTTTGCATTTGCCACCGTGTCGACTTTGGCCGTTGCGGCCGGGTCGTCCGTTGTGGCGGAACCGCAGGCGGAGGTTCTGCACTGGTGGACATCCGGCGGCGAGGCCAAATCAGTGGCCGTTTTGCAGGAAGAGTTCGCCTCGAACGGCGGTACCTGGACCGATATGCCCGTCGCGGGCGGCGGCGGTGATGCCGCGATGACCGCACTGCGTGCACGTGTCCTGGCAGGTAACGCACCGACCGCGGTTCAGCTGAAAGGCCCTGCGATTCAGGAATGGTATGAAGAGGGCGTGCTGGCTGACATTTCGAACGTTGCCGAAGCCGAGGGCTGGGCCGACGTTCTGCCCGCGTCGATCGCTGGTCACATGATGTGCGAAGGCACGTGGTGTGCCGCCCCAGTGAACGTCCATCGCATCGACTGGATCTGGGCGAACGCTGACGTTCTGGCCGCAAACGACATCGAAATGCCGACCACATGGGACGAATTCAACGCCGCGGCAGAAAAACTGCAGGCTGCTGGTGTGATCCCGCTGGCGCATGGCGGTCAGGCTTGGCAGGACGCCACCGTGTTCGAGGCAGTTGCTCTGGGTCTGGGCGGGCCGGAGTTCTATCAGAAGGCTCTCGTTGATCTCGACCCCGAGGCGCTGACCTCTGACACCATGGTTCAGGTTTTTGACCAGATGCGCACCCTGCGTGGCTTTGTTGACGAAAACTTCTCGGGCCGTGACTGGAACCTTGCCACCGCAATGGTGATGAATGGCGAGGCGGCATTCCAGATCATGGGTGACTGGGCCAAGGGTGAATTCCTGGCCGCTGGCAAAACCCCCGGCGAAGATTTCCTGTGCGCCTCGACCCCCGGCGACGGATATCTGTACAACGTCGACAGCTTTGCCATGTTCGAAGTAGAAGGCGACGACAACCGCGCCGGTCAGGAACTGCTGGCCAAGCTGATCGTGGCACCGAACTTCCAGGAAGTGTTCAACCTGAACAAGGGCTCGATCCCGGCGCGGACCGATGTGGCGCTGGATGCGTTCGACATCTGCGCCAAAATCTCGGCCGAAGATATGGGCTCGACCTCGGCTGGCGGTTCGTTGCTGCCGTCCTACGCGCATGGCATGGCGCTGCGCGGGTCGCAGGCCGGTGCGATCACCGACGTTGTGACCGCGCATTTCAACTCGGATATGTCCTCGGCTGACGCGGTTCAGCAACTGGCGGACGCAGTGGCAAACAGCTACTGATCCAATACGCTCTGCCCCCTATACTGCGGGGCAGAGCATCTTTCCCCGGAGGCTAAAATGTCCGAATGGCTGGAAAACCACCTGCCCAAGGTGGTGCTGGCACCGTCGTTCATCGCCGTATTGATCTTTGTCTACGGCTTTATCGGATGGACCGCGTGGGTGTCGCTGACACGATCAAAACTACTGCCGAAATACGAGATCAAGGGCTTCATCCAGTATGAACGCCTGTTCGACTCGCCCCGCTGGGATACGGCGATCAACAACCTGTATATCTTTGGCGCGCTGTTCATCGTCATCGCGATGGTACTGGGCCTGTTGCTGGCCATTCTGCTGGATCAGAAGATCCGCGTCGAAGGAGCGATCCGCACCATCTATCTGTACCCTATGGCGCTGTCGATGATCGTGACCGGTACAGCGTGGAAGTGGATTTTGAACCCGGGTCTGGGCATCGAATCCATGGTGCAGGGGTGGGGTTTTCCAAACTTTGAATTCGACTGGCTGGTGAACCCCGATTACGCGATCTACACCATCGTGATTGCCGCGATCTGGCAGAGCTCGGGCTTCGTCATGGCGCTGTTTCTGGCTGGCCTGCGGTCGGTGGATGGAGAGATCATCAAGGCCGCGCAGGTCGATGGTATCCCCACTTGGCGCATCTATACCGCAATCATCATCCCGTCGATGGCCCCGATCTTCCTGTCCGCCTTCATTGTGCTGGCCCACCTTGCGATCAAAAGCTTTGATTTGGTTATTGCCTTGACTGGTGGTGGCCCGGGCTACGCGACCGATCTGCCCGCCACCTACATGTACGCCATGGCGTTTTCGCGCGGCGACATCGGTCAGGCGGCGTCGTCCGCGATGATCATGATGCTGGTCGTCTTTGCCATCGTGGTTCCCTACCTTTACTCAGAGCTGAGGGCGAAAAATGACTGATCTGTCAATGCCCCAAACACAAACCCGCTCGCAGAGAGCCACCGGCAAGATTGCCTTGCGTTGGCTGCTCTATGTCCTGCTGGGCCTCTTCGCGCTGTACTACCTGATGCCGCTGTTTGTGATGGTGACCACATCGCTGAAAAGCCTTGAAGAAATCCGCACCGGGTCCCTGATCTCGCTGCCGCGCGAAGTCAGCCTCGATGCCTGGAAAACCGCATGGTCCAGCGCTTGTACCGGTATCCAATGTGAAGGTCTGCGGCCCTATTTCTGGAACTCCGTCCTGATCGCGGTACCGGCGGTTGCCCTTTCAACCCTGCTGGGCGCGCTGAATGGCTATGTCGTGGCGCAGTGGCGGTTCAAAGGGGCCAACATCATCTTCTCGCTGATGTTGTTTGGTTGCTTCATCCCGTTTCAGGTGGTCCTGCTGCCGATGGCACGTCTGCTGGGTATCATGGGCATCGCGGGCACCATTCCGGGCCTGATCTTTGTCCACGTGATCTATGGCCTTGGTTTCACCACGCTGTTCTTCCGCAACTACTATGTCACCATTCCGTCCGAGCTGACCAAGGCGGCGCGCGTCGATGGGGCTGGTTTCCTGCGGATTTTCTGGTCGATCTTCCTGCCATTGTCTCTGCCCATCATTGTGGTGACGGTGATCTGGCAGTTCACGCAGATCTGGAACGACTTTCTGTTCGGTGTGTCGTTCAGCCAGGCGGGCACGCAGCCCGTGACCGTGGCGCTCAACAACATCGTAAACTCCACCACCGGCGTCAAAGAGTACAACGTCGACATGGCCGCCGCGATCATCGCGGGGCTGCCGACGCTGCTCGTCTATGTCGTTGCCGGTAAGTATTTCATCCGCGGCCTGACCGCCGGTTCCGTGAAGGGATAAGACCCATGGCTCCCATCCTCGATATCAACAACCTCTACAAGAATTACGGCGCGACCGAGATTCTGAAGGACATCAACATCTCGATCGAACCGGGCGATTTCCTGGTGCTGGTCGGCCCGTCGGGTTGCGGCAAGTCCACCCTACTGAACTGTATTGCAGGGCTGGAGCCGATCACCGGCGGGACGCTGGCCATCGGGGGGAAGGACATGACCCATGTCAGCCCCAAGGATCGCGACATCGCCATGGTGTTCCAGTCCTATGCGCTGTACCCAACCATGTCGGTGGCCAAGAACATCACCTTTGGCATGAAGGTGCGCGGCGTCGATGCCGCCACGCAGGACGCGAAGCTGAAAGAGGTCGCCTCCCTGCTGCAGATCGAGCAATTGCTGAACCGCCGTCCCAGCCAGTTGTCGGGAGGGCAACGTCAGCGTGTGGCAATGGGCCGGGCGCTGGTGCGCGATCCAAAGCTGTTCCTGTTTGACGAGCCGCTGTCGAATCTCGACGCCAAGCTGCGGGTTGAGATGCGGACCGAAATCAAGAAGCTGCACCAGACGCTGGATGCCTCGATTGTCTATGTGACGCATGATCAGATCGAAGCGATGACATTGGCGACCAAGATCGTGGTACTGAAGGGCGGGATCGTGCAACAGATCGGCAGCCCGGCCGAGATTTACAACAATCCGGCCAACTTGTTCGTAGCCGACTTCATGGGCTCACCCGCGATGAACCTGATCCCGGCGAAAGCAACAAAAAACGGATCCGGAACTCAGATTTCGATAGCCCGCGAAGCTGGAGAGCCTCTCGTGCTCACCGACGCGCGCGACCTGTCATTGCCACCGGATGTCATTCTGGGTCTGCGCCCCGAAGACATTGCCGAGGCCGGGTTTCGGGCCGGTGCTGGCGTGCAGGAGGCCGCCTGTCTGGTCGACATGGTCGAACCTGCGGGCGCGGACACTTACGTGGTTTCTGAACTGGGTGGCAAACAGGTGACGGCGCGTCTGCATGCGGAAACCAGCGCGCAGGCGGGTGAGATGCTGAATCTCGCTTTCGATATGAGCAAGGTTTCCTATTTCGCGAAAGAAACCGGTGAACGATTGAACTAAGAAAACAGCCGCGCGAGGTGATCGCGCGGCTGTTATTCAGAAAAACGCGGACCGTATCAGCCGGTCTTGTTCAGGTCCTTGATCAACTGGTTCAGATTGCCTTTGCGTGCATCCAGCATCGCCCCGATCTCGGTCCGTTCGGTCAGCAGCAGGTTCACGCCTTCGATAAACATGTTGAAGAATTTGCCTTTACCGGATTTGTCCGACACCAGGAAGGTCACGTCAAACGGCGCCGAACCCTGCAGCTTGACCGAGGTTCTGACCTCATACCCAGCCTTGATCTTGCGCGCATTGCGAACGGTCACTTCCCCGCCGATGAATTCGCGGAACCGGCGGCCGTATTTGCGCGAGATATAACGCTCGAACGCCTTGGTGAACTGGCGCATCTGGGAAGGGGACGCGCTGCGGGCTTCGACACCCAGGGCATAGCGCGCCATGATCGGCACGTCGCCATATTGTACAAAAATCTTCTGGAAATCTCGCAGCATAGCGTTTTCGGATTTGCCGGACTCGATGACACGAGTGATATCGGCGACCACGCTATTGACCAGTTGCTTGGCACCGTCCTCGGTCAACGCAAATGCGGGCAGGGGTAATGTGACAGCCGCCAGCCCGGTCAGGGCCGTTGCGACAAATCGGCGACGGTTCATCAGGTTATTCGGCATAGGGGTCCTCGTAAGGGTCGAGATAGGGGTCTCTGACGGGGTCGGTCCCGGTTACGGCATAGGGGTCGTCATACAGTCCCAGATAGGCCTCTTCGTCATCCCTTGCCAGTTCGAAGCGACGGTTTTGCAGATAGATCAGACGAGCCTGCGCGTAACTGTCTGCACTTTCATACAAAATCGAGTCGACCGTATCCGAGAACCGGCCCCGGTCACCCATCCGCCGGACGATCTCGGCATAGACACCCAGGTTGTCCGCCGGGCGTGTCGGGCTGAAGTTAATCGGATTCGAAAAGAGATTGACCACAACGCCCACGGCATCGCGCGTGGTCGACGGGCCATAGAAGGGCAGCTCGACATACGCGCCTTCGCCAAAGCCCCAGACATGCAGCGTTTCGCCAAAGTCGGTATCCACAGGGGGCAGGTTCAATTCATCCGCGGGCGACGACAAGCCTGCACCGCCAACTGTCATGTTGATGACAAAGCGCAGCAGCGCGTTGCCGGACTGCTTGAGATTGCCCTGCAGCAGGTAATCGACTGCTTGTCCGGGCAAAGTCAGGTTCTCGGCAAAAGTGCTGAAACTGGTGACCATGGGGTCGGGCACGATTTTCACATAGCCCTTCGAGGCCGGGCGAAACAGAAACCGGTCGACCCCCAGATTGAACTTGTGAATGCCACGGTTCGCATTCTCGTAAGGATCGAAGATCTCACCACGGGCCGCTTCTTCCGGCGGCTGCGTTGCGCAGGCGCTCAGCACTGCCATGACGGACAGCGTGAAAAAATGTTTCAAACGGAATCTGCTCGACACGGTCTTTCGTTACTCCAGATCGCCAGCTCAATGTTGTCCGGCATTCAATCGATACTGCTGCGGCCGGGCGGTGGGGCCTCAAGTTGCTGACACATAAAAGTTTCAAACTGGAATTGAAACACCTAGCCTTTAACCCGACAAACACAATCCGGTAAAGTGACCGAAATCACCACTGCCGGAATAAGAGAACTTACGCTCAGATCGTGGCAGATGACGAAAAAGCCGGTTTCCGACTTTTCGAAGCGCGCCATCCCGGTTAGCGTCCGCGCGAGTCGAAATTTTGATGAGGATCAACTCATGAGCATCGCAGCAAAACTGGACAGCCTGGGCGTCAATCTGCCGGACGCACCTGCGCCGGCGGCGAATTACGTACCCTTCGTGCGCGTCGGTAACATCGTTTACGTCTCGGGCCAGATTTCCAAGGCCGAAGATCTGATCACCGGTAAGCTGGGTGAGAACATGGATGTGGAAGCAGGCGCGGCTGCGGCACGGGTTTGCGCCATCAACCTTCTGGCACAGGTCAAGGCGGCCTGTGGCGGCGACATCGATAAACTGGTGCGTGTGATCAAGTTGACCGGGTTCGTGAACTCGACAGCCGATTTTACGGCGCAACCGCAGGTGATCAATGGCGCCTCCGATTTTTTGGTCGAAGCACTGGGTGAAGCCGGTCGCCACTCGCGCTCGGCTGTCAGCGCCGCGTCTCTGCCGTTGGGTGTTGCCGTCGAAATCGAAGGCATTTTCGAGGTTCAATGACACCGCCTCTGCCAGCAGAGTTCCTGCAAAGCCCGATCGCGCATCGGGCACTGCATGACAAATCTGACAACCGCCCGGAAAACAGCCGGGCGGCAATCCGTGCCGCAGTCGACGCAGGCTATGGGATCGAAATCGATCTGCAACTTACCGCCGATGGTCGGGCGATGGTCTTTCATGACTATGACTTGGCCCGTCTGACCGGCCAGCCGGGTCCGATCCGTCAGATCAGCGCCGAACAGGCCCAGGCCACGCAATTGCTATGCGCTGACGACGGCATTCCGACACTGGACGAGGTATTGGAACTGGTCGCCGGAAAAGTGCCGCTGCTGATCGAATTCAAAGATCAGGACGGGGCCATGGGGCCAGAAATCGGGATACTGGAGCAGGATGCGATCCGTGCCTTGAAGGGATACGATGGTCCGGTTGCATTAATGTCCTTCAACCCGCACAGCGTCGCGGAACTGGCCCGGCTGGCCCCGGATTTGCCGCGCGGGCTGGTTACCAGTGCCTATGACCCCAACGGTTGGGCACTGCCCGCCGAAACCTGTGAAAATTTGCGCGCCGTTCGGGATTTCGATCGCGTTGGTGCCAGCTTCATCAGTCACGACGTAAAGGATTTGGACAGTCCCCGCGTGGCCGAGCTGAAGGCGCAGGGCGTGCCGATTCTGTGCTGGACCGTTCGTTCGCCCGAACAAGAGGCGCTGGCGCGCAGAGTTGCCGACAATGTGACATTCGAGGGTTATTTGGCACCGCATCCGGGTTGATCCCACCCCGCGCCGTCACAGATAAAGGTCAGGCGCGGAGGGGACATGGATCAGGCACAAATTGAAGTTCGGGTTCTGAGCTCGCTTTCGCAGATTTCTGCGGTCGAGTGGGACAGTTGCGCCTGCCCTGAAACAGCCGATGGCGGACGCCCGTTGGATCCGTTCACGACACATCGGTTTTTGTCCGCACTTGAGGAAAGCGGCTCGGTTGGGCGCGGTACGGGTTGGCAGCCCCAATACCTGACCGCATATCTGGACGGAATGCTGATCGGCGCGGCGCCGATGTATGCAAAATCCCACAGTCAGGGCGAGTACATCTTTGACCACAGTTGGGCGCACGCCTACGAGAGCGCCGGGGGTCGATACTATCCGAAACTGCAGATCGCGGTTCCGTTTACCCCGGCCACCGGGCGGCGGTTTCTTGTCCGGCCCGGATATGACGCTGTGGGCATGTCGGCGCTGGTGCAGGGGGCAGTGCAACTGGCCGCCGAAAACAGGGTATCATCCTTGCATGCCACGTTCTGCACCGAGGCCGAAGCGCTGGCGGGTGAGCAGATGGGACTGTTGCCGCGAACCTCGCAGCAGTTTCACTGGCTGAATGGCGGCTACACGGATTTTGATGGGTTTCTGGCCGCCCTGTCGTCCCGCAAGCGCAAGAATATCCGCAAGGAGCGGGCGCAAGCCTGCGGATTTGGCGGCGAAATTCGTACTCTGACCGAAGCTGACCTGCGTCCCGAACATTGGGATGCCTTCTGGCGCTTTTATCAGGATACCGGGTCCCGCAAATGGGGCGCGCCTTACCTGACCCGCCAATTCTTTGATATTGCGCAGGAAACATTGGCCGGGGACATGGCCCTGGTCCTGGCCGAGCGCAATGGCTACCCGGTCGCCGGTGCATTGAACTTCATTGGGCGCGAAACGCTTTTCGGGCGTTATTGGGGCTGTGTCGAGCATCACCCCTGCCTGCATTTCGAACTGTGTTATTATAGGGCGATCGACTTTGCCATTGCTCACGGCCTTGCCCGTGTCGAAGCCGGTGCGCAGGGCGAGCACAAGCTGGCGCGGGGCTATTTGCCCACCCGCACCTACAGCCTGCACTGGATCGGCGATCCGGGATTTGCGGACGCTGTTGCAAAATATCTGGACGCCGAGGCCCATGCAGTGGGAGAAGAGATCGAGATTCTGACGGATTACGGCCCGTTCAGAAAATCGAACCCGGAGGAACAGCAATGACCGAACTATTGTCGACCGAGACCCGCGGGCCGCTGCTGGACCCGCTGTTCAGAAATGGCTGGACCATGGTCGAAGATCGCGATGCGATCACCAAGACCTTCATCTTCGAGGATTTCGTCCACGCCTTCGGCTGGATGACCCAGGTGGCGATTTTTGCCGAGAAATGGAACCACCACCCCGAATGGTCCAATGTCTACCGCACGGTCGAGGTGGTGCTTTCCACCCATGATGTAGGTGGCCTTTCGGCTCTGGACGCCAAGCTGGCACGCAAGATGGACAGTCTGTTAGCGATCACCGCGTGATCCCATACCGCCTGCCAGCAGTGCAGCGGTACCCATCTGTTCGAACTCGGCCGGCGTCACCGTGCCATCACTGACGTTGATATTGCCCGGAATTCTGATCGTGCGGTTGCCGACAGACCGGACGCTTCGCGCGGCCGGGTTGATGTCCAGGCAGCGTGTCTTGTAGCAGGTCAGCCCGCTGGTATTGATCTGAATGCGTTCCTGCCCGTCCGGGCCCGTCACCACGGGTGCCTGCGGCACGTCGCACGCCGCCAGCAGCGCAACCGCGCCCAATCCGATCCATCTGTTCATTTTACGCTCCTGCCGCTAGTCCAAGCGGCCATTGCCATCCAGATCAGCCGCGTTGAAATCATCGTTCATCTGCGAGTCGTACTCTGCTCTGGAAATAAGGCTGTCCCCATTCCGGTCAACGGACTGGAACTGTTTGATATCCAGAAACGGCTTTGCTTCGCTCAGACCAAGGGTTCCGTTCTTGTCATCGTCCATTTCCTGAAAGGCATAATCCGAGAACGCATTGAATTCGTCTTTGGACAGAAATCCGTCATTATTCGTGTCGATGGCTTTCAACTCGGCTTCGTGCAGCTCTGCGACGCTCTCGGCCATTGCTGCGCCGGTCATCATCAGGGTCAGGATCACTGGTGTTACGGTTTTCATCTCAGCTCTCCTCAGCATGCGTATCTCTGGCCTTCGAAACCACCGGCGGCCGCGCCCGCGGCTGTCAGAATGGTCTTGCCCGACCCGCCGCCAAACTGGTTGCCGATGGCGCCACCGATCAGCGCACCGCCCAATGTTCCGCTGAGGCACGCAATCTCGTGCTGGCGCGCAGCCTGTTGTTGTGGTGTCGGGGCCGGGCCACAGGCCGCCAAAGCGCCCGAGCAGCCCAAAACAAGCGCAATTGCTTTAAACTTCATCAACAAACTCCCTGATTGTATGCGCCAAGTATTCGCACATCAGAGCGTTGTATCAAGTTAAATAGGTTTCATATGGCCCCGGGCAGCGCCGGGGGCCCAGGGGATCATACCACCTTCAACAACCCTTCGCCTGAAGAAACCTCGCAGGTGCCCGGGTTTTCTTCCAGATTCAGCGCCACGACCTGGCCATCCTCAACCAGCATCGCATAGCGCCTGGACCGGGCGATAAGCCCGACCGGTGGCGCGTCAAAGTCCATGCCTACCGCCTTGGTGAATTCGGATGTGGCATCAGCCAGCATGGTCAGGCCAGCATTGGTGGCGCTGGTGGCCTCGCCCCAGGCATTCATCACAAAGGGGTCGTTGACCGATATGCAGATGATTTCATCCACACCTTTGGCATCGAACTGTTCTTTTGTACGAATGAAGCTGGGCACATGCGTATTTGTGCAAGTGCCGGTAAACGCGCCGGGGACAGCGAAGATGACGACCTTGCGCCCCTTTGTCTTGTCTGAAATCCGAACTTCTTCCGGGCCGTTCGCGCCCATCTGAAGCAGTGTGGCGTCAGGCAGCGTGTCACCTGTTGAAATCATTTTTGTACTCCTGTCGTTTGGATTTGCAGAGTCGGTCCCAGCCGCAATATAGGTGAGCGAGCGAAGGTGACCACAGAAAGAAGACAGGCTGGGAGGAACATGAGCCATATTGTCGTGATCGGTGCCGGGCAGGCGGGTGCATCGCTTGTCGCAAGACTGCGCAAGGACGGGTTCGAGGGCGATATCACCCTGATCGGGGCCGAGCCGCATCTGCCCTATCAGCGCCCACCCTTGTCCAAGGCCTATCTGCTGGGCGAGATGGAGATGGAACGCCTGTTCCTGCGTCCCGAGAGCTTTTATGCCGAGAACAACATCACCCTGCGTCTGGGCGAACGCGTGACCGCAATCGATCCGCAGGCCAAGACGGTGACTGTGGGCGATGAGGTAGTCCACTATGACGAACTGGCCCTGACCACCGGTTCCGACCCGCGCCGTCTTCCTGCTGCCATTGGCGGCGAGCTGGGCGGTGTCCACGTGGTGCGTGATCTGGCCCATGTCGACGAGATGGGCCCGTACGTCACCGAAGGCGCGCGCGCCCTGATCGTGGGTGGTGGTTATATCGGGCTCGAGGCTGCGGCGGTCTGCGCCAAGCGCGGGGTCAAGGTGACTCTGGTCGAGATGGCCGACCGTATCCTCCAACGGGTCGCCGCGCCCGAGACCAGCGACTATTTCCGCAGCTTGCACGGCGCATACGGCGCCGACATCCGCGAAGGGGTCGGGCTGGATCGCCTGCTCGGAGAAGGTGGCAAGGTTACCGGCGCTGTACTGTCTGACGGCACCGAGCTGCCGGTCGATTTCGTTGTCGTCGGTGTAGGCATCGCGCCGTCGACGCAACTGGCCGAGATGGCGGGGCTGGAACTGGACAACGGCATCAAGGTCGATGCCCATGGCCGCACATCTGATCCATCGATCTGGGCAGCGGGCGACTGCGCGTCGTTCCCGCATCAAGGCAATCGCATTCGCCTGGAAAGTGTGCCCAACGCCATCGATCAAGCGGAAATCGTGGCTCAGAACATGCTGGGCGCGGCGCGCGACTATGTTGCGACGCCGTGGTTCTGGTCGGATCAGTATGACGTCAAGCTTCAGATCGCGGGCCTGAACACCGGCTATGACCGCGTGGTGACCCGTCAGGGCGAAGGGCAGACGGTTTCCTTCTGGTACTACAAGGGCGATCAGCTGATCGCCGTGGACGCGATGAACGATCCGCGGGCCTATATGGTTGGCAAGCGGTTGATCGACGCGGGCAAAACTGCCGATCCGGCCATCGTGGCCGATCCGGATGCGGATCTGAAACCGCTGCTCAAGGCGTGAGGATCATCGCCGGAGAGTTCCGGGGCCGGGCCTTGGCCTCGGTCGGCAAGGGGGATGTGGGGGCGCATCTGCGCCCCACTACCGACAGGGTTCGCGAAAGCCTGTTCAATGTGCTGACGCATCAGATCGATTTCGAAGGTCTGCGCGTGTTGGATCTGTTTGCCGGCACCGGCGCGCTGGGGCTTGAGGCGTTATCGCGTGGCGCGGCGCATGTCACGTTTGTCGATGACGGGCGTGCGGCGCAGAGCCTCATTCGCAAGAATATCGATCTGACCCGCAGCGCCGACCGCACCGAATTGATCCGGCGGGACGCGACCCGCTTGGCCGACAATCCGGGGGCACCTTGCGATTTGATCTTCCTTGATCCGCCGTACGGCAAAGCGCTGGGTCAAAAGGCAGTGGCGGCGGCGGTTTCCGGCGGATGGGTGAGTGACAAAGCCCTTTTGGTCTGGGAGGAAAACGCCCCGATGGTTGCCCCCGACGCGTTCGACCTGCAGGGCTCGCGGAAATACGGCGATACGCATATCTCCTTGATGTGGCGGAATGTTTCAGGCTGAAACAGGCGGAGGCCCACATGCACGATTTGGTCATTTTTGATTGCGACGGCGTACTTGTTGACAGTGAACCATTGTCCAATCAGGTGCTGGTCGAGAATCTCGCGCAATTTGGGTTGAACCTGACCCTTGAAGACAGCGTTGGCTTTTTCCTTGGCGGTACTATGACCGGCGTGCGCGACAAGGCGCGGGCGTTGGGTGCGGATTTACCGGACAATTGGGTCGATCAGGTTTATGCCCAAACCTATGACAGACTGCGCGCAGGCGTGTCTTTGGTGGCGGGCATCCCCGAATTGATCCAAAGGCTTGATCAACAGGAAATTTCATTCTGCGTCGCTTCAAACGGCAGCCGGGACAAGATGAAAATCACGCTGGGACAGAACGGATTGTGGGACCGATTCAGCGACGTGATGTATTCGGCACACGAGCTGGGAACCGCCAAGCCTGATCCGACGATGTTTCAAAAGGCAGCCGAACGGTTTGGGGCGACCTCTGCGGTTGTCATCGAAGACAGCCAGAATGGCGTAACCGCCGCGATCCGCGCCAATATGCGCTGTCTGGCCTATGCGCCGCACGGGGACGGTGCGAAGCTGGCAGACCTTGGTGCTGAACCATTTACCGACATGGCAGAGGTTCCGGCGCTTTTGGGTATTTGAACCGATCGTGCTAATATCCGGTCCATGGACCGTGCACTGACCCCTCCGCTCTGGACCTTTTCACGGGATGTCGAAACCGTGACCGGGCCCGAGCCCAAACCCCTGCGCGCGCCGGTCTTCATCCAGGATGCACTTACACCCTGGGGTAATGAGACTTTGCTGCTGAAAATCCTGCGCGAGCAGGCCGCGGATCAGGACGAATAGGTCGGGTGGAACTTTCCGCCCGGTGACAGGGTGAAGATTTCGACCCCATCCGCCGTAACACCAACCGAGTGTTCGAACTGCGCAGACAGTGATTTGTCGCGAGTAACAGCCGTCCAGTCATCGGCCAGGGTCTTGGTCTCGGGGCGGCCCAGATTCACCATTGGCTCGATCGTGAAGAACATGCCCTCTTCCAGCTTTGCGCCGGTTCCCGGACGACCGTAATGCAGCACATTGGGCGGTGCGTGGAACACGCGACCCAGCCCATGACCGCAGAAATCGCGCACGACACTCATCCGATGTGATTCGACATAGGACTGTATGGCATGACCGATATCGCCGAAGGTATTGCCCGGCTTGACCATTTCGATGCCTTTGAACAGCGCGTCATGGGTCACCTGGATTAACCGCTCGGCCTTGCGCGGCAGCTTTCCTGCGACAAACATGCGCGAAGTATCGCCGAACCAGCCGTCGACGATGACGGTGACATCGATATTCAGGATATCGCCATCTTTCAGCTTTTTGTCGCCGGGAATTCCGTGGCAGACCACGTGGTTGACCGAAATGCAGCTGGCGTGCTGATAGCCCTTGTATCCGATGGTCGCCGACTTTGCGCCCGCATCCTCGACCATCTGCGTGATGATCCGGTCAATCTCGCCTGTGCTTTGGCCGGGAAAGACGTGCTCTGCAATGTCGTCGAGAATCCGCGCAGCCAAGGCCCCTGCCGCGTGCATGCCGGCAAAGTCACCCTGTTCGTAAATGCGGATACCGTCCTTGGTCAGACGGCCACGATGTTCTTTCATCGACGCTAGGCTCCAAATGTTTCGCGCAGCACTCCTTTTACGCTGCTTGTGCAGAAAGTACCAGAGGGCGCGCAGTTACAATATCAAGTGCTCGGCGGCCAAACGCCTCATCTCAGGTGGACCCTCGCGACCGAATGAAATAGCACAAGGTAAACCCTACCCGGTTGCGTAAATGAGAGAAGGGCGCGCAGATGCTAAAAGCTGACCAGCTAAGGGCCGAGATCGCCAGCATTGGTGACCTGCTCAAAAACGGCCGACCGGAGCGGGCTTTCAAACGTGCAACCAAGGCCGCAAAGAAGTGGCCAAACGTGCCGGCCCTGCCAAGACTTGCGGGTTTGAGCGCAATCCAGCAGCAAAAGTTCAAGCTGGCCCAGACGCATTTCGAACAGGCCTGGCGCCTGGATCCGGCAAATCCGGAATTGATTCAGAATTACGGCCTGAGTCTGGTTCAGGGCGGAGATGCGGACGCAGCTCTGCGGTTCCTCGCAAAGATTGGTGCCAAAGCCCCTTTGACACCGCCGCAGCAGTTCATCCGCGCAATGGCGTTGCTACGCGAAGGTGAGCCTAAGAAATCTTTGGCCGCAATCGAGCAGGTGCTCGAACACCAGCCGGCGAATTTGCAGGCGCATTGCCTGCAGGCAGACATACTGGATGAACTGCGTCAGTGGGACCGCGCCATCGATGTGCTGACCGCTCTCGTCGGACAGAATCCGAAGTTCCACTATGGACAACTGCGTCTGGCCAAGGCTCTGGTCGGCGTGGGTCGGCTGGATGATGCGCTGACATATGCTCGCGCCGCATTTGAAATGGCACCGGCACATCCCGAAACGCTTGAGTTCATGGCAAAGCTTCCGAACCTGTCGCCGGATGACCAATCGGCTTTGAAAACCCAGGTTTCATCGGCGCTTGGCGCCGCCATGCCCAACCGGGAAGCTGCCGCGATGGTCTGCTTCGCCGCCGCCAGTCTGGCGCAGCGGGACAAAGACACACCGCAGGAGATGCATTTTCTCGGCGAAGCGCACAAGCTGTTGCGAGAAGGCTTTCAGAATTGGGAATCCCGTAGCGCGAAGGAATGCCGGAAACGGCTGGCTGCGCCCCTACCCGTTGCGGCAGTTGATCCGCACCCGGATGCCGCGCGCCCGATCTTTGTCGTCGGCCTGCCCAGATCGGGCACAACGCTTGTCGAACGCATTCTGTCGGCACATTCCCGTGTTCAGGGATTGGGGGAGTTTGCCAGCGTTCACCAATGGGCCAGAAAGGCCGAAGCGCAGCCCTCGGAATTGCGGCAGGCGCAGAAACTTACGGATTTCTATAGCAATAATCTACCCGAACTTGCCGATAACACTGTGGCCTTTGTGGACAAGGCCCCCGGCAACTACGCGTTCATTGGTGCCATGGCTCAGGCCTTCCCGAACGCGGTCATTCTGAATGTTCAGAGGGACCCAAGAGATATCGCCCTTTCCATGTGGCGCACACATTTTGGGGCCGCAGGGCTCTATTTCACACATGACCTGAATTGGATGGCGGCCGAGGCCAATCGCTATCGCCGCTACATGCTGCATTGGCAAAACGAGCTGCCGGGTCGCATCCACGACATCCAATACGAATACCTGGTCGAAAACCTGAACGATGCCGCCACCAAGCTTGCACGGATTTGCGATCTGCCCTTCGAAGACGCTATGTTGTCGCCACAAAAATCTTCGGATGCGGTCAGGACGGCCAGCAGTTTGCAGATCAGAAAGCCGGTCAGCGCGTCCTCGGTCGGGCGCTGGCGGACGGTGGCGATCCAGCTTGACCCGTTTATTCAAGGCCTGGATGCGGAATTGTGGCCGGATCTGAAGGAAGAAAACTAAGTCGCAGCAGGCCGTCGGTTCCGTCACATCCTCGCCCGGGCGTTGAATAGGGCTCTAAGAACCGCTTTTCAAATAGGCTGCCTCATCCGGTTTACATCCACCCAAACGCCCTTGGGCGAAATGCGCGTTCCATAGACCAAACGCTCCACTCCCTTGGCCTGTGCCACCTCGAACGCGGTGGCGTAAGCCGGGTCGATATCTGACGCCAGCGCAAAACGGTCGCAATCCGTCCGCTGCACCAGATACAGCATGACTGCCCGGTGCCCCTGCGCCACCATGGCTGACAACTCGCTCAGATGCTTGGCGCCGCGGGCGGTAACACTGTCCGGAAACTCGGCCAGACCCGGCTGGCGCGAAAGGGTGACGCTTTTGACCTCGACATAGGCATCCGGCAATCCGGGTTGGGTCAGCAGAAAATCAATGCGGCTGTTTTCGCCGTACTTCACTTCGGCGCGCACGCTCTGGTACTGCGCCAATTCGGGAAGCTCTCCGGCCTCCAACGCAATGCGTAAGGCCTTGTTCGGAACCGAGGTATCAACCCCTGTGAAATGACCGTTTTCATGATCGACCAGCCGCCAGCCGAATTTCAGCTTTTTCTTCGGATCGTCGTTCGGTTCCAGCCAGATTTTCTCGCCCGGCTCGGCCAATCCCATCATCGAGCCGGGATTGGCGCAGTGGGCCGTTACTTCGCGTCCATCCTCCAATATGCAGTCGGCCAGAAATCGTTTGTAGCGGCGGATCAGGCGGGCGGGAACAAGAGGGGTTTCAAATCGCATGGCCAACGGCCTATACCTGCCCAGACAGTCGATCAAGAGGAGAGGGTGCCATGGCCAATCCAACTGCCGCGATGCTTGTGATCGGGGATGAGATCCTGTCGGGAAGCACCCGCGACGCGAATATGCATTTCCTGGCACAGGAGCTGACCAAACACGGGATCGACCTGAAAGAAGCACGTGTTGTCAGCGATGATGCCCCGGCGATCGAAACTGCGGTGAAGGCTCTTTCCGAGGCGTATGATCATGTCTTCACCAGCGGCGGCATCGGTCCGACCCACGACGATATTACCGCGGATTGCATGGCGCGCGCCTTTGGTGCCTCAATTGACGTCCGCGCGGATGCGCGGGCCTTGCTTGAGGTGCATTACGAGAAGTCCGGGCTGGAACTGAACGCGGCCCGCCTGCGCATGGCCCGCATTCCGGACGGGGCGGTACTAATCGACAATCCCGTTTCGACGGCGCCGGGGTTCAGTATCGGCAATGTGCATGTGATGGCCGGTATTCCGGTGATCTTTCAGGCCATGGTGGCAAGCGTCTTGCCTCGTCTGACCGGTGGCAGGCCGCTGTTGTCCCAAACCCTGCGGGTCAACCGCGGAGAGGGTGACATCGCCGCCACCTTGGCGGCCTTGGCCGAGGAGTTCGGTGATCTTTCCATCGGGTGCTATCCGTTCCAGATGAATGGCGTGTTCGGCGCCAATGTGGTGGTTCGGGGAACCGAAGGCGCGCGTATCGACGCCGCCATGACACGCCTCGCAAAAGAGCTTGAACTGTGAACGTTGACTGGGCTGATATTGTCGACACCACATGGCCTGCCGCGCGGTTTGAACGGCTGGGTTCGCTGCAGTTGCGCCACGGACAGGGTGGCGGGTCCCGCGTGTCGGCAGCCAGCCGGCTGGGCGAGGTGAGCAGCGCCGATATTGACGCGGCCGAGGCTGCGATGCTGGCCATCGGCCAGAAACGTCTGTTCTGCCTGCGTCCCGGTGACGAGGATCTGGATGGCCAACTGGCGGATCGCGGATATGATATTTTCGATCCGGTGAACATTTACGCCTGTCCGGTCGACCACCTGACCAACCTGCCAATCCCCCGTGTCACCATATTTAATATCTGGCCACCTCTTGCGATCATGCGTGAGATCTGGGCGCAGGGCGGCATTGGTCCCGAACGGCTGGCGGTCATGGATCGGGTTCAGGCCTTAAAGACCGGCCTTTTGATGCGGCGCCAGGATCAGCCTGCGGGTGCGGGATTTGTTGCCATTCACGCCGGCATCGCCATGGTGCACGCGCTGGAGATTCTTCCGGAGCACCGCCGTCACGGGCTGGGCCAATGGGCCATGCGTGCCGCGGCCATTTGGGCGCTGGACAACGGAGCCCAGACCCTTAGCGTTATCTGTACCAAGGCGAATGCCGGGGCCAACGGCCTCTACCATTCGCTGGGGATGGAGATCGTCGGAGAATACCACTACCGGCAACGCGTCTGAGGAGACCGAATTGACGAAACAGGACCTGCCCACCGCGCTGAACCTGGCGGTTGTGGACCCGCTGCCGCCCGAGACACAGAAGTATTTTGATATCTGCGTCGAGAAACTGGGGATGATCCCCAATGTGCTGCAGGCCTACGCATTCGACATCGACAAGCTGAACGCGTTCACGGCGATGTATAACGACCTGATGCTGGCCGACAGCGGGCTGTCCAAGCTGGAACGTGAGATGATTGCGGTGGTCGTCTCGTCCATCAACAAGTGTTTCTATTGCCTCGTCGCCCATGGCGCGGCTGTGCGCCAGCTGTCCGGCGATCCCCAATTGGGCGAGATGCTGGTGATGAATTACCGCGTTGCCCCCCTGAACGACCGCCAGCGCGCGATGCTGGATTTTGCGGCGAAGATGACCAGAGCCAGTGCCGAAGTGGAAGAACCGGACCGGCAGCGCCTGCGCGATATCGGCTTTTCTGATCGCGACATCTGGGACATCGCGAATGTGGCCGGGTTCTTCAACATGACGAACCGCGTGGCCAGCGCCACCGGCATGATTCCGAACCCCGAATATCACGCGCAGGCCCGATGATCCGAATTCTGTCCCTGTGCGCGTTTCTGTCTGCCAGTCCTGTTTTTGCGCAGGAGCTGACATTGCCAGCAAGTGCGCGACAGATCAGCGAGCGAACCAGCGCGCTGGACAGCTATCAACTTCCCGTCGGCGCCTTCGCGGATGATGCCGTTCCTGCCCGCACCGTCGAGGGTCGGGTCGAGCGGATCACGTGGCGATTGCAGGCGGGATCCAGTACGACGCTGCAAATCCTGGCGCCCTTGCGGGATCAACTGCAGGCGCAGGGGTTCGAGATGGAATTCGAATGCGAAGCCCGCACCTGCGGCGGTTTCGATTTCCGATTTGGCACCGAGGTTGTGCCGACGCCCGACATGTATGTGGCGATCCACGACTACCGTTTCCTGTCAGCCACGCGCGGGCAAGAGGTTCTGAGCCTGCTAATCAGTCGCAACCCGCCGGACGGCTACGTCCAGATGATCCGGGTGACCCCGGTTGGTGCGCCGCCTGAACCGCCATTGGTGATCGAAGAAACGGTCGACGGGTCGGGTGGGCTGTTGTCCGATTTGCAGCGTGACGGGCATGTCATTCTGGACGATCTGCACTTCAATACGGGTGAGGTGGCGTTGGGCGAGGGGCCTTTTGGCTCACTGGCATTGCTGGCCGCCTATCTGGCCGATAATCCCGGAACGCGACTGGCGCTGGTGGGGCACACGGACGATACCGGTGCGCTGCAGGCCAATATCACGGTCAGCACCCGACGCGCCGAGGCCGTTCGCACTCGCCTGATCGACACGTATGGTGTGGCTGCCGACCGGGTCGAGGCACAAGGGGCCGGGTATCTGGCGCCGATCACTTCGAACGCCACCCCCGAAGGCCGGGATATCAACCGCCGGGTCGAGGCTGTGTTGCTGGTCAACTGACCCACCACAGGTATAGCGGCAACCCGACCGTGATATTGAACGGAAAGGACACACCCAGGGACAAGGTCAGGTATATCCCGGCTTCGGCCTTTGGCAGCGCGATCTTCATGGCGGCCGGCACGGCGATGTATGAGGCCGAGGCTGACAGCACCATGAACAGGAACAGACTGCCCTGGGACAAGCCGATCATCGAACCCATCACCCAGGCCATCATCGCGCCGATCAGCGGCATCAGCACGCCAAAGGCAAACAATCCGAGCGACAGTTTGTCCCGGTTCTTGATCAGGCTGCGCCCTGCGGACAGACCCATATCTAGAAGAAACAGACACAGAATGCCGGTGAAAGGCGTCACGATGAATGGCGCGATCATCTGCATCCCTTCGCCGCCGGTGATGGCACCGATCAGGAATGACCCCGTCAACAGCACGATTGACCCATTGGCCAGCAGATCGCGCCAGAGCTTGTCATCTTTGACACCGTTGTTGCCGGCTTTGTGCGCCAACCACAGGGCGGACAGGATCGCGGGCACCTCCATCGCCGCTGCGACGGCCACCATGAACCCGTCATGGGTCAGCCCTACCAGGTCCAGCAGACTGGTGGCGGTGACAAAGGTCACGATCGAGATCGAGCCGTAATGCCCGGCTACCGCTGCCGCGTTTAGCGGATCAAGACGTGTCATCACCCGCAGCAGACCAAAAGCCACGAACGGGATGGCAAATGACAGCACGACGCCCCCCAGCAGGGTCAGGAAAAGGTCCAGATGGATGCCATGCGCGGCCAGGCTGCTGCCGCCTTTGAAACCAATGGCCAGCAACAGGTACAGCGACATGAATTTCGCCGCTCCGGCGGGGATCGAAAGGTCGCTGCGCGCAAAGGATGCCAGCAGGCCAAGGGCAAAAAACAAAATGGTCGGCACCAGCAGGTTGCTGGACAGCGTTTCGATCACTCCGGGCATAAATGGGCTCCTGTTCCCTTTTTCTGGGCTAGGTGCCTTGCAAATTAGCTTTGGCCAAATACTATCTTTCTAATGGTTGATTAGTTTGAAGTTATATAAATGCGACCTACCCTGCGCCAGTTGGAATACATCGTCACAGTCAGCCGTTTGGGCCGGTTCAGTCTGGCGGCCGAAGTCCTGAACGTCAGCCAGCCCAGCCTGTCGGCCCAGATTGCCACGGTAGAACAAGAGCTTGGCATTCGAATTTTTGACCGAAATCGCGGCGGTGTGCAGGTGACGGCGCGTGGAGAGGACTTCATTTCGCGCGCTCAGAAAATCTTGGCCGACGTGAAAGACCTGCGCCATGCCATGACCAGCGACATGCCGGTCGGCGGGCGCCTCCGCCTGGGGGTCTTACCCTCGATCGGCCCGTATCTGCTGCCGCAAGTGATCAAAGAGGTACACCGATTGCGTCCCGGCCTTCGCATCGTTGTGCGCGAGGAAAACACCCGCGATCTGGAACAGGGTCTGAAATCCGGGCGCTTTGACTTGATCCTTTCGACACCTGAGGATCACCCGAATACCGTGCAACGACGGCTGTTCAATGAAACCCTTTGGGTTGCCGTAGCAGTCGATGACGTTCTGGCCAGGGACTTGCACGGGGTCACCACCGCCGATCTGCAAAACCGCCTTTTCCTGACGCTGGACCAAAGCCACCGGTTGTCGCGCATCGTCTACGCACTTGCCGCGGAATGCGGCGGTGTCGTCTCGGACGAATACGAAGGCACAACGCTGGATTCCATCGTTCTGATGGCTGCATCCGGGGTTGGCGTTGCAGTATTGCCCGATCTTTATGCGCGCAAGCAGGGGATCTACCGGGACGAAGTGCGCCTGCGCCCGTTGAATATCCCGAATGCCAACCGCGATATCGCACTGCTCGCCGGGCGCTCCGAAACCCCGTTGCCCGGACAGGCGGTTTTGACTCAGTCGCTCCGTTCGGTTGCCAGGGCGATGGGACTTTCGGTGATAGACGAATAAAAAAAGCCCGCGCAAAGTGGCGCGGGCCTGTAGTTGCCAAGGGAGGTTATTACCAGTCCATCGGACCCTTTTCCGCAAAGGATTCGACAAGAAAATCAATGAATGCCCGCACTTTGGGCTGCGTGAAGCGGCCGGGCGGGTATACAGCGTAAATGCCCTGAACTTCGTCCGGCAGCGATGGCATTGCATCAACCACCTGACCCGATTTCAATGCGTCTGCATACAGATAGCTGGGCAGATGTGCGATCCCCAGGCCCGAGATGGCCGCGTTCAGCAGCGATTGCCCGTCGTTGACACTCAACCAACCGGCAGTGCGCACCTGGCGCTTTTCGCCGGATGGCGCGGTCAGCCTCCAGACGCTGCCGGAAGATTGGCTTGAGTAATGCAACAGTTTGTGTTCGTTCAGATCGTCGATCTTCTGCGGGCGCCCGAATTGTTCGATATATTTCGGCGCCGCAACCATGCGTTTCACGGTTTCCGTCAGTTTGCGCGCGCGCAGAGTGCTGTCCTCCAGCTCACCAATGCGGACCGCGACATCAAACCCTTCGGAAATCAGTTCCACATAGCGGTTGTTCAGCACCATGTTCACGGTGATATCGGGGTAAGAGGCAAGAAATTGAGACAATACCGGAGAGAGGTGATTTACACCGAAATCCGTTGCAACACTGATCCGCAACAGACCGGACGGCGCGGATTGCATCGAAGTTACCAATGCGTCTGCTTCGCCTGCGTCGTTCAGAACGCGCCGGGCGCGGTCATAGTAAGCCAATCCAATTTCGGTTGGTGAAACCCGGCGCGTCGTCCGGTTCAGCAGCCGTGCACCCAATCGCGCCTCAAGGCTTGATACGTGCTTTGATACGGCCGATTTGGAGATGCCCATCTTTTTGGCCGCGTCGGTGAATCCCCCCTGGTCCACCACGTTGGAAAAGGCCTCCATTTCGGTTAGTCGATCCATTCTCGTTCCCCAGGTCTTCTGTTCATTGTTGCACTATCGCGCTCAATCTGGGCGAGAACGGGGCAGACATGGGATAATATCAGGGTTTTCATTTGGATCGTTTTCAACTGGGAAACGTGGAAACGATGGTCTCGAAGGGCGTCTATCAGCCTTGTGAGACGCGGTTTTCCGGATTTCTTTCCAACTATGCTATGCTGAGAATGGCAAATTTGTGACCTGGGAGGAGATCATGAAAGCCTTTTTTTCAGCCGTTCTATTCAGTCTGACCGCAACCTTTGTCTGGGCCGGGGGCGAGACACCGTCAAATCCTGATGCAAAAGTCTATTTCGTGAACTTGTCGGATGGAGATTTAGTGCAATCCCCCGTGACCGTCGTCTTTGGATTGAGCGGAATGGGCGTAGCGCCCGCCGGAACGGAGAAGGAAAACACCGGCCACCATCATCTTTTGGTTGACCGTCCGCCTTTGGGAGAAGGTGAAGACGGCGCTGACGAACTGGCCTATGGGTTGCCTTCGGATGACAATCACCTGCATTTCGGCGGTGGCCAGACCGAGGTGACGCTGGAGCTGGCTCCGGGCGAGCATACCTTGCAACTGGTTCTGGGTGATGCCGGGCATGTGCCGCATGCCACACCGATTGTGTCCGAGGTGATTACGATTACCGTGGAGTAACCACCCAACAGGAGATCGTTGCACAATTCACCAGATCCGATGGTGTTTACAATTGATGCTGAATAGGGAACCTTGCAGGCCATCGCTATTGAGGGGCTTGCATGTCGCTGGAGTTCTTTCTCACATCCCTGATTGTCGTGCTGCTGCCGGGCACCGGTGTGATTTATACATTGGCCATAGGGCTTGGCCGCGGGTTCAGGGCCAGTCTTGCGGCCGCCCTCGGGTGTACGATTGGGATCGTGCCTGCCGCCGTTGCCAGTATCATCGGACTGGCCGCGCTGTTGCATACCAGCGCGCTCGCCTTTCAGATCATCAAGTATCTCGGCGTGCTCTATCTGTTCTACATGGCCTGGGGCATCGTAAAGGACGGCGGCGCGATGGAGGTCAACGCCCGGAAGACGACCAAAGGGTATTTTAAAATCGCAATCACCGGGACGTTGATCAATGTCCTGAACCCAAAGCTGTCCCTGTTTTTCCTGGCCTTCCTGCCTCAGTTCATACCGGCCGACACATCGCACGCAGGGCTTGAGCTGGTAAAACTCGCCCTTGCCTTTATGGCCATGACCTTTGTTGTCTTCATTGGGTACGGCGCGTGCGCCGCGCTTGCGCGCGACTATGTCATAAGCCGCCCATCGGTGATGGCATGGATCAAACGGTGCTTTGCGACGGCTTTCGGTGCGATGGGCGCCAAATTGGCGCTGTCCGAATGAACCTCATCCAAACCTTGCGACGCGTCTTACAGTTCCGCGGCCAGTCGCGTGCCCTGGTTGATTGCCCGCTTGGCGTCCAGTTCGGCCGCAACGTCCGCACCGCCAATCACGTGCGGCGTGACACCGCGTTCGATCAAGTCATCCGCAAGGCTGCGTTCTGACACCTGACCAGAGCACAGCACAATCGAGTCCGCCGCGATTACCGTTGGATCCGCGCGTTCTTCGCCAAAGCTGATGTGTAGCCCGGCATCGTCGATACGTTCATAATTCACGCCGCCGACGAAATTGACGTTCTTCATTTTAAGCGTCGCGCGGTGAATCCAGCCCGTTGTCTTGCCCAGCCCCTTGCCGTGCGCCTGTTTTTTGCGTTGCAGGAGTGTGACCTGACGCGCGGGGCCTGCGGGTTGCGGGCCCTCGGGGGCCAGGCCAGACCGGTGTTCCTCTGGATCGGTCACACCCCATTCCTTCATCCAGAGCGGCAAGTCGGTTGTCGCGCTGTGCCCTTCTTCCAAGAGGTATTCAGACACATCGAACCCGATCCCCCCGGCCCCGATCACGGCAGCCGACTTGCCAATCTTGGCCTTGTCGCGCAGCACATCGACGTAGCTTAGGACATTGTCCCGATCCTGGCCCGGTATCTGCGGATCGCGCGGGGTGACGCCGGTGGCAATCACCACT
Organism: Ruegeria sp. HKCCD9138; assembly: GCF_057220975.1. Lineage (NCBI taxonomy): Bacteria > Pseudomonadati > Pseudomonadota > Alphaproteobacteria > Rhodobacterales > Roseobacteraceae > Ruegeria > Ruegeria sp. HKCCD9138. The sequence continues at coordinate 134,771 of NZ_JBWVAZ010000002.1, read as the reverse complement.
TCGTCAAAGCCGGTCAGGTCATCGGCGCTGACGTCCCGGTTCAGCTCAAGCCTGACGCCGTGATCGGCAATCATCGTGCGGTACCAGTCGACCAGCCCCCAGAACTCTTCTTTGCCCGGAACCTGTTTGGCCATGTTCAACTGACCACCGATTTCACTGGCGCGGTCGAAAAGCGTCACGTCATGGCCGCGCTGGGCGGCCGTCATGGCCGTCGACAGGCCGGCGGGTCCCGCACCGACGATGGCGATTTTCTTGGCGGCTTCCGCCTTGGTGATCACCAACTCGGTCTCGTGGCAGGCGCGCGGGTTCACCAGGCATGAGGTCAGCTTGCCGCTGAAGGTGTGGTCCAGACAGGCCTGATTGCAGGCGATGCAGGGTGCGATCTTGGCGGCCTCACCCGCTATCGCCTTGTTCACGAAATCAGCATCCGCCAGCATTGGGCGCGCCAGCGACACCATGTCGGCGCAGCCGGTCGACAGAACCTCTTCTGCGACTTCGGGCGTGTTGATGCGGTTCGAAGTGATCACCGGGATCGAGACCTTGCCCATCAGCTTTTTCGTCACCCAGGCAAAGGCCGCGCGGGGAACACTGGTGGCAATGGTCGGAATCCGAGCTTCATGCCAGCCGATGCCGGTGTTGATGATCGTGGCGCCTGCTTCCTCGATCCGCTGCGCCAGCTCAACAACCTCTTCATGGGTCGAGCCGTTTGGCACAAGGTCGATCATCGACAGGCGGTAGATGATGATGAAATCGGTGCCCACTGCTTCACGCGTGCGGCGCACCACTTCAATTGGAAGACGCATCCGGTTCTCGTAAGATCCGCCCCAGCGGTCGGTGCGCTTGTTGGTGTGGGTCACGAGGAACTGGTTCAGGAAATATCCCTCAGATCCCATGATCTCGACCCCGTCATAACCCGCTTGCTGGGCAAGAACCGCAGCGTTGACGATGTCGCGGATCTGCTTTTCGATGCCCTCTTCGTCCAGCTCATTCGGCGGGAACGGAGAAATGGGGGATTTCACCGGGCTGGGAGCCACGCACTTCGGACCATAGGCATAGCGCCCTGCGTGCAGGATCTGCATGGCAATCTTACCGCCTGCCTGATGCACACGGTCCGTCACGATGGAATGGTTCGCCACGTCTTTTTCGGTCGCCATCATCGCAGCACCTGGCAAAACCGAGCCTTCGAGGTTCGGTCCGATGCCGCCCGTCACCATAAGCGCCACGCCGCCCCGCGCTCGGTCGGCATAGAATTCTGCAACCCGGTTCCAGTCGCCGGTTTCCTCAAGCCCTGTGTGCATCGAACCCATCAGCACACGGTTCTTCAGAGTGGTGAAGCCCAGATCCAGCGGGGCCAGCATGTTAGGATACGCAGTCATGGCGGAACTCTCCCTCGCGAATTTCGGTGTTAGATTGACGTTCGCGTCAACTTTGTCACGCGAAACCTAACGTCATCCCCTTTGCTGCCGTTACGGCCCTTGATACAGACGGTTCATAGCACTTGCATGAGGCCGAACATGACCCCCGAAGAGATCGCCAATCTGCCTTATCGCCCCTGCGTCGGGCTGATGTTGATGAATGTCGAGGGAAAGATATTCGTCGGTATGCGCAATGACGGCCCCAAGGACGCGTGGCAAATGCCCCAAGGCGGCGTCGACAAAGGCGAAGACCCGCGTGATGCGGCATTGCGCGAATTGTGGGAAGAAACCGGTGTGACCTCGGATCTGGTCGAGATCGTCGCCGAAACAGATGGCTGGCTGCCCTATGATCTGCCCCACGACATTGTTCCGAAGATCTGGAAAGGCCGTTATCGGGGGCAGGAACAGAAATGGTACCTGATGCGCTTTGTCGGTCAGGACGATCAGATCAATATTCAGACCGACCACCCAGAGTTCACGCAGTGGAAATGGCAGGACCCGGCCCGGTTGGTTGAGGAAATCGTCCCGTTCAAGCGAGAGGTTTATGAGCAGGTGGTCGCGGCATTTTCCGCGCACCTGACTGCTTAGGTCAGCGGCGAGTTATAACGGTCTATCCTGTCAGGCCAATCGCACGAGTGATCTCGATGCCGGTGTTGATCGCATGATAGGTGGGATACGCGGCGCGGCCTGACATGTCGATGTCGCGCTGCAGCCAGTCTTTCGCCTCGAGCTGATGCAATGACTTCGACAACGCCCGATCCGTGATCGTCCCCAGATCCGACTTGATGGTCGAAAAGCGCCGGGGCGCGTCTGTCAGCGCCAGTATCGGAACCGTCCAGTTTCGCCGCAACAGCGAAAACTCGGTATCATTTGGAACCAACTGGATAATCCTGCTGGCAATCTCCGCGGCCTCTTGGCCGGCCTGAGTTAACCTGAACTCCGGGCGCAGCGGATGCCCATGACCCGGGTTCCGCTCAAGAAGCCCGAGCTCCACAAGATGTTCCAGGCTTGATGCAAAGGCAGTTCGGCTTGCGCCGGTTGCGGCAAGCAACGGGGCCTGTCGTCCCGGCACGTGCGCATGCAGTGCTGCTAGAATACTCAGAGACCAGGCACGGGATGTGAGCTTGACAAGTGTCTTTATGTCCATAAAGTATAGTTACTATATTTTTAATCTCAAGGAAAGCGCCATGCCACTTGTTTCGTTGGAGAACACCATTACGCTTGCAATCTCGGTGCGCGATCGGCACGCCAGCGCCGATTGGTACACCGAAAAGCTCGGGTTCGAACTTATCCACCACATTGATGAGGCCGGTTGGAGCGAGATGCACACCATGACTACGGGTGTGACCCTTGGGCTTGGCGAACAAACAGAACCCGCGCCCGGAAATACCGTTCCGGTATTCGGCGTGGCAGATATTGAAACCGCGCGCGGAGCCCTGGAGTCAGCCGGTGTCCGGTTTGATGGGGCAACCGAAACCATCGAAGGGATGGTCAGCACGGCCACCTTTTACGATCCGGATGGCAACGCGATGATGTTGGCTCAGGACCTGACAGGGGCAGGCTGACCCGCCCCGCAATTTTAATAGGTCGGCAGTCAAATCAATCCTTCGGCCCGCATCAACTCCAGCATATTCGCTTCGGGTCTCGGGCCGATATGGCTGATCACTTCGCGGGCGCAAACATTACCCATACGGGCACAGGTCTCGTAATCGCGGCCTGTTGCCATGCCGAACAGGAAACCGGCGGCAAATTGGTCGCCGGCTCCCGTGGCGTCCACGGGCACGACTTTCTCAACGGGTACGTCGATGCGGGTGCCTTCGTTCAGCACGGTCACACCGTCGCCCGAACGGGTGCAAACGACCAGTGGGCAGATCTCCGCGGTTTTGGCCAACGCCTCTTCCAGATCTTCGGTTTCAAACAGGGATTTGATCTCGGCCTCATTGCCGATCACGAAATCCAGCTCGTTTTCGATCAACAGCAGGAAATCGACCCGGTGCCGTTCCACGCAGAACGGATCGGATATGGCGATGCCGGTCTTGCCGCCGCCCTTGTGACAGTCACGCGCGGCCTCCAGGAACGCGGCCTTGCCCTTTTCCTTGTCGAACAGGTAGCCCTCAAGGAACATGATCTGGCTGTTGCCCGCCACGTCGCTGGAAACGTCCTCGGAGGACAATTCCGAGGAGATTCCCAGATAAGTATTCATCGATCGCTCACCATCGGGCGAGACAAAGATCATCGAACGGGACGTCGGTAACTCCCCCCCGGGAACCGGAGGATTGACGAAATCCACGCCGTCTTCGTTCATGGCGTCCGCATAGAAGCGCCCCAGCGCGTCGTCATGCACACGACCGATAAAGGCCGCGTCCAGGCCCAGAGCGCCTGCACCCGCGATCGTATTGGCCACCGATCCACCCGGCGTCTGCACACGCGACTCCATCGCGGCATAAAGAACCTCGCCGCGTTCGCGTTCGATCAACTGCATGATGCCTTTTTCGATGCCCATCAGTTCGAGGAAATTGTCATCGGCCTGGGAAATTACGTCCACAACGGCATTTCCAATGCCGACAAGCTGGTAGGTTTTCATAAGTTCTTGTCCTCGAATTGGCAGAGATCGCGGATGATACAGGTTCCGCATAAAGGTTTGCGCGCCTTGCAGTGGTACCGGCCGTGCAGGATCAGCCAGTGATGTGCGTGCAACTGGAAATCGGCCGGGATGTTGTCCTCGATGGCGCGCTCGACCGCATCCACATCCTTGCCGGGGCAGATACCGGTGCGATTGCCGACACGAAAGATATGCGTGTCCACTGCCTGCGCCGGTACGCGCCACCACATGTTCAGAACCACATTGGCCGTCTTGCGCCCGACACCGGGCAGCGATTGCAGCGCAGCGCGGGAGTTGGGAACCTCGCCACCGTATTCTTCAACCAGAATGCGGCTGAGCTTGATCACGTTCTTCGCTTTCTGCCGGTACAGGCCGATGGTCTTGATGTGCTCGATCAGGCCTTCTTCACCCAGATCCAGCATCTTTTGCGGTGTATCGGCGATCTTGAACAGCTCACGTGTGGCCTTGTTGACCCCTGCGTCGGTGGCCTGCGCCGACAAGGCAACAGCGACCACCAGAGTATAGACATTCACATGCTCCAGCTCGCCCTTGGGCTCCGGGTCAGCCTGCTGAAAGCGCGTAAAGATCTCGCGGATCGTATGATAGTCGAGTTGTTTTGCCATCCCGCCCGGTATGCCCTGCCAGACAGTTGCCCGCAATTGAAAAGGCGCCGGAATGGCAACACAATCGCCGTGTGTTGACCAAGTCTACACCGACGGCCCCCGGATCTCTGCCCCGGCTGCTGCAAGGTTCGTTTTGACCTTTGACCATTGCGTTGGATTTGCAGCCAGTACCGCCGTGGTGTCGATGTGGACCCGGTACCCCCGGTTCAACGCCCCTTGTGCGGTCTTGTTGACGCAATGACAGCCGTCAAGTCCGGTCAGGATTACGGTTCCGATCCTGTTGTCTTCGAGAAACTGTTCGAATTCCGGGGAAGAAAACGCATCGCCGACGGATTTGATGAACTCGGCGTCTGGGATCAGATCCAGTCGCGGGTCGATTACAGTTCCGGCTGATCCTTCATTGCCGCGACCCTGATTGAACCAACCGTTCAGCAGGTTCGCCAGTTTGCCTTTGAATTCATGCCGGATGGCAATCACAGGTATTTGGGAATGGCGGGCTTGCTCTGTCGATCTTGCAACACTTAAAAAGGCGCTTTCCAGGTCGGCCGTTTTCCATCCGGGCATCGATGTAAAATCAGTCTGCATATCAATCACCACCAGCGCGGTTCCCGGACGAGAAGAGAGATCGATAACTGGACCACTCGTCGGTGTGCCAATCTTGCGAATTCCATTGAGGACGTACAGAACCGCAATCACGAGACCGGCGGGAATGATCCAGAAAACAGACATCTCAGGCCTCCTTGGCTATGTCAGCAAAGAACTGTGCAAGCGCGAGCTGAACCTTGTGATAAGTGGCCAGCTCATCCGGCGAAAAATCGTCCGAGAATCTGGACAGCTTCGACATCTCGTCGCTCCTGATGGCTGTGATGACGTCACTGCCTTTGGCTGTCAGCCGATAACAGAAGGAGCGGGCGCGTTTGGGGTTGGTCCGGCTTTCGACCAAATCGGCCTCCAACACTTCCTGAAGGATGCGAGAGACATATTGACGCTTTAACTGCAGCTTCTTGCACAACAGCGGGGCCGTTGCGCCGGGGAACAGTGACAAGCCCTCTAGTATTGCGCGCTGCCCAACTGTCACTCCTTTTCGGCTGCTGCCACGCTCGACTGCCGCTGTGATGTTTCGCAGCAGCGGGCGCGTGGCCTGAACCGCCTGATAAAGCTGGTCTAACGAATGTTCCATGCCTTCAATTTAGAGTAACCTGCAGCGATTCGTCAACTGAGTTGACAAGTGTTTGCGCAGGTTTCGGGTCGCCGCATCGGGCCGGTCGGGGTATTGTTCCTGCAAGCGAAGAGGTGAGTTATGAACGTTCAGAACCCCGAGACCGGTTATCATTTCAACGTCATGCGACGAGCTATCGACCTGATTGATCAGGGCGGAGAATCGCTCAGTCTCGAAGAACTGGCGGGGCAGATGGATATGAGCCCTGCACATTTTCAGCGCCTGTTCTCGCGCTGGACCGGGGTGTCACCGAAACGGTATCAGCAATATCTGACGCTTGGCCACGCCAAGGCTTTGCTGCGCGAACGATTCACGACGCTGGAGACTGCCCACAATGTAGGATTGTCCGGCAGCGGGCGGCTGCACGACCTGTTTCTGAAATGGGAATCCATGAGCCCGGGCGAATATGCCCGCAAGGGTGAGGGCCTGACGATCTACTGGGGTTGGTTCGAGAGCCCCTTTGGCCCCGCACTGGTCATGGGCACAGACAAGGGTATCTGTGGGATCGCGTTTGGCTCGGAAACCGGCGAGGCCCCGGCGATGGAAGATATGACCTCTCGCTGGCCCAAGGCGGAATTCGTGGAAAACGCCGAACATCTGCGCCCATGGGTTCAGAGCGCTTTTGGCCTGACCCGGTCTGAAACACCGCTGTACCTGATCGGATCGCCACTGCAGATCAAGGTGTGGGAAGCGCTGATGCATATTCCGACGGGTCAGGTCACAACTTATTCTGAAATCGCAGAGCGGGTGGGGGCACCGCAGGCCGTTCGCGCGGTGGGCACGGCGGTCGGGCGCAACCCGGTCAGTTGGCTGATTCCGTGCCATCGCGCGCTGCGTAAATCGGGAGGCTTGGGCGGGTACCACTGGGGGCTGCCGGTCAAACGCGCCATGCTAGCCTTCGAGGCCGCGCAGGCGGATGCCTGACTGACCAGAAAAAGACGTACAGATCACAGGCAAAGTGCTAGACCTGTTTCGAGGTAGCAAGAAAACAGGTTGATGGTCCAGAAATTCGCCCTGTGGTCGATTCCGATTTCAATCGCGGTATTGGCATTGAAACTTTTGGCTTGGTGGCTGACGGGCTCGGTTGCCTTGCTGTCCGACGCTATGGAATCGGTGGTCAACGTAGCGGCAGCCTTACTGGCGTTCTTTGCCGTGTCGATTGCCGGGAAACCGCCCGATGACAACCACCCGTTCGGGCATAAGAAAGCGGAATACCTGTCAGCCGTTGTCGAAGGAACGCTGATTGTTCTGGCCGCACTGCTGATCATCCGAGAAGCCGTTCTTGCGCTGCCTTCCCGACATTTGGAACAGGCACCGATGCTCGGCGTGGCAATCAACGTTCTGGCGACCTGCGTGAATGGTGTGTGGGCGTTTCTTCTGTTGCGGATCGGGCGGCGGCAGTCATCCCCGGCCCTTGAGGCCAGCGCAAGGCATATTTTCACTGACATCACCACATCAATTGGCGTGGTCGCCGGTGTTGTGCTTGCCGTGGTGACCGGTTGGCTGATACTTGACCCGATCATCGCCATTCTCGTTGCCTTGAACATTCTGTGGGAGGGGTGGAAAGTAATCCGAAACTCGGTCGATGGCCTGATGGACGTGTCCTTGTCCGAATCCGAGCTGGCCGCAATTCGCGGCATGATCGAAGCTAATCTCGGTCCGGCGTTGGAATACCACGATCTGCGCGGACGCAGATCCGCCAGCATGATCTTCGTCGAATTCCATCTTGTTGTGGATGGCAACATGACGGTCTCAGCCGCTCATGATATCTGCGACGATATCGAGGCAGCCCTGACCGAAAAACACCCCGGCTCGGTTTTCGTGATCCATCTGGAGCCGGATTCCGAGGTCAAGGGACCGGCGCGGTAGAAATCGCAAACGAGGCGCCGAATGACGCCTCGTTGCTGTGTTGTGTATGATGATTACTCGACCGCCCAGCCGCCGACGGCTTTGACTTCGAGGAAGTCTTCCAGCCCCCAAACGCCGCCTTCGCGCCCGTTGCCGGATTGTTTCATTCCGCCGAACGGCGATCCGGCGCCGCGGGACTGGCCGTTCATTTCCACCATGCCGGACCGGAGCGCACGGGCCATGCGGTTGGCGCGGTCGCCGTTCTGTGTCTGGACATAGTTGGTCAGGCCATAGGGCGTGTCATTGGCGATCTCGATGGCCTCTTCCTCGGTGTCGAAGGGGATCATGGTCAGGACCGGGCCAAAGATTTCCTCGCGCGCGATGGTCATCTGATTGTTTGCGTCCGCAAAGACGGTCGGGCGGACGTAGTATCCCTTGTTCAGCCCCTCGGGCCGTCCGGTGCCGCCTGCAACCAGGCGGGCGCCCTCATCTATGCCTTTTTGAATCAGATCCTGAATCTTGGTCCACTGAACTTCGTTGACAACAGGGCCAATGTGCCGGCCTTCGTCCAGTGCGTTGCCAACGGTGACCTTTTCCGCGACTTCCGCGGCCGTTTCAACCGCCTGATCATAGATCGGCCGCTGAACCAGCATTCGGCTGGGGGCGTTACAGCTCTGACCTGTGTTATTCATCATGTGCAGAACGCCGCGTTTGACGGCCTTCTCGTCGGCGTCCGCGAAGACCACGTTCGCGCCCTTGCCGCCGAGTTCGAGATGCACTTTCTTCAGAGTGTCCGCGGCGTTCTTGGAGATTGCAGTGCCTGCGCGGGTCGAGCCTGTAAAGCTGACCATATCCACATCCGGGTGACCGGATAGTTGCGAGCCCACACCAATGCCGTCACCATTCACCAGGTTGAATACACCGGGCGGGAAGCCTGCTGCATCCATCATCTCGGCAAAGATCATCGCGTTCAGCGGGCTTTGTTCCGAAGGTTTCAGAACCATTGTACAGCCTGCAATCGCCGCGGCACCCACCTTGAGCGTGATCTGGTTCATTGGCCAGTTCCAGGGGGTGATCAGGGCGGCGACACCAACGGCCTCGTAAATGATCCGGTCATTTGGCGCGTGATCCCCCAGGGGGCGTTCGAACCGGAACGCTTTTGCCGCACGGATGAAGTTCTTCAGGTGCCAGATTCCAGCCCCGACCTGTTGACTGCGCGACATATCGATCGGTGCGCCCATCTCCAGCGACATGGCTTGTGCCAGATCCTCGCCGCGGGTCTTGTAGATGTCGATCAGCTTTTCGACCAGCGCGATGCGCTCTTCAACCGGTGTCGCCATCCAGCCGGGAAGGGCAGCCTTGGCTGCGGCCACGGCGGCGTTTGCATCGGCCTCGGACCCAAGTGAGATCACGGCGCAGGGGTCTTCGGTCGATGGGTTGATGACAGTGAAATCGCTTGTCGTTGACGGGGCGACCCATTCGCCGTTGATATAGAAGTTGCGTTTTTCGATCATGGCTTCCTCCGGATCAGAGTTTATTCGACCGGTTGGTCGGTTTTATGGGCACTCTGTCACCTCACGGCCACTGGGGCAAGCCAATTCATAATTTGATCAAATTATGGTGGCAACCAAAATTTCAGCTGCCTTCACTTGGATGGTTTAACCTGAGTGCAAAGTGATTAGGTTTATGGCAACCGACTCGGTTCACACACAGGAGAGGAGATGCCCCATGGGTTTGCGCATCAATGACACCGTCCCGAATTTCACCGCCGAAACAGATCAGGGAACCGTACAGTTTCACGACTGGATTGGTGACAGCTGGGCCATCCTGTTCTCGCACCCCAAGGATTTCACCCCGGTTTGCACCACCGAGTTCTCGGTTGTCGCTCAGCTGAACGATGAGTGGGCCAAACGCAACACCAAGGTGATCGGGGTTTCGGTCGACAGTGCCGAAGATCACCGCAAGTGGAAGAAAGACATCGAGGCCTATGGAAAGGCCAACCCGGGCTTCCCGATCATCGCGGATGACGGCCTGGCCGTGTCCAAGGCATTCGACATGTTGCCGGCCGAGGCATACCTGCCCGATGGCCGCACGCCGGCGGACAGCGCCACGGTGCGGTCGGTCTTTATCATCGGACCGGACAAGCAGCTGAAACTGTCGATGACCTATCCGATGACCGTCGGCCGCAACTTTGCAGAAATCCTGCGCGCGCTGGACGGGCTGCAAATGAGTGCCAAGGGCGTGGCGACCCCGGCCAACTGGGTACCCGGAGAAGATGTGATCATCCCGCCGGCCGTATCCAACGATGAGGCGAAGGAGAAATTCGGGGAGTTCGAAACGATCTTTCCCTATCTGCGCAAGACAAAGGCGCCGACTTAATAAGATCGCCGTGTCAGGGGGGCTGTCTGCCCCCCATCGTGCCTTACGGCACGATTCCCCCCGAGGATATTTCCAGCCAGATGAAGCAGGCGGATTTTCGCGCCGGCTTTGAGCATGTCCCCGCGAGCGATGCGCGGGAACATGCGAAGGGGCGGTGAAACCGGAGAAAAACTCCCGCCCCTTTGGGGGTCAGAATCTGTAGCGCAAGCCGAAGTTTACGCTGAACGTGTCCAGATCATCCTCGACCGTTCCGGTAGAGGCGCCATTTGGTGCCAAACGCTGGCTTGAGACATCGAACGCGCGAGAATAGCGTGCATCGACGGTGAATGCAGTGGATGAATTGATGTCATAGGCGACCCCGGCAATCAGCTGGGCGGCAAAATTGGTATCACTGTCGTCCAATGCGACGCCCGGGCCATAAACGAAATCGAGATCCGAATATGTCGCGCCCAGACCGAATCCGGCATAGGGGGTAAAGGCGCTGTTGCCCTTGAAGTCAAACAGGACATTGGCAAACAGCGAAGTCTGGCTGACGTCTCCCGAGACATTGCCCTCAGGCGCTGGTCCGTTGCCGCTGAAATTCACACCATCCACATCGCTGTCGCGATAGGACAGTTCCAGCTCCAGCCGGGTGCCGATAGCGCTGCCGGACCACTGGGGAATTTCCCTGCCAACGGCGACGCCGAGACCAAAGCCCGCGTCGAAATCTGTATCGACCGATTGGTTCGCACCGCCGATACTGCCGGTAAAGTCGGTATCCTGAAGCTGGCTGTACCCGAGGAACCCCTGGATATAAGCCCCATTGGCCAGGCTTTGCGCCGCCAGGGTCGAGGCGCTGAGTGTCAGAACGGTGGATGCGAGAATGAAGCGGGTGAGCATGGTCAGGTCCTTTGTTCCACGAAATGCATGACGCAGATGTGGTCGTGCTGGGACCAAAGGGAAGGCAACGGCGCATCACTTCGGCTCACGGGGTTTTGGGCTCGCGTGAGTGAATAAATCGCCCAATGGCATTGGCTGGGATGAAGAACACCGTCAGACCAAATGGGCGTTACGAATTTGGTCGATCCAGCAAGGGTTCTGACAACAATTCTTCGACGAAGAAACTGAGCAGCTGCAATCGCCCGGCAACACCCGCCTTGCGGTACACGGCAGCGCTCTGAGCCTTGATCGTGCCTTCCTTGGTTTGCCTCAGTGCGGCAATTTCGGCAATGGACAGACCTTTGAGGGACAGCATCGCAACGTCGCGTTCGGCATTGCTGAGCTTCCAATCGTCGAACTGTGTATCAATCACCTGTGCGAATGCGCCCTGCGCCACGCCAAGCTGGCGCTGGATATCCCGGACGCGCTGGTTCTGGGTGCGGATCAACGCGACCGTCGCTGTCAATCCACCCAACAGGGCCAGTGAAAGAAAAAGCTCAAAACCGTGCAAACGCCGGAAACCGGCGCTTTCACCGCCGGTCCAGTCCATCATGGCATCGGTCAGGAAAAAGGTGGCGCAGAGGGCCTGCACCACCAATAGGAGCCACAACAAAGACGTTTGGGATATCTTCATGACGCTCCTTTGGTCGCGTGAGATCAGTCGTCGTCCTCTTCCGCTTCGATGTCGGTCACGGTGCCATCCGCGCTGTTCAGGACAAGTTCAGTTTCCACACCATCCTTGCTGAGTTCAACCTCGATCTCTCCGTCTTCGATTTCGAACTCTTCGATCACGTATCCCTGGGCCTCCAGAGCCGCGCGGATTTCAGCTTCGTCGGTTCCCAGTTTGTCACCTAGCCCGACATTGGCCAGCGCCAGTACCGGCGCGGTTGCAATCAGCCCGGTCAGAGTCAGCAATTTCAACGTTTCCATATCGCATCTCCTTCTTGCGTTGTGGCGATGCAAACGAGTTGGGGGCAAGGGCCGTTCGCCGCGATTGGCTTTTGGTTGAATGGGGGCGAATTGGACCAAGGTTTATGGCGTCCGAAAGCGGTATTGGGCCGTTATGTTCTGAAAGCAGTCGATTTGTGCTAGGGTAGCGCTGGGGAAATTCTACAGGCATGCGACCAGTGACGTCGGGATTTCAGACTGTTTTGAACAGGAGATGACGATGGCATTTACAGATTGGTACGTCGAAGGCGATGCATTTGGGAACTGTAACTGCGGCTATGCATGCCCCTGCCAGTTCGAGGACCTGCCGACCCATGGTCATTGCCGTGGGTTTGAGGTTCTGGAGGTCACAAAGGGACATTTCGACAATACGGATTTGGCCGGTACCAAGGCGGCGCTGATCTACGCCTGGCCGGGTCCGGTCTTTGAAGGTGGCGGTGAAATGCAGGTCATTATCGACCCCAAAGCAACCGAGACCCAGCGCTCCGCGCTGGAAAAAGTCTTTCTTGGGGAAGAGACGGAGGAGATGGCGACACATTGGTTCGTCTTCCGTGCGATGTGCGACAAAGTGCACGAAACCCTGTATTTGCCGATTGATTTCGAAATGGACATGGAAGGACGCAAGGCCAGGGTCGAAATAGGCGATGTGTTGAAATCAACCGGTCGCCCGATTCAGGCGCCGCATGGTGGCGGAGAGCATCGCGTGCGGATCGACATTCCTGGCGGCATCGAATTCACCCTGGCCGAGATCGGCAGCGCTTCGACCAAGGCGAACGCGGCGATCAAGCTGGATCTGAACGACAGCTATGGTCAGTGGCACATCATGAAACACGGACCATCAGGCGTGGCGCACTAACGCTCAGGCCTCACCAAAGTCCACCAGAACCGGGGCGGTATCATAGATGATCCGAACCGACTTGAACCGGCTCTGATCCTCGGTCAGTTCGAACAGGTCCACGCATTCGATGGTCTCGGGGTGCCCGTCCCTGATGGTGCGCGTGTAGTCGAAATGCACGGCCATCTGCAGCGAACCGGATGTGTCTGCAAAGGTGTTCTTGTGAATGGTGGACCGGTCGCTCGTGATTTTCATCACGTTGGAATAGAAATCCCGCGCCGGTTGTTTGCCTGAAACCGGCGAGGTCGCCGTCGCATCCGTAGCAAACAGGTTCAGCATCTCGGACACGTCGCCACTTTCGATGGCATGCAGATATTGCCGCGCCAGGTCTTCAATCCGATCTTTGTCCGACATCGCCATCCCTCCATCTGGGCCTGATGCCACTCTAGCACAAAAAAGGCCCCGGCGGTTTCACCGGGGCCTCTGTCACTGGAAAGAAGGGCAGATTACTCTGCGCTTTCCTCTTTCTTCTCTTTCTTCTCGGGAACGATCTCTTCGCCGGTCTCCTGATCGACAACTTTCATCGACAGGCGCACCTTGCCGCGATCGTCAAAGCCCAGCAGCTTGACCTTAACTTCCTGACCTTCCTTCAGAACATCCGAAGGATGGTTCAGGCGGCGGTTTTCGATCTGGGACACGTGGACCAGACCGTCGCGCTTGCCGAAGAAGTTCACGAAGGCGCCGAAGTCGACGATCTTGACCACTTTACCGGTGTAGATCTGACCTTCTTCCGGCTCGGCCACGATCGAATAGATCATGTCATAGGCCTTCTTGATCGATTCACCATCGGGCGAGGCGATCTTGATGACACCGTCGTCGTTGATGTCGACCTTGGCACCCGAGGTTTCCACGATCTCGCGGATGACCTTACCGCCCGAGCCGATCACTTCACGGATCTTGTCGGTGGGGATGTTCATGGTCTCGATGCGCGGAGCGTGGACCGAGAATTCGTTGGTCTCGGACAGGGCTTTGCCCATCTCGCCCAGGATGTGCATCCGGCCTTCTTTGGCCTGTGCCAGAGCGGTTTCCATGATCTGGGGCGTGATGCCTGCGACCTTGATGTCCATCTGCAGCGAGGTGATGCCGTTCTCGGTACCTGCCACTTTGAAGTCCATATCGCCCAGGTGGTCTTCGTCACCCAGAATGTCGGTCAGAACAGCGTATTCGCCGTCATCTTCCAGGATCAGACCCATGGCCACACCGGCAACCGGCGCTTTCAGCGGAACACCCGCATCCATCATCGACAGCGAACCGCCGCAGACAGAGGCCATCGAAGACGAGCCGTTGGATTCGGTGATCTCGGACACCACGCGAACGGTGTAGGGGAAGTCGGTCGGCGCAGGCAGAACCGCCTGCAGCGCACGCCATGCCAGTTTACCGTGGCCGATCTCGCGACGGCCGGGCGAACCCACACGGCCCACTTCACCAACCGAATACGGAGGGAAGTTGTAGTGCAGCAGGAAGTTCGATTTGAAGTTGCCATGCAGCGCGTCGATGAACTGTTCGTCGTCACCGGTGCCCAGCGTGGTCACGGCCAGCGCCTGTGTTTCACCACGGGTGAACAAGGCGGACCCGTGGGTGCGCGGAAGCAGCGAGGTTTCAGCTTCGATGGCACGAACATCAGTGGTCGAGCGACCGTCAATGCGCTTGCCGCCTTTGACGACGTCACCGCGCAGGATGCCGGCTTCCAGCTTCTTCATCGCCGATCCAAGATTGGCGTCTTCCAGCTGTTCCTCGGTCAGCGCTTCCTTGATCGCTTCACGGGCAGCGGCAACAGCGGCGGTGCGCTCTTGCTTGTCGGTGATCGCGAAAGCGGCGCGCATCTGCTCTTCACCGGCAGCCGAAACAGCGGCGTACAGCTCCGAGTAGTCGGGGGCGACGAATTCAAACGGCTCTTTTGCGGCTTCTTCGGCCAGCGAAATGATCAGGTCGATGACCGGCTGGATTTGCTCGTGCGCGAAGGTCACGGCGCCCAGCATTTCTGCCTCGGACAGCTCGTACGCTTCCGATTCCACCATCATCACGGCGTCTTTGGTACCGGCCACAACCAGGTCCAGACGCTGTTCGGGGTTCAGGCGCAGGTCCTGCATGTCGTCCACGGTCGGGTTCAGGACGTATTCACCGTCCACGAAACCAACGCGGGCACCGGCGATCGGGCCCATGAAAGGCGCGCCGGAAATGGTCAGGGCTGCAGATGCCGCGATCATCGCCACGATGTCGGGATCGTTGACCAGGTCGTGGGACAGCACGGTGCACATGACCAGAACTTCGTTCTTGAAGCCGTCAACGAACAGCGGGCGGATCGGACGGTCGATCAGACGCGCGGTCAGCGTCTCTTTCTCGGTCGGGCGCGCCTCGCGTTTGAAGAAGCCGCCCGGAACCTTACCGGCGGCATAGTATTTTTCTTGATAGTGCACGGTCAGCGGGAAAAAGTCCTGACCGGGCTTTTGTTGCTTGGCAAAGGTCACGTTGGCCATAACGCTGGTTTCGCCCAGCGTGGCAATCACGGTGCCGTCCGCCTGACGGGCAACCTTGCCGGTTTCCAGTGTAAGCGTCTCCTCGCCCCACTGAATCGATTTCTTTGTTACATCAAACATATGCGTATCCTAGAAGGGAGCGCTCCCGGCCCTCCGGGTCTCCCGTTTGCATGGCGGCCCCATTGCCGCCGACCCCAATTTATCTTCCGTTCGAGTGCCGGGGTCAGGGCACAACGTCTCAGATATCGCGCGCATACATGAGATTGCGACCAAAGGAAAGAGCGCAGATGTGCGCTCAACGCGGTGCAATCCCGGAAATCAAAGCGTTTAGGCTATGACTTTTGGTGGGATCCCGACGACTGGGTAAGCAACCGGTTCGCTGTGCGGATCAGGTAGGTTTCAATCTTCAGAAAATAGATGTGCGAAATGATTAGATTAAAGGCCAGGAGAAGCACGACCAGAACCATGAAAACCGGGTAGCTCAGGTCGCTGTACGTCGGAACATAATAGACGATGACCGGAATCAGGACCGCATGGATCAGATACAGGGCATAAGATGAATCTCCCAGCGGGCTGAGGAAATTGAAGAACCTCAATCCCCATCCATTCCGCTCAAGGATCACCACACCCGCAACCAGAAATACGCTTGGCACGCCCCACAGCACGACGACCGGGTAAACCCAGAAGCCCAAGGCGACGCTCAACCAGAAACCCAGGATCGCCACAACGACCATCAAGGCCCCGAGCCAGGTCGGAAAGACAATGGTGCGGGTGGCGACCCAGCCAAGAAATGCACCTGCTGCAAACTCCAGCAGCAAGCCATTGGTCATCAATCTCGGCAGCCCAAAGGCGGTATCAACAGTGGGTTGCCAGATTAGGCCGATCACGATGCTCAGCATGAAAATGACACCCAGCCAGATGACCCTTTGAAACAACGGAATACGCAGCGCGATCAGGGCTGCGAAAACCGCGTAGAAATACACCTCGTAGGCCAGTGTCCAACCGACATCAATCAAGGCGCTGGCCCCGTTGGGCAGCAGGAGGAACGAACCAATCCAGATTTCAGGCTGATCCGGCAGTTCCCGACCAATCAGCAGCGCCAAGGGTATGCCGATCGCCGCGACCAGCCAATAGGACGGATAAATACGCGAAAACCTCTTGCGCAGAAATCGGGTCCAGTTGCCGCCATTGTCCTGATTTGTCCACATCATGATGAAGCCGCTGACGACAAAGAAAATGTGAACCCCGGCTGCGCCCAGCCCGGAACTGGAAAACGTGTTGGGAAAGGAAACGCCCAGACTTCCGTGAAGCCAGATCACGCAGTGATAATAAGCAACGCCTGCGGCCGCAATCGCCCGAAGTGCCTGAATGGAATGAAGCAATGGTAAAACCCAAATCTGCAAGCAACGATAGCCTACGGGCGCGGAGAGAATCGCGTCAAGGCCCTTGATCGTTCCGAAATTTCATCTGCGCGTGGTCATGATTTTCAGTGGTTTATTAGGAAATTTGAATGCGTTTTGAGAAAAATCGCTGCGCGTGTAGGCTGTTACCACAAGACCCAAGGCCGAAATGGCGGCAGAACGCCAAGGGAATTCACGTTTCAGACCCGTCAGCCGGCCGAATACCTTGGCGTTTGCACCCAGCGAACAGAGGGGCAATCGAATGGCTCAATCCAAGAAAATGCTGGACCCGGATCCACGCATCTATGATTTCGAAACGGAATTCGAACTGGGACAGGACAACGTTCGGCCTTTCGGGCTGGACATCCACAACCCGGTCTTCCTGATCTCAAGTATCCTGATCTTTGCGTTCGTTTTGATCGCATTGGCAAACCAGGAGGATGCGGCCACGTTCTTTGGCTGGCTCAGACCCTGGCTGACCAGCACTTTCGACTGGTTCCTGGTGCTTTCGGTCGATGCCATCACCCTGTTCTGTCTGGCATTGATCATCTTGCCGGTTGGCAAGGTTCGGATCGGCGGCAAAGACGCCAAGCCCGACTATTCCTATGCTGGCTGGATCGCCATGATGTTTGCTGCCGGCATCGGTATCGGTCTGCTGTTTTTTGGCGTGTTAGAGCCGGTTTACTACAACTTTGCCGAAGGCGGTAACGCCCGCCCACTGGGCATCGATATCGCAGTGCCGGGGAATGAGTATGTCGGTATCGTCGGCACGATCCACCATTGGGGCCTCGAGGGTTGGGCGGTCTATGCCGCTGTCGGTCTGAGCCTCGCAATCTTCAGTTATAACCTCGGTTTGCCGTTAACACTACGGTCCGCCTTTTTCCCACTGCTGGGAGAGCGTGTCTGGGGCTGGTGGGGTCATATCATCGACACACTGGCTGTTTTTGCCACGCTGTTCGGGCTGACCACTTCGCTGGGACTAGGCGCGCAGCAGGTTGCAGCGGGGTTGAACGAGGTGTTTGGCATTGAACCCAGCCCCACAGTCGTCGTTCTGCTGATCATCGGTATTACCATGATCGCGCTGGGCTCGGTCCTGTTGGGTATGGATGCGGGTGTCAAACGGCTGAGTGAGATCAATATGATCATGGCCGTTGGCCTGTTCCTGTTTGTGATCGCAGTTACGGGCATCGGCACTGCCATCGCCCGCTATTTCAGCGTAATGACCGACTACGTCATGATGCTCCCGGCCTTGTCCAACCCGTTCGGCCGAGAAGACACAAGTTACTTCCACGGGTGGACAACGTTCTACTGGGCGTGGTGGATCGCTTGGTCGCCCTTTGTTGGCATGTTCATCGCCCGTATTTCCCGCGGTCGCACTGTGCGTGAGTTCGTTATTTGCGCCCTGCTGGCGCCGACGGCCGTTTGCGCGCTTTGGATGTCAACGTTTGGCGGCGCTGCAATCGATATGCTGAACGCAGGCGGCGCAGAAGGTGTCCACGCGACAGTGATCGAAACCTACGCCCCGGAAGGCGCGTTGTTCGGTTTCCTGAAGGAACTTCCGCTCTACGGTATCGTGGCACCGATCGCCCTGATTCTGATCGTGGTATTCTTTGTCACGTCATCGGACTCCGGCTCGCTTGTGATCGACACGATCACCGCTGGCGGTAAGATGGACGCCCCCGTGGTGCAGCGCGTGTTCTGGTGCACCCTCGAAGGTCTGGTCGCCATTGCTTTGTTGCTGGGCGGCGGTCTTGCGGCCCTGCAAGGCGCTGCCGTGTCGACCGGTATCCCATTCACGCTGGTGGTACTGATCATGTGCTATTGCCTTTGGCTGGCACTGAAGTCCGAGAAGGCCAAGATTTAGCGTTCGGCTTTAAAAAACGTGAAACGCCCGTTGCAAGACGGGCGTTTTGTTGTGTTTGCAGAGTCTGACGCGCCGCCAGATGCGTCTGTCGCGATTGAGGTCACAAAACAGCGCATGCTTCCGCAATCAATCCCACTGAAGCGTGTAGGTTCGGACAGTTTCGGTTTTGCCCTTTAGGTCAAGCTCATTGGAATTGAAGTTGGTAACCGGTGTGTTCAGCCTTTCGAACACAGACTCTGTCAGAAGAATTTGGTTCTCTGCCGCCTGACTTTGAAGCCGGGCTGCTGTGTTCACAACATCTCCGACAGCGGTGAAGTTCCGGGATGACCCCATCGCCATTTCGCCGATCTGAGCGATGCCAATGTTCATTCCAATTCCGATACCCGGCATATTGGGTTCGGAATTGACTCGGTCCAAAAGGCGCTGAGCAGCACGGAGCATTACGTCTGCTGTTCGTTTCCCAAGCGATGCCATTGGCACCGGGTATATCGCCATAACCTGATCGCCGATGAATTCGATCAGCGCATCGTCGCGAGTGATTTCTTCCTCCGCGATTTCATAAAACCGAGACAGCATTTCGGCGACTTCGGAAGGTGAATGGATTTCGGACCAGCTGGTAAAACCCCGCATGTCCGCAAACATCAACCCCGCTTCCACATCAAGGGTTTTGGTTGGCAAACCTTCAAAACAACTTCGGCAAAAGTTTGGGTTTTCAGCAGCGGGTTTAATGCCCAAGATTGCGCCAACTCCGCGAAACGGCACCAGGCACAATCGGCACCTCGGCGAAGCGGGCAGTATCCGAGTGACTTTCCTGACCCTTCCGACAAACCCACTTTCACAAAGACTGAATGCAAGAGGTTGGTTGTCCGAGGTCAGCCTTTGAATCAGCCAGGCATCGTGGTTGTAGATCAAGACGACCATGCCAATAGCTAAAGCGAGAAAAACCAGGACACCAGCGAGTATCGAGAAGCTTAAGGCTACGTAGGCAGCCGCTGTCAGAAACAGGATCTGAAGCGCTATTACACCAGTTTCGATGAGTCGGGCATTTCGCATCAACGCACCTGCCTTTGAACACCAGAAAGCCTAACATCATTGGCGATTCGTTGAAATTGAGACGAATGCGTGAGCATCCGGGCAGCGGATTGAAATATGCCAGAGTGAAGAACGGCCTCTATTGCCGGCCGGGCAGGTTGCCCGATTCTTGCCCTGGTCGGCAATCGTTGGGCGCCAAGGCTGTTGGTTATTGGTGTTTGAACGAAGAACGCCCACCAGTTTGGTGGGCGTACAAATCACTGGAACAAGGTTCAAATTCCGTTGGATAACGCCAGAAAGCGCTTAGCGACGGATACCCAGCTTTTTGATCAGGTCCTGGTAGCGCGCTTCTTCCTTACCCTTCAGGTAGTCCAGCAGCTTGCGGCGCTGGGCAACCATTTTCAGCAGACCGCGACGACCGTGGTTGTCTTTCTTGTGGGTCTTGAAGTGATCGGTCAGGGTGTTGATGCGCGAGGTCAGGATGGCAACCTGGACTTCAGGCGAACCGGTGTCGCCGTCCTTGGTTGCGAATTCTTTCATGACGCGTGCTTTTTCAGCGGCAGTAATCGACATCGGGGTCTCCTTCGAAGGTTAGAGTTGATGGCGCAGGCCGGGATGTCGTCCAGCACAGGCCCATGGAGAAAACCGCACCGATTCCGACGCGGATGGGCGCGTATAGGCGTATTCGCGGGAAATGGCAAAGGGATTCTGTCAGTTCAGCCGGTGGCAGCGTATTGAGCCATGTGGGCTTCGGTCACAAGCCGGATGTCCTGAACAGTGAACCCTTCGGTACGGTAAAGTTGCGCGACGTCCTGACCGTTGAACTTCACCAGTGTCAGATCCTCGTTTCCGGGGTCGGGTTCGATGGTTATCTCGGGGTCATCCTGCCCTTCCCAAGGAACCAGCAACTTGTCCTGCCCGATCTGAAAATCCATGATTGTGGCGCTTTGCTGCCCTGCTGGGGTGCTCAGAACGAACTCATCAGCGCCATTGCCCCCGGTCAGGACATCCGGGCCTTCGGCAATCAGGGTGTCGTTCCCGGTACCGCCATTCAGAAAGTCGGCAGAGGACTCGCCCGTGTCGTCGCCGCCGAACAGTATATCGTCCCCATCCCCGCCAAACAGCGAGTCTGCGCCCGCACCTCCGGCCAGTCGATCCGCGCCCGCACCGCCTTGCAAGGCGTCATCGCCATATCCGCCCAGCAAAACGTCGTCATCCTGCCCGCCATAAAGTTCATCGTCGCCCGCACCGCCAACCAATTCATCATCACCGAAATGCCCGTAAAGGGAATCGCCGCCGGCTCCGCCGTCCAGCACGTCATCGCCGCTTTCGCCATGCAATTTGTCCGCCCCTGCGCCGCCGGACATGTCGTCTGACCCGTTGCCGCCGTGAAGCACGTCATTGCCCTGACCGCCATCAATGCGGTCATCGCCGTCATACCCGTTGATCTGATCGTTTCCGCCCTGACCAATAATGTCGTCAGAGCCTTCACCTCCAACGATGACCAGATTTCCTTCGAAATCCGAGATGACTTCACCCGAGCCTGGTGTTTGTATGTCGACCTCGGTCGGTTGATCGACGTTGTCGCCATCATCCAGCAGATTGCCCTGCGTGGTGTCTTCGGGCGCTGTTTCATCCATCGGGTCATCCTCTTCCCGGTCGTCCGAGAGGAAAATGTCGCCCATCGCGTAGGCCGCACCGCCAACGGCTGCCAAACCAAATAATCCGATCAGAAACATGGGAGCCCTCCGAAAGCACACTGCCCCGGATCGAAATATTCCATGCATTCAGAAGGTTGGTCAAAGCCAAGGTGGCGTTGTGGTTAACCCTTTGTCACCGGGGCCAGGGCTGGGGCTGTTGCGTATAGGCGATGTACAGGGGATGTTTCGGATGACCGTCCTTGGTAAGCCCAAGATGGAAAAGGGCCTGGCCGGTTCCACGCAGCAGAGTTTCAACCGCAGGCCCGCGCGCCAGATGCGCGCCGTGGGTACCCCAGGCGGCGATGATTTGGTCTGCCCATTGAACACCGTCCAAAATAGCGTTGTCGTTCTCTGGTCCTACCGGATCGGCGGCAGCGCGCATCTTGCGCGGGTCGGTGTCGCGCCAGGCAAAGATATTGGTCACCTGAAACGCCCCGAACCCCAGCGCCCGCGCACGGCGTTCACAACGTTCCACGGTCGGATCATTCTGCACCTCGGTTGCGGTCGAGGGGTTCAGCATCACAAACAGTGCCTTTCGCCCTTCCGGGTCCCAGATGCGGGTCAGGCTGTAACGGTACTTCTCGCAATCGGAATAGATGGCGGTCGAGGGCGCATCGCCCTTGGTGTGGGAACGGGTGATCATGCCCTTCGCCTAGCACGTGGATCAGGTGACGAACACCCGGCTGGGATGCAATTCGCCGGATTTGTAGATGCCCACGGCCACCGCCTTGCCGTCCAGTGAGGCCCAGGCCTCATCGCCATATTCCACGTCCGCGGCCAGCACCATGCCCGGATTGCCGTTGCGCAGACGAGTGGCGCCCTCGGGAGTGCATTTCAGCTCGGGTAGGTCCGACAGGCCGGTTTCCAACGGGTGCAGGTACTCGTCCAACGCGGTGGTCTTGGCCATCTCGTCGACCTGCTCGATGCTCAGCCCGTCCTCGGCTTCGAACGGGCCGGACCAGATGCGACGCAGCTCTTTCACGTGGCCGTGACAGCCCAACGCTTCACCCAGATCGCGCGCGATTGAGCGGACGTATCCGCCCTTGCCGCAGGTCATTTCCAGTACGACATGGTCCTCGTCGGGGCGGTCGACCAGAACCAGTTCCTCGACCCACAGGGGGCGGGCGGACAGTTCCACATCCTCGCCATCGCGGGCCAGCTTATAGGCGCGTTGCCCGTCGATCTTAACGGCCGAGAACTTGGGCGGGACCTGCATGATCTCTCCCAGAAACTGGGACAGAGCCTGTTTGATGTCATCATCTGAGGGGCGGGCAGGGCTTTCCGCGATCACTTCACCCTCGGCGTCGTCGGTATTGGTGGCCTGCCCCAGACGGACGGTGAAGGTGTAGGCCTTCAGCGCGTCGGTGATGTAAGGAACAGTCTTGGTCGCCTCTCCCAAGGCCACGGCCAGAACGCCGGTTGCCTCGGGGTCCAGCGTGCCCGCGTGACCCGCCTTTTTCGCGTCCATCGCCCAGCGCACCTTGTTGACCACCGCGGTCGAGGTCATGCCCGCGGGCTTGTCCACCACCAGCCAGCCGGAAATGTCGCGACCCTTGCGTTTGCGTCCCATCTTGCACCTTGAATCTTGCCGAAGCGCGCGAGTTAGCGGATCACCACCGCCCTGTCAATTTGCGGGTACATCCTCGACGACGCCCACGATCGGCCCCAGAGAAAACCCGACATCCGAACGATTGTTCGCGCGGTCATACATGCGCGAGATGTTACCGTCGAGAAACAGAGCATTCGGGGTGCCGATGGCATCGCGAAATAGGCTACCGAATTCGTGAAAGGTGACGTAATCATCCGAGATCGCAAACACCGCCCGTGTGCCGTCGGCGCTGGTGCCCACACCGTTGCGCACATAAAGCGAGGTCGAATCGGGCAAGAAGCGGGGATGCAACTCACCGTCGATGACCAGCATCGGGCCGGATTGAGACGCGAAACGGCATTCCGGATCCCTATCGACGTAGTCCAGTGTCTCGAACACATCGGCGCGGCCCTCGCGGATGCAGAACACCCCGTTTGGCAGCAGGCCAAAGTTTCCGGGTCCGGCGTTCGGAATCACACGCATGACCTCTTCGCCCTCTTCAACATAGTGGCCAACGGGCGACCGGTCGTCGTGATACATGCCGGCATTCATCGCAAAAGCCAGTCGCTTGCCGTTTGGTTCAAGCGCTTCGTTCACCGAAGAGAAATGGCCCAGCAACTCGCCGTTTTCGCCATTGAGAAACAGGCGCAGGTCTTCGTTGGCGGCATCCACCTCGCAGATGGTGTACCGCTTGTCCTCGTGGGTCAGCTTTTCACAGGTGACCGCAGAGGCTTGCGCCGCCCAGAGAGCTGCGCCCAAAATGACGAGTGCCCGGATCACTCGTCCAGATCGCGGCGTACCGCGTCCTGTTCGAACATGCGGCGGGTGTCGTCCAGACGGTCGAACGTGTCATCCAGCCGGAAACGAAGATCGGGCGAGAACTTCAGGCCGACCTTTTTGCCAACCATGCGCCGTAGTTCGCCCTTGTTACGGGCCAGCAGTTCGATCACGTCTTCCTGCCCCTTGCCTCCCAGGGGCAGCACATAGGCGGTGGCGATTTTCAGATCGGGCGAGGTGCGCACCTCTCCCACAGTAATCGACATTCGGTTCAGGTCGGGGTCGTGGACATCTCCGCGCGCCAGAACTTCGGACAGGGTGCGACGGATCAGTTCGCCGACGCGCAGCTGTCGTTGGGACGGGCCGGGGCCATCGTGGAATTTGTTCTTTGCCATGTCCCCGATCTAAGCCCAAAGCAGGGCTTTGCCAAGCGGGCGCGAACGGGGTAGGAGGCTTTGAGCCAAATTGAAGAAAAGGACCAGCGCTATGACCCATATTCCGGGGATCGTCATCACAGGGGTTTCGGGCCGTATGGGGCAAATGCTGATCAAGACCGTCACGGACAGTGATCAGGCGCGTCTGGTGGGTGTGGTCGAGCGTAAGGGCCATGACTGGATTGGGCAGGATGTGGGCGAGGCCATGGGTGGTCAGGCGCTGGGCGTGACTGTGACCGATGATCCGCTGGAAGCCTTCGCGCAAGCGCAGGCAGTGATCGACTTTACTGCGCCCGAGGCGACATTGGAATTCGCTGCTTTGGCCGCGCAGGCGCGCTGTGTCCATGTGATCGGCACCACCGGTATGACCGACGAACAGATTGCGGCGCTGGAGCCGGCCTCGCGCCACGCCGTGATCATTCGTGCCGGTAACATGAGCCTTGGTGTTAACTTGCTTGTGCAGCTGACCAAGAAAGTCGCAGCTGCGCTGGATGAGGATTTCGACATTGAAATCATAGAAGGCCACCATCACCACAAGGTCGATGCGCCATCGGGCACTGCGCTGATGCTGGGTGAAGCAGCCGCCGAAGGACGGGGCGTCAAGCTGTCGGACGTCTCCGACAGGGGCCGGGATGGGATCACGGGCGCGCGTAAACGGGGTGACATCGGATTCCACGCCATTCGCGGCGGGGACATCGTGGGCGAGCACGACGTGTTGTTCGCCGCACCCGGAGAGCGCATTGTTCTGCGCCATCTGGCCTCAGATCGTGCGATTTTCGCGCGTGGCGCGCTAAAGGCGGCCTTGTGGGGGCAGGGCAAGGCACCCGGCCAGTATGATATGGTGGATGTGCTCGGGTTGTAACGAAGTTTTGCGTTCGGCTGATGATTGACACCGGGGGGCTTGCGCTTCGCGAAGTCCATTCATCCAGATGAAAGGGTCCCCGTTCGGATCAAAAGTCGATCGCGATACCCTTTTTCTCCCAATCGCCATAGCGGGCCGGGTCGGGGCCGTCGCGCCCGCCCAGTTCCTTGGGCATCTCCTTGGCCTCGGCTTCGGCTTTGCGGCGACGCTCTTCAGCCTCGGCCAAAGCGCGCTGGGCAGCGGGGGGCAGGTCTTTGCGCGTGTCGCTCATGACTTCGGGTTCCTTTCCGGGTACGTGCTTGATATACGCCCCCGTCCGCCGATGACAATGCGGGCAGAGGTCACACAAAGGCAATACCATGTCGGACAACCCAACAGCGGCGCGGCGCAGCGCGATCTATCTGCTGGATCAGATTCTGGGCGAGGGGCGGTTGTTGTCCGAATGCCTTGCTGCGGGGGCGCTGGACCGGCTGGGCCCCGAGGATCGCGCACGGGCGCAGCGACTTGCGCTTGAGACGTTGCGCGGATTGGAGCGGGCGGATCGGCTGGTCGGTAATCATCTGAATCGCACGCCTGCCCTGACGGTGCACAACGCATTGCGCCTGGGTGCAGTCGAGCTGTGTCATGGTGCAGCAGCGCATGGCGTGGTCAATTCGATGGTCGAAATTGTCGGACGGTCGCGCAAGCATGGGCGGCTGAAGGGTCTGGTCAATGCGGTGCTGCGCAAGGTGGCTGCCGAAGGCCCCGAGGCATGGCCCAAAATGCGCGTTCCGCGCCTGCCGGAATGGCTGCGTGAACCACTTTCCGTGGCCTGGGGCGATGAGGCTGTCAAAGGGATGGAGCAAGCGCATTTCGCCGGGGCACAATTGGATTTGACCGTCAAGGCGGATGCGGCGGCTCCCAAAGGAATCCAGTTGCCGACCGGATCATTTCGAATCCAGGATGCAGGTCAGGTCTCGGCCCTGCCGGGTTACAAGGACGGTGCGTGGTGGGTGCAGGACGCTGCGGCGGCTTTGCCTGTTCGCATTCTGGCACCGAAATCCGGCGAAAACGTACTGGACCTGTGCGCGGCTCCGGGCGGCAAGACGCTGCAACTGGCCGCTGCCGGAGCCAATGTCACAGCCTTGGACATTTCCGAAGGGCGAACTGAACGCGTGCGTGAAAACCTTGCCCGCACCGGGCTGTCGGCGCAGGTGATCGTGGGCGACGCGCTGGAACATCAGGGACAGTATGATGCGATCCTGCTGGATGCGCCCTGTTCGGCCACCGGAACTATTCGCCGCCATCCTGATTTGCCATTTGCCAAGGACGGGTCCGAATTCGGAGAATTGATCGAATTGCAAACCCGCATGCTGGGCCACGCATGGACCTTGCTGAAACCCGGAGGGCGGTTGGTTTATTGTACCTGCTCGTTGTTGCCGGACGAGGGCGAGGTGCAGATCGAAGAAGCTCTGGACGTGTTGCCGGATATGCAGGTGGATCGGGGTGCGCTGTCCGTCCCGGGCGTCGAAACAGATTGGATCACCGACGAAGGTGGCCTGCGTCTGCGTCCGGATTATTGGCCGGAACGTGGTGGGATGGACGGGTTCTATATCGCCTGCCTGAACAAATCCGCCTGATGGCACTCTTTTCGATGACTTGACGTTCAGACCTGTCTATCGTTGGTTCAGACGCCGGCAGAGCGTCGGGGGCAGAGTAACGAGCGGCATGTCACAGTCAGACACCATGGCAAACCGATGGAGGCGGTTTCAGAACCGTCTTTATGCGCGGCTTGCTCAGCGGCGCAAGGCGGTAGAGGGGTTTGTCGGCCAGCCGGAACCGCGCACCGTTGGTTCGTTCGCGCGCGGGCGCCAACTGGTGGCCGGGAACCTGCTGTTTGCCGGTTACCTGGTCGAGGCCGAAGACACCGCCCTTTGGGATGTGACTGCCCCCAGCACGGATTTCGACGATGAACGCCACGGTTTCGCGTGGCTGGACGATCTGGCCGCGGTGGGCGATATGCGCGCGCGGGAAAAGGCGCAGCGCTGGGTCTGGGGCTGGATCGAGGCGCACGGGCGCGGGCAGGGTCCCGGCTGGGCACCCGATCTGACAGGCCGCCGGGTCATGCGCTGGATCAACCACGCGCTTTTCCTTCTGCGCGGTGTGGACGAAGCACAAAGCAGAGCTTTCTTTCGTTCACTGGCGCAACAGGCATGGTTTCTGTCGAAACGCTGGTCTGCTGCAACGCCGGGTTTGCCTCGGTTCGAGGCTTTGGCCGGTCTGGTTCAGGCGGGGCTGGCGTTGGAGGGTTTGGAACGGATGGCCGACCCGGCCTTGCGTGCACTTGCACGCGAATGCGACCGGCAGGTCGACGCGCAGGGCGGCATTCCCACGCGCAATCCCGAAGAGTTGCTCGAAGTCTTCACGCTTTTGTCCTGGACGTCCGCTGCGCTCAGCGAAATTGGACGCGGCACACCCGCTTCTCAGACCGAAGCGATCAAGCGTATTGCTCCGACGCTGCGAAAACTGCGCCACGCGGATGGCGCGCTGGCCCGGTTTCACGGTGGCGGGCGTGGCCTTGAAGGACGTCTGGATCAGGCCTTGGCGCAAAGCGGCGTCAAACCGCAACCGACGACTGGCCTGTCCATGGGATTTGCGCGCCTCTCTGCCGCGCGCACAACTGTGATCGTGGATGCCAGCGCACCGCCGACTGGTGCGGCATCGTACAATGCCCACGCCTCGACCCTGGCGTTCGAACTGACATCGGGACGCCGGCCTTTGATCGTAAATTGCGGATCAGGCGTCAGTTTCGGGCAGGACTGGCGACGCGCGGGCAGGGCAACACCGTCACATTCGACCTTGTGCCTGGACGGCTATTCCAGCGCACGCCTGACCGCGCCGGTAAAGGGCACTGCGCATGAGGCCCTTGTAGATGCCCCGCAGGATGTACCGCTAGACACCGAACAGGCGTTCGGGGGTGAACGTCTGATGGTCGGTCACGACGGCTATGTCAGAGTATTCGGCCTGACCCATGCCCGCACATTCGAGCTGAGATTTGATGGTCGCGAGCTGACAGGCGAAGACATCTTGCTGACCACGACCGACAGGTCCAAACGGCAGTTCGACCGCGCACTGGATGCCTCAAGCCTGAACGGCATTCCGTTTGACGTCAGGTTTCACCTGCATCCCGACGTGGATGCGGCGCTGGATCTGGGCGGTACGGCGGTGTCCATGGCGCTCAAAAGCGGAGAAATCTGGGTTTTCCGCCATGACAACACGGCAAAATTGTCTATCGAGCCAAGTGTTTACCTTGAAAAAGGGCGTCTGAAGCCACGCGCGACAAAACAGATCGTTCTATCCGGGCGCGCAATGGAGTATGCGACGCGCATCCGGTGGACGCTGAGCAAGGCACAGGATACAGCCTATGCCGTGCGCGATCTGCACCGGGACGAGCCCGAATTCGACTGACGCCAAAAGGACCTTTGGACCCATGACCGATCTTCACCCCGTGCGCCGCGCGTTGCTTTCCGTTTCCGACAAGACCGGGCTGATCGAGCTGGGCAAGGCGCTGGCCGAGCGCGAAGTCGAGCTGTTGTCGACCGGCGGCACGGCCAAGGCACTGCGCGATGCGGGGCTTGCGGTAAAGGATGTGAGCGAAGTCACGGGTTTCCCCGAGATGATGGATGGCCGCGTGAAAACCCTGCATCCGATGGTGCATGGCGGCCTGCTGGCATTGCGCGACAACGACACCCATGTCGCCGCGATGACCGAGCATGGGATCGGCGCGATCGACTTGCTGGTGGTGAACCTCTACCCATTCGAGGCCACCGTTGCCAAAGGTGCCGATTACGATGAATGTGTTGAGAATATCGACATTGGCGGTCCCGCGATGATCCGTGCGGCGGCCAAGAACCATGCGTTCGTCAACGTGGTGGTGGATGTCGAGGATTACGAGAAACTGCTGGGCGACTTGGATCAGCATAACGGCGCGACCTGCCCGAAATTCCGCCGCAAGCTGGCGCAAAAGGCCTATGCCCGCACTGCCGCCTATGACACCGCCGTGTCCAACTGGCTGGCCGACGCGCTGGAGCTTGAGGCCCCGAAACGCCGCGCCTTTGCCGGTGAGTTGAAACAGACCCTGCGCTATGGCGAGAACAGCCACCAGTCGGCGGCCTTCTACACCGATGGCACCAACCGTTCCGGCGTTGCAACCGCCGTGCAGCATCAGGGCAAGGAACTGAGCTACAACAACATCAACGACACCGATGCGGCCTTTGAACTGGTCGCCGAGTTCGATCCGCGCGACAGTGCCGCATGTGCGATTATCAAGCACGCGAACCCCTGTGGCGTAGCCAAGGGCGCGACCCTGCTGGAGGCCTACAAAGCGGCCTTCGACTGTGACCGCACCTCGGCCTTTGGCGGCATTGTAGCGCTGAACCAGCCGCTGGACGCCGAAACCGCGCAGGAAATCACCGGCATCTTTACCGAGGTCGTGATCGCCCCCGGCGCCTCGGATGAGGCCAAGGCGATCTTTGCCGCCAAGAAGAACCTGCGCCTGCTGACCACCGAAGCCCTGCCCGATGTGACCACCGGCGGCAAGACGGTGCGCCAGGTGGCCGGTGGCCTGTTGGTTCAGGACAAGGACAATGGCTTCGTCGGTATGGATGATCTGAAAGTGGTTACCAAAAAAGCGCCGACCGACGCGCAGATGCGTGACCTGTTGTTTGCCTGGAAAGTCGCGAAACACGTCAAGTCCAACGCCATCGTTTACGTCAAGGACGGCGCGACCGTTGGCGTCGGTGCAGGGCAGATGAGCCGCGTGGACTCGGCCCTGATTGCAGCCAAGAAAGCGGAACGCATGGCAGACACGCTGGGCCTGCCGCAGCCACTGACCATCGGCTCGGCCGTGGCCTCCGACGCGTTCTTCCCTTTCCCTGACGGTCTGATGGAAGCCGCTGAGGCCGGTGCCACCTGCGTCATCCAACCCGGCGGCTCGATGCGCGATGACGAGGTGATCGCGGCCGCGGATGAGGCAGGCCTCGCCATGGTCTTCACCGGCATGCGCCATTTCCGCCACTGATGCGGTACCGTCTTTTGCTCTGGGCCGGTTTGGCCGCGTTTCTGATCGACCAGATCAGCAAGTATCTGGTCGTCCGTGTCATGCGCGTGGCCGAACAACCCGGAGGAATCGACGTTCTGCCGCCTTTGGTCGTTTTCAAGTACGGCGAGAATCGCGGTATCAATTTCGGCCTGTTTCAGGGCGACACCGAGACCGCCCGTTGGGCATTGATCGGCATTTCCATTGCAATCTCGGTTGGTGTCCTTGTCTGGCTTATGCGATCGACCCCGTCGAAATTCATGCTGATTTGCGGCGGGTTGCTGATTGGCGGTGCGCTGGGCAATGTGGTTGACCGGGTGCTTTACGGCTATGTTCTGGATTTCCTGAACATGTCCTGCTGCGGGATCAACAACCCGTTTGTATTCAATCTGGCCGACGTGTTCATTTTTGCGGGAGCGTTGGGTCTGGTGCTGTTTGACGGCAAAAAGGCCTCGTGACCTGCCGGATGATATGCGATAAAAGCGCCTGAAACTTGCTGGAGACACGAATGCGGACGCCGCGCGCCTTACTTGCCCTGACACTTGCCGTTGCGGTTGCGGGCTGCTCTGACATTGGTTTGCGCAATCTTCAGCCTCCGGGGCCGGGACCGGATGAGTTTTCGGTTTTGCCGGTGAAGCCACTGACTCAGCCAAAGGACTACGCCTTCCTGCCCGCGCCAACACCGGGCGGGGCGAACCTGACCGATCCGACGCCCAAGGCCGATGCTGTTGTGGCTCTGGGCGGCAATGCCGCAGCGCTGAACCCGAATACGACGATTCCATCTTCGGATGCAGCGTTGGTCACGGCCTCCAGCCGCTATGGCGTACCAGCCAATACCCGCCAGGTGACGGCTCAGGAAGACGCGGATTTCCGCAAGCGCAAGGCACGCTTCACCCGTCTGCGCCTGTTCCCGGTCGACCGGTATTCGCAGGCCTACAGGGCAGAGGCACTGGATGCGAACGCACAGAACGAAGCGGCACGCCGGCAAGGGCTCGAGACGCCGTCTGCACCCCCGGCGGAATGAAATCTTCTTAACTTTCCGTCATCGGCCTTGAACCAGCGCGGCGCCACCGTAGTTTGAACACCATAAAACCAAACGGAGGACGCCCCATGTATAGGGTCCTTGCATTGTCGGCCGCCCTTCTTGCTGCAACACCCGTGTTGGCCAAAGAAGGGCACGAGGCGGTTACCACGTTCACGCTGGACAACGGTATGGATGTCGTTGTGGTCGAAGATCATCGCGCGCCCGTGGTACAGCATATGGTCTGGTATCGGGCAGGTTCAGCGGATGAACCCATTGGTTCATCCGGCGTGGCGCATTTTCTTGAGCATTTGCTGTTCAAGGGCACAGATACACTGGCACCCGGCGAGTTTTCTGCCACCGTGGCGGCCAATGGCGGCAACGACAATGCGTTCACCTCCTATGACTACACCGCCTATTTTCAGCGCGTCGCCGCTGACCGATTGGAGCTGATGATGCGGATGGAGGCGGACCGGATGCGCAACATCCGCCTGACCGAAGAGGACATTGCCACCGAACGCGATGTGATCCTCGAAGAGCGCAACCAGCGAACCGAAAACAACCCTCGCGCCCTGTTCGGTGAACAGATGAGCGCGGCGCAGTATCTCAATCACCGGTACGGTGTTCCGATCATCGGCTGGATGCATGAGATGGAGGAGCTGGATATGGAGGACGCGCTGTCCTTCTATCAGACCCACTATGCACCGAATAACGCCATTCTGGTCGTGACCGGCGATGTCGACCCCGATGAGGTCAAATCTCTGGCCGAGCAATATTACGGTGTGATTCCCGCCAACCCTGACCTGCCTGAACGCGTTCGCTCGCAGGAGCCCCCGCAAACGGCTGAGCGCCGCTTGACATACAAGGATCCTCGCGTCGCGCAGCCCTATGTTCAACGCAGTTACCTGGCACCTGAACGTGACGCAGGTGCCCAGGATAAGGCCGCCGCGCTGTATCTGCTGGCAGAGTTGCTGGGTGGCAGCACAACATCATACCTGAACGAGAAGCTGCAGCTTGAGCAGCAGAAGGCCGTCTATGCCGGTGCATTCTATCGCGGTGTCTCGCTGGACGACACGACGTTTGACCTGATCGTGGTCCCCGCCGAAGGCGTTTCCTTGCAGGACGCCGAAAAGGCAATGGATCAGGCCGTCGCCGATTTCATCGCTGAAGGTGTGAACCCGGACGATCTGGATCGGATCAAGATGCAGCTGCGCGCGGCCCAAACCTATGCTCGCGACAATGTGGACGGCATCGGCAACCGCTATGGCCGGGCGCTGACCAGTGGTCTGACGGTCGAAGACGTACAGGCCTGGCCCGACATCCTGCAGGCCGTGACCGGGGAAGAGATCATCGCCGCGGCGCGCGAGGTGCTGCAACCCGAAGCTTCTGTAACCGGCTGGTTGATGCGCGATGATGAGGTGACGCAATGAAACGCTTGTTAGCATCCCTGATCATTTGCCTCGTCGCGCTGCCCGCCTGGGCCGAGATTGAGATCAAAGAGGTTACCTCTCCCGGAGGAATAACAGCCTGGCTGGTTGAGGATCACTCGATTCCCTTCACCGCGCTGGAGTTGCGCTTTCGCGGAGGAACGTCCCTGGACGATCCTGACAAGCGCGGCGCGATCCATTTGATGAGCGGTCTGATCGAGGAAGGTTCCGGTGACATGGATGCGCGCACCTACGCACGCGAACTGGAATCGCTGGCGGCATCATTCAGATATCGTGCCACGGATGACTCGGTTGCCATTTCGGCGCAATTTCTGACCGAAAACCGCGATGATGTGATCGACCTGCTGCGGACCACCATCCACGAACCGCGGTTCGATCAGGATGCGATCGACAGGGTGCGCGCACAGGTGCTGTCGGGCCTGCGCTCGGATCAGACCGATCCGAATGATATTGCGGGGCGTAACTTTGCGAAAATGGCCTACGGGGACCACCCTTACGGATCAGAAGGCAAGGGGACGATCGAAAGCGTTTCGGCGCTGACCCGTGATGATATCGTGGCTGCCTACGACGCCGTGTTTGCCAAGGACCGCCTGTATGTGGGCGCAGTGGGTGACATCACCGCTGAAGAGCTTGGCGCATTGCTGGACAAGCTGCTGGCCGACTTGCCCGATAGCGGCAAGCCAATCCCCGAAAAGGCAGATGTCAACATCGCTGGCGGGGTCAGTGTCGTGGAGTTCGACACGCCGCAATCGGTGGCCCTGTTCGCACAACGGGGTATCGACCGGGACGATCCTGATTTCTTTGCCGCGTATATTTTGAACCACATCCTTGGTGGCGGAGGTTTTGAAAGCCGACTGATGCAGGAAGTGCGCGAAAAGCGCGGTCTGACCTATGGTGTGGCAACCTATCTGGTGCCCAAGGATCTGGCCTCGGTCTATTTGGGATCGGTGTCCTCGGCAAATGACCGGATTGCTGAAGCGGTGGACGTGATCCGCGACGAATGGGCCCGTGCCGCGTCCGAAGGTGTGACACAGAAAGAGCTGGATGACGCCAAGACCTATCTGACCGGCGCCTACCCACTGCGCTTTGATGGCAATGGTCAGATCGCCGGGATCATGGTCGGAATGCAGATGGAGGATCTGCCGATCGACTACATCGCCACCCGCAACGATCAGGTCAACGCGGTGACGCTGGAAGAAGTGAACCGCGTCGCATCCGAATTGCTGGACCCAGAGGGCCTGCATTTCACGGTTGTCGGCAAGCCCGTCGGGTTGGATGGCTAGCGGGTTTCAGCAATGTGACGCCGAATGAAAGATGGGCCGATATCGGCCTGTTGCTCTGGCGTGTGGCTGTCAAACCGGAACTGGGCCGACATAAGCGGGTCTTGTTTGTTGCACATCAGGTTACGGCGCGGTTCCTTTGGTGCTTGCGAAACAGCCGTGCCGTTCTAGTAATCGGGATGGTAAGCTGCGCAACTGGGTTGGTACGGAATTGCAACATATGAGGTTTTCTAAGATCGGTAGGACACGAGTTGGTCGAAAACCAGCTTCTCAGAAAACTTCGGTCGCGACACGCGTTGCATTTGCCATCAGTGTAAATGTCAGGTTTTTGGATGGGAGCGCCGGAAAAACGGAACCGTCGACGACGAACAGGTTCTCAAAGTCGTTCGATTGACAATCTTGCGTCACGGTCATCTCTCCGCCCGTTTCCGAAATCGGCAACGTACCGGAATAGTGCACACTGGCCCCGGGTTTGCGTATCTGTGTCATGCCGGGCACCAGCGGAGCGCCAAGATCGCGCATAAACCGTTTCAATCGTGACAAGGCGTCAGAGATGTCGCGATCCTGACCATCCGGCGAAACGTAATTCAACGACAATGAAGGCCATCCCTCAGCCTCTACCTGCGGATCCAGAGTGGCGAAATTCTCTGCGCGTCGGGTGTCGTTGAAGTTCAGATTCACCACACCCAGTGCCGACCGTAACGTTGTGAAAATCTGGCGACCCGCACGCATCCCCAGCGGGACTTGTGCAATGACCGGATGAGCGCTGCCGGTTGTCATTGTCGTGACCTGCGCATGCACGAATTTCTCTGCGTTATCGGCCTCCATGCCAATTGCAAGTTGGTGGTATTGATAGGAGGACGGATCATAAGATCGCCCCAGCATGGACAGGTTGAGAAACGGGGCCAGAATTTGCTGATTGTCCATAAGTCCCGGCAATTGGATGATTTCCCCGGATGCCTTGTAGACCGTGCGAAGATACAGGTTTGCGCTGCTGATGGTTCCGGCTGCAAGAACGAAAGCGTCTCCGGTGAACTCTTCCGTTGTGCCACCTGCAGCGTAGGTGACCAGACTGCTTAGCGACCTTTGTCCCGTCACCTTGAAATGGCTGGCAAAGCGGTTCGGGGCATAATTGAACTGCGGATGTTTTTTCAGGGACGCCAATGTCAGGGAGGGGGTGTAGAATGCCCCGTTGGGGCATCCCCACAGGCACCGGCCACATTCGGTACAGGCCTTCCGGTCGTCAAGATCGGTGGACAAAGCGGCCTGCCGTGACCGGCCAAGGCGTATGCCCGGGTGCCTGCTGTCGAGTTTGTTGCGCCGTGACTGGTACTTTTGGAGCAACAGCGCGCTGCTTCGATCCAGAGAGATGGGTTCGAGCAATCCGTCATGTGCAGGATACCAACGCGCAAGTTCATCGGCCTCTCCGCCGATGCCGATGCGTTCGGCCACTTTGGCGTAATGCGGTGCCATTCGGTCGTAGCCGAAGCCAAACGCGCTCAGGTCGTCATCATTAAAGGTGTAGGCGCCACCGGTCCAGCATTCCGCCAGACCGCCTGCTGCAAACGAGACTAGCGAAGACAGGCCATGCATCTGCATCCTGAACCGGTCAGGATGGTCAAAGACGTAGTCCTTGGACGCGGGAAGCCCATAATACTCCTCGTCCTGATCAGGGTCTGTGGCAGGCAGGCTGACCGCTTCGTATTGTTCGCCCAGAAAATACTGCACCGCATCGGGATGTGTGGCTTTGAGTTCGGAAAACCCGGCTTGTGGCAGCGGTGCTTCCCGCCCGGTTCTTCCGACATCGACCATTGTGACTTTGTGACCACGCTCAAGCGCTGTCTGGGCGAAATGCACCCCGCTGGGGCCAGAGCCAACGACGACGATGTGCATGCTATTTCAGACCATTTGTCGACGCAGGGCCCGAGCGGTTCAGCCAAAATCGCATGGGAAGCAAAAAGATTGTTCCAGCCACTGAAGCCGCAACCGAAACCGTTCCGACGATTGCAAGGCGCATCAATGCGCCGATGGCACCGACATCCGGCGACCCGTCAAAGGATTGATGTGTTTGGGCCTCGTTCTCCAGAATTGCCGCGCACAGGACCTGCCGTCGCCGCAAAACACCATGCCGGTGAAGCAGCCCGCAGAACCCGTCGGTCAGCCAAAGTCGGGCCCCGCCGCGCCGTGCCAGAGCAAGGGTCAGTTGATCGAACTGGTTGCCTTCCTGATTCAGGCCAAGCGCTTCCAGAGCACGCGCATAGTGTTCGAGGGCCGCTTCGCTGGGCTCTTGTCCGGTCATGTGTTTGCCTAAAGTCTTTGCCTCTGATTTGGCTTCTGACGGTGAGGTCATCCGGGTCTTGGCAACGGCACTTTCGCCACTGCCGCCGCCGTTTGATGGTCGGGTGCCGATCTGATCATTCAGCGCCGCCATTTCCGGCCCTAATGCCTGAACCAACCAGTTGTCCGTTATTGTGGAACTGTTGCCGAACACGGCAAACTGCCCTGCGGTTGCAGGCATGACGCCGCGGGCCAGGGGCTCGAGCAGGGCCAAGGGCCATTGCACCAAGCGCAGGGGCAGTTTCATGAAACGCGGCGTGCGGTCAAAATGAAGTTGTGCAATCCTGCGCAATAAATCCTGCATCGAAACACTCTCAGGGCCGCCAAGGTCCAGAGTTTCCCGCTCGAACGCGTTACGTTTCAGAACCTCGACAATGCCGCGCGCCACGTCGTCGACGGAAACCGGTTGTACACTGACGGGGCCGCCCTTTTGCGGCAGTGGAACAATCGGCAATCCGGCCAATGTGCCAAGCGCGTCCGCAATGGGCGAACCCGGACCAAGGATCAGAGTGGGGCGAAGGATCGTGTAACTCAGATCCGAGGCCGCCAAGTCCTGTTCGGCCCGCGCCTTGGCTTCGGCATAGGGATAAAAGGACTTATCCGGGTATCCCGCTGCAATAGAACTGACGAAAAGGAATTGTCCGACGCCCTTTTCTTTGCAGGCAGCAATCAGATGTTGTGTCGCTTGGCGGTTTATCAGTTCATGTTCGTGCTTTGAGGCCTTTCCGGTGAGCGCGCCAAGGTGGAGAACCGTCTCAACCCCGTCAAGCGCCGCACGATAGCTGGCCGGGTCTGTCAGGTCGCCGACGCAGGTTTCCACGTCACCCGGAAGGTCCTTTGCCCGGTCGGGATCGCGCACCAGAACGCGAAGGTGCCATCCGTGCGCAGCAAGCGCGGGCAATAAGCGCTGTCCTACAAATCCTGTGGCTCCGGTCAGAAAGATCGTGCGCGTCATATCGAACCCAGTCGGCTAACGGTTTTGCGGTTCAGTTGCAGCGTGACTGTGATCACTGCGAACAGAAACACCAAAGCGCCTATTGTCGCGAGGCGCGAGCTTGGAAATATCTCGACCTCGGGGACATGAAACGCCCAAATACCGGCAAGGTTTTCGGATCGCCAAATCAACAGTGCGCCGCAAAGGGCAAGTCCCGAACTGACCCACCCGCCCTGAAACAGTAATGCCAGGGGTATGGCGAGCAATACGAAATCATAAATATGCAGCGGCGCCAGCGCGACAATCACCGCGCTTGTCAGGGCGAAGATCTGCCAGGTCAGAACCGCCTTGTCCGTAGACCGCACGATGCGCGCCGGACCGACGCACAACAGCAAGATGACGGCCAGCGTGACAACGGTCGCAACGGGATTTCCGATGTCGAGATTCGTGAGTTCCCAAACGACCAGTCGTATGCCGGTCATGGATTGCGGCAGATTGGCCGCGGTGAACCCGTCATAAGCCGCGAGGTTGCGCAAGAAATGAAAAATCGCACCGGGGGCTGTAAGCAGTGATGGAAGCACAAGAAGAACAGACAACCCAAAAGCGACCGCAACCACCTTGCGCGAGCCGGGATCGAGCAACAGAAGCAATATGGCGATCGGCCCTCCGATCTGAGGTTTGAGGATCACCAGTGTCAGCCCTATGGCCTCCAGAAACAGCTTCTTGTTGATACGGCTCCAAAGCATGAGCGCAATTCCGAAACCTGCAATCAGGGTTGTCTGACCTACGGAAAACAGGATCGCCGTTGCTTCCAGCACGGCCATGAGGAAGAACAGCACGCTGAATATGGGCAGATAGACCAAGCCACCCAGGCGCTCTGAAACACTCTGACTGAAGGCGGAAAACGTGGACACAAACGCGCTGGTGATCAGCCCGCAGATTGCGATAACCAGAGCGAGTCCGCATAAGTTCCAAGCAATATTTGCGGCATGCAGGCCGAGCGCGCCGAATGGTGTTGCAAATGCCCACCATGTCGGTGGGTAGACCCACATGATGGGAACGTGCCCTTTGTCTATTTTGGCGGCACCTGTGGCTTCATAAGACTCGCCATAGGGATTTATGCCATCCAGCCACATATCGCCTGCCAACCAGATGTAGCGGAAATCGAAACCGGGCGAACCGGCAATTTGCTGGATCTTGAACAGCAGATAGGCAATCGCGAGGCCGCACAAAACGAAGGATAAACCCAGAGTAACCGGGCGCGAAAGTGCTGGGCCAGCCATGCTGGATGCCGCTTGCGGCCTGGCGCTTTCTCGATATTCATCCATCAGAAATCACCATCGCTAAACGCCCAGATTTTACTCATGAAATACGTAAATGCCGGTACGATCGCGATCATTACCGCCAGCGATGCCCAGTAGGGCTGGCCCATAACGTCCGAAACTGTGAAGACGATGATCTGGTTCAGAAACAGGTTGGTGACCGATATGGCAAAGAATTTTGGCATCGAGGACCGAACTCGCCCGGGCGATCGAAACGAGTAGTTTCGATGGCCGAAGTAGGACACAAAAAACGCCACAGAATAGGCCACAAGGTTGGCATCAAACGGATCGAGTCCCGCCAGATGATGCGCCATCAACCCGACGGCGACATGAACACCAGTGACGATCCCGCCTGTCACCACGAATGTTACGACGCTTCTGACTGACATTCCGAATTGCCCGTTCTACTGTGCCGCGTGCCTGGAGGACCCGATCTCGTCCGGCAGTGTCAGGCCATTCGGATCGGTATCCCGGTCGGTTTCAGAGGAATTTCCCTGTCTGACAATCTCTTCCACGATGAACAGGGGGCGCTGTTTGGACTGGATATACAGGCGTCCAAGATATTCGCCGATCACACCCAGAACCAGAAGTTGCCCACTGCCAAGGATCAGGACGACCGACATCAGCGTCGTCCAACCCTGAATGGCGATACCGGTCAGGTAACTGTAAGCCGTATAGGCAAAGAAAATGAGACCCAGCAGCGCACAAACGAAGCCAAGGTAAATCGAAAGCCGCAAGGGAACGATGGAAAATCCGGCAATGGCGTCCATCGCAAAGCTGAGCATCTTGCGAATGGGATACTTGGTTTCACCGGCGAACCGGGCGGCGCGGGTATATTCCAGCGGAACCTGTTTGAACCCGACCCAACTGACCATGCCCCGAATGAACCTGTGCTGTTCCGGCATTTCGTTCAGCACGCTCAGAGCGCGCCGGCTGATAAGGCGGAAATCCCCGGTGTCCTGGGGAATGTCGATATCCACCAGCATGTTGAGGAACCGATAGAACATATGGGCGGTGAAGCGCTTGGAATGGGTTTCGCCCTGCCGTTCGGTCCGCTTGCCATAGACAACATCGGCCCCGCCATCCATCAGTCGCATCATGTCGGGAAGAAGTTCGGGCGGATCTTGAAGGTCTGCATCAAGGATGAGAATGCGGTCGCCGCTGCATACCCTCAAACCGGCCGTCAATGCCAGTTGGTGACCAAAGTTCCGGGACAGGAAAACGCCTATTATGGCCGGGTTCTCGTCGCTGAACCTACGGATCAAGGACCGCGTGTTGTCGCGTGATCCGTCATCTATGAGGACAAGCTCGAAACTGTCACCGGCGGTTTCGGAGCACACCGCAACGACTCTGCGCACCAATTCAGGCAGCGATTCTTCTTCGTCGAAACAGGGAACGACGACGGATAAAAACGGAGCACTCATTGCACAAATAAACCCTAAAATCAGAATCCCACCCTAGAGTATATCCTCAGCAGGCAAAGAATTGTCAGAGGAATGTCGCATGAAACGAGAATATCTCAAAGTTATTAGATACATTGGGGTGTCTCGGGCAATATTGTTGCCGTCCCGTTGATATTGCTGGTTCAGAGTTTTGGGGTGCTCGACAATTCAGGTAATAGATTGGACGATTGAAGCTGATGCAAAGTGGCCCCGAAAATTGGAAATACTCGCATGTTGTCCATACCGGAAACCGGATGAAACCCGGAACTTGCCATCAGTTCATTGTTGCGGGGTCTTTGGGTGCATTCGCGCCTTTTTTACCCTGTTTCACGACTGCTGGCCAACATGTCCCGATGGTCGATTGCAGTGTTGTTTTCTGTTGGGGCGGCCGATATGATCCAGTCGTTGTTTTAAGGTAACAAGTTGAAAAATATGGAAAACATAGAAGTTCGTGAGGACTATCACGCATTGGTCCGACAGGACGTGCTCAGCTTGGTTCCCCAAGGACAAAACGTGGTTTTGGACATTGGTGGCGGGATCGGGGCTTCGGCCGGATATCTCAAGGATGCCGGAAAAGCCGAGCGGTATGTTGTGGTTGATCTTGTTGCCGACACAACGCATCCAAGCGTTGATGCGGCGTATTCCGGAAATCTGGAAGACCCTTCACTGTTAGAGCAGATCGGCACCGAGCAAGGTGAATTCGATGTCATCATGTGCTTGGACGTCCTGGAACATCTGACCGATCCCTGGTCTGTGATCGAAACCTGCCACAAAATGCTGAAACCCGGAGGGGTGATCGTCGCAAGCATCCCTAACGCCAGAAACCACAGGCTTGTCCTCCCGCTGGTTTTCAAGGGCCGCTTTAACTACACCGAGAAAGGCATCCTCGATCGCACGCATCTCAGGTGGTTCGTGCGCGATACTGCTGTTGCGTTGATGACCGGATCCGGGCTGGAACTCGAACATATTCAGGGCCGTTTCTATGGCAGGCGCAAGCAGTTGGTGAATTGGTTGACGTTGGGGTTGCTGAGGGATTTCATATACTTGCAATATTTTATCCGGGTTCGGCGAAACCCTTCGAAATGACATGACAAGCGGGAAAGGCCGCGCCTTGTGGGAAAGAGTTTCGACACAGAGCGCGCCGCCTTAGAATCCGGTTTGACACCCGACAGAAGATCATTCAGCGGTGTTTTGCAGGTAATAAAGCTCAAGACTTTGACAAAATAGGGTATTCAAATCGAGGATAACCTATCATTGAACAAATATCTGCTCATCCGGATAGTCTGAGGAAGTAGAGGCTGTTATCTGACACGTGCAAGGTTTTTGCGACCCCTGAACGGTCATGCGGAAACGTTATCTTCTGGTTCGAACCCCAGACTGCTTTCGACAATATAGAGCGGCCGATTTCGGGCCTCTTCATAGAGCCGTCCCAGATACTCGCCAATAACACCCAGCACGACCAGTTGCAGACCGCCGATCAGCAGCACTGCGACCATCAGCGAGGCGTAGCCGGGCACATCCACGCCGTGGATCAGTGTGCGCAGTACCAGAAAAAGGCCATAGAAAATTGCACCCAAGGCCGTCAGCATCCCGATATATCCGGCTATTCTCAGGGGAACCGTGCTGAAACCCGTGATGCCGTCCAGCGCGAAATTCCAAAGCCGCCAATAGTTGAATTTGGTCTCTCCTGCCGCCCGTTTGGGGCGGTCATAAGGGACCTCTGCGTGGCGAAACCCGACCCAGGCAAACAGCCCTTTCATGAATCGGTTCTGTTCGCGCAACTGAACAATGGCACGAACCACGCGCTGATCCATGAGGCGGTAGTCACCGGTATTGGCGGGGATAGGTACACCGGAAAGGCGGTTGATAACTTGATAGAACTTCGTCGCCGACCAGCGCTTCATTGTGGTATCCGAACTGCGCTGACGCCGAACGGCGTAGACCACATCAAAACCCTCGCGCCATTTCTTTAAGAAATCCTCGATCAATTCGGGTGGATCCTGCAGATCGGCGTCAATCGGCACGACGGCCTTGCCTTTTGCAACGTCAAGCCCGGCGGTCAGCGCAATCTCTTTGCCGAAATTTCGGGAAAAGTTCAGCACTTTGACGCGATTGTCACGCTCATGCGCATCTGCCAAAAGGGCGGCGGTTCTATCCGTGCTCCCATCGTTCACGCAGATGATTTCATAGCTTTCGCCCAGTTTTTCCAGATAGTTCCCAAGGCGTTCAAAAAGGATTGGCAGAACATCTTCTTCGTTGAACATAGGAACTACGACACTGAGCGTAGGAACGCTGTCGTCCTGTGAGATGTGCCGATGTGTAGATGTCAATTTGTTCATGTCCGGCGCCATGGCGAATGTATTTTGGTTGCTTGCGCCTAAGTGATCACGCAACGGCGCCGGGTTCAAAGAGTTTTACAGTCAATCGTGAATTTTCAGGCAATGCGTCTGTCAAAAGCCACCGAAAGATCGGAGTCGTACATTCTTTGGGTAAGGTACCGCCTCTGATCTGACCGCTTTGTTACGGGCGGTCAGGCTGCGCCTGCAACAAGGTGTTCTGGTTCAGGAGCGAGTTTCGGCAACTTGAAGCTGTTTTGTTCATGCCCAATACGGGAACCGCCCAACTGCTACAGTCAGAGAAAGCCGAGTAACGAAAAGTCGTTAATAAACCAGAGGGCTGCGCTGTTTTTGCAAGCGGGTTTTCAGCGATCGGACACTGACTATTACAACAATTGCAGTCAGAATGAACATCCAGCCGAACAACATGTAGAAACCCAAAGCCATCGACAGGGAGTATCCGGAAAACAACGCCATTCCACCAGCGCTCAAGC
Organism: Ruegeria sp. HKCCD9138; assembly: GCF_057220975.1. Classification (NCBI taxonomy): domain Bacteria; kingdom Pseudomonadati; phylum Pseudomonadota; class Alphaproteobacteria; order Rhodobacterales; family Roseobacteraceae; genus Ruegeria; species Ruegeria sp. HKCCD9138. Next base: position 92,099 of record NZ_JBWVAZ010000002.1, on the reverse strand, counting down.
CGACAAGAATAGCTATCCCCAAAACGCCCATCATGAATTCAAGTCCTCCGGTCCTTGCCCATGCGTCAGCGAAATCACTGAGTGGTGGCGGTTGTTCCAAAGGGGGTTTTTTCCCCTTTGGGTATTCCGCGACGCAATCGTGGCAAAATTTGGACCACCTTGGGTAAAAATTTGGTTATTGAATACAATTTCGGATGCTAAATCGCTGACTAAGCGATATATCGCTCAGATTTTGGGTTGGATGGCAAATCCGGGCCGATCTGGCCGTCAACCAATGCTTCCAGCGAATGTTCGACCCGGCCCATTCTCCGGATCGCGGGGTTCTTTCCAAAGCAGAGCAAGAATATTAGTTAAATAACAGGCGGTTATCCGAAGCGGTGGCGAAATCGCCTCTGATAAAGCGAGAATGATGTGCAGACGGGAGACTCGCGTTCCGAGGGCGTGCCTCCAACCCGCACCAGAGTTTTGATAGTAATGGGCGAAGTTCGGTATCTGCCGGGACGCCGGTTACAACTTGACCAACCGTCCGCCCGTTACTTTGATCCCTTGTTTTTCAAAGGCATTGCGGGTGTCAAAAACCAATGCCGCATCGCGCGCAACCAGTTCGTAATTCATGGCGCTGTGATCGGTGATAACGGCCACGGCCGCATAGCGCTTCAGGTTTTCATCCGTCAACGGTTCGGATGTTCGCCCTGCCAATTGCGGGTATTCACCGCCTTCCGGCAGGCGAGGGAAAAACGGATCATGATAATCCACCTTGGCCCCCAGTTTCTCCAACTCTTCCAGCAAAACCAGGGCCGGGCTGCGGCGGGTGTCCTCGACATCCCGTTTGTAGGCGATACCCATCAGCAGTATCTTTTGGCCGGTCAATGGCTGCCCGGTATCCGCCAAGGCCGAGCCGTTTCTGGCCGTGAGTTCAGCAGTGATGCGAGCGGCCAGCAATCCCGGCACGGCGTCATTGCTGCTGCGCGCCAGGTTGATGATCGGAGTGTCTGATCCCGCATCCGCAGCCCTCCAGGCCAAATAGGCGGGAGACACCGGAATGCAGGCGCCGCCAATGCCGGGACCGGGATAGAAGGGCATGAAGCCAAAGGGTTTGGTCGCCGCGGCCTCGATCACTTCCCAGACGTCCACATCCATCGCTTCCAGCGCGGTTTTCAATTCGTTGACGAGTGCAATATTGACGGTGCGGAAACTGTTTTCGACCAGCTTCACAGCTTCGGCGGTGGCGGCGGAACTCACCGGCACGGCGCTGGTTACGATGGCGCGATAGAAATCTTCGACCAGTTGTCGGGATTGCGGGTCGTCGGCACCGACGACCTTGGGAATGCTGTGTGTGTCGAACTTGTCATTGCCGGGGTCTTCTCGTTCAGGCGAAAAGGCCAGGAAAAAGTCGATGCCGGCGCGCAGGCCGCCCGCTTCGAGAATAGGCTGAACCAGAGTTGTTGTGGCACCGGGCCAGACGCTGCTTTCCAGGACCACCAACTGACCGGGGCGCAGATGCTGCGCGATGGTTCGGGCTGCGGCCGCGACAAAGCGCATGTCAGGGTCTTGTTCGTCTGTCAAAGGCGTGGGTACGCAAATCAGCACGATATCCGCTTCGGACAGTGCGGCGGCGTCCTGGGTTGCGCGGAACCGTCCGCTGTCCACCGCCTGCGCGATCCGGTCCTGCGCCAGATACGAGATGACCTGTTCGCCGCGGTTGATCCGCGCCACCCGATCGGGGTTGAGATCCACACCGGTCGTGTCGAACCCCTCATCATAGGCGGTCAATGCCAGAGGCAGGCCAACATAACCCAACCCAACCACGGCGACCCGTGCGTCGCGGGCCGCGATAAGCTGTGTGAGAGACTGATGATGCGAGGTTTCGTAGTTCATGATTCAACCTGATTATACAAAGTCACACTGGAATACTGGCGGTTTTCCCGCGAAAACTGAATTATCTCGGCCAGCAGGATGAAGGGGATAAAGGGCAAAGCCAATAGATTTGTTGGAATTCAATTCAGCCATCGGAGACTGTTTGGGAATTCCGGACAATACGCCCATTTTCGCAGCTCTGTTTACTCATTGACGCTGGTTTCGAAGCGCAAAAATGGCTCTTGATTTTGATGCGGATGAGGGTGTTCATCTCCATACTCGTCTGGCAGTGCTGCGTATGCGCCGCAGGGCTTGGCGAATGGCCAGGTAGGTATTGCCTTGCCCCGCCAGATGCGATTTCCAGCGGGAAACATCGCTAAAATAGAACATCTCCAGCCGGGGCAGGTCATAAAGATCGGAGTCCGGTTTGGCCACCCCCAGTCTTGTGCCCACCGACGTAGAATAATGCTGTGCGACGCATTTTAGGACGGTTGGGGATGTCGCACCGTACGGTGGCGCAAAATGGTGAACGGGTTGCTCGATCCGGGTTGCGATATCCACTCCTGACTGAATGACCTCGTGTTCCAGCTTGGTGGGGGACAAGGTGGACAGGTCTGGATGGGTGATACTGTGCGCCCCAAAATACACGCCTTCGTAGGCCAGATGCCGGACCCGGTCCCAGCTCATCAATGGGCGGGGCGGGGAATTGCTGCCGACCCATTCCTCGCGGTTCCCCATAAGCCCCGAAGGCAGATAAACGATGGGGCGAAAGCCGTAGTCGCGCAGGATGGGCCAGGCGACCGTGTCGAAATCGGTAAACCCGTCGTCAAAGGTGATCACGACCGAGCGTTTTTGCGGTGGCCTTGCCATTGCGTCCGGAGAGACAACCGGTAAGCCCGACTCAGCCAGTGCCTGCATCTGTGCGCCAAAGGTTTTTGGAGAAATCGACGTCGGACCCGGTGCATCGGAAATCGAGTGATACATCAGAATATCGAGCTGAGGTTCCGCCACGGATCAATCCTCGACGATATGGGTGGCGAAGATTTCGCGGTATGTGTTCCACCTTTCACGATCAACCTGGCCATCCGGTCCGATTACCTCGGCAGCCGCATAGGCCATTGCAAAGGCATGATGGGTGTTGTCGTGGGCAAACAGGCCCTGCCGCCCGAACACCAGCAATCCGTCCAGCCCCAGCAACCACTGATCCACAGTATCAAACCGGCTCTGATAGTCGACATCATAAACCGGATAGGCGTGGCTGAGCCTTCGGGTCTCGCAACGTCGCACCGGCACTGTCACCGGCAGGCCTAGTTGTCCCAGCCATCCGGTGAATTCGCGGCCAAGCTCCTCGTCGGACATGTCCCACCATTTCTCACCGGGGTCGCAAGGCAATTCGGCGCAGAGCACGGTCACACCTTTCGGATTGGACGAGGCGGAATAATTCTTGGGTTCCGACATCCGGCTGATAGGGATCGACGTTTCGGGAAAATAATGCGCGTCGAATTCTGTGAACTGGTCGGTCTCAAGTATCAGATACAGCAAGATCATCCCGCGGAACCGGATGGTTCTGGCGGCTTCGACCACCGCGGCGGGTGGCTCATCAATCAGACGTGTGAGGCCGGTCAGAGGAATGGTTGACAGGATCAGGTCACCGTCCAGCCGGGTTTCGCCTTTGCCGTCCCGAATGGTCAACCCGGTCACCCGGTCGCCGTCACGTTCGATCCGGGTAATCTCGGTTTCGAACAGAAATTCGGCACCGTTTTCACGGGCGCTTTGCAGCATGGCGTCCGAAATCTGCCCAAACCCCCGGCGCGGGTAATAGAACCGACCGGCGGTTTCGCTGCGCAGTCCGGGCATCAGCCGAAGCATTTTCATCAGGATTTTGCCCACCGAACCGCTGCCGACCCGGCGTTCAGCCAGCGTGACGGCCAGTTTATCGGGATCAAGCCCCCAAAGCTTGCGTACATAAGGAAAGTAGAAGTTCTCGGAAATTGTCGGACCCAGACCGTCATACAGCACAGTCGAAAATGTTGCTGGACCGGTGTTTTTCTTGCGGAATGGCTTCAGAACCATGTCTCCGACCAGCGACAGCGCAAAGGGCTTGGGAAGGCGCATCAGTGCATCGGTCAGCTTTAGCGGGAAATGAATCCACTTACCCCCCAGTCTTATGCGCCCGTGCCGGGGACGCAAAAGCAGGTCATCGCCCAGCAATTTCTTAACATCATCAAGCACTTCAGGCTCTGCTGCGGGGTGAAAACGGTGTGACCCGTAATCGCAAATTACGCCCTCGATCGGGAAGGAGGCCGAGTTCCCCCCGGCCTGACCTGCGCGTTCAATCACTGTAACGCGCGCCTGACCTTTGCTGGTCAGCGTATGCGCCGCAGCCAACCCTGCCGGACCGGCGCCGAGTATGATGATATGCGGCTTGTCCGCACTGGCACCCTGTCGGGAAACATCCGTCACTTGTAATCTTCCTTTCCAGTAGGGCGGGGGCTCAGTTTCAACCCGGACAGGCTGAACACCAGCGCGCCAATTCCGCCCGCCACAAACAACACGGCCTGCCACATCAGACCAGCCGCCACGATCACGGACGGATCCGCTCCGAAAGGTGCCAGTAATACCGCAAGCGTGGCCTCCCGCAGACCCAACCCATTCAGCGATACGGGCAGAACGGCAACGATTTTTGCCAATGGCCAGGCAAACAACCAGTCACCGATGTCAACTCCGGTACCCGCTGAAACCGCGAGCCACCAGGCCAGTACGGCAAGTAGGCACTGGATCACGGTCGAGGCCACGAAGGCCATCGCAAGAAGTACCGGTTTCCGTCCAAACTCGGCAAAGGCAACGCCCAGCCGCTCTGCAAAACCCCGACCCGGCAAGGACGGAACCACGCGCCACGGGATCGGAAGAAGGCGCGGCAGGGCAATGACGCCGACCACTGCGACTGCAAGAAACAGACCGACCTGCAGGACCATCCCCCCATCCGCACCCGCGTGTCTCGATAAGACAAGACCGATGCCCGAAACGGTCAAAAGTGCCAACATGTCGATCAGCCTGTCGACCGCAGCGACCGCGACGACATGAGCGCCATCTTTCACGGTGGCCTGGGCCAGACCGGCCCGAACGGCGTCGCCTCCGATGGCGCCGGGCAGACACAGGTTTGCCGCGAGACCCGCAAAATGGGCACGAATTGCCATGAGCGGCGGAAACTCCCGGCCCAACAGAAGCCACCATTTCAGAGCAGCACCAACATGGGCCAGCAAAAACAACAGCAGAACCAGCAAAAAGACTTTTAAGGAAATCGATTCAAACGCCTGGCGGATCTGATCAAACGGCAGCAGCCAGAACAAAATGGTCAGCAGAAGCAATGAGCCCACGGCCCGTATGACCCAGCCGCGCCGGATCGTAAAGGAAGAGGGCGAGGCGCTCATGTCAGGGCCTGAGATGCAGCCGCGAAATCATATCGGCGATCAGGCCAAGCGACCAGATCATGATTGCCGCGAGGAATGAGAACACCGCTGTTTCGCTGAGGTTCCAGTAGAAGATATCGATCAGGAATTTCACCGTGCCCAACGTGAAAAACGCCAGACCCAGCGGGATGAAAACCCGAAGTGGATTGAACAAGGTGCTGATGCGCAGGATCAGGATGATGAAGTTCAGAAAATCAATCGGCCTGATCTTGGATTTCCCGACCCGCTTGCCGTATTCGATCGGAGTGTAGATCATGCGCTTGCCGTTCGAAGTCATGCACAGCGTAATCGTGGTGGTGAACGAGAAGTTCTGCGGCAATAGTGGCAGAAACGGGATCAGCTCGGATTTGCGAAAGACCCGCATGCCCGAGTTGAGATCGTTAATCTTGCGCTCGGCCAGAAACGACGCAAAGGCAAACAGGAACTTTTTGGCAGGTTTGCGCAACAGCGGCACGTTTTTCATCGCCGCGCCGCGGTCGCCGACGACCATGTCCTGTTCGCGGCACAGTCCAAGCATCTCGGGAAGGTAGCGCGCCGGATAGGTGCCATCGGCATCCATAATCGCGACATAGTCATATTGTGCCATCCTGATCCCGCGCTTGAGGCTGGCGCCATAGCCCGAATTGACGTCATTATAGGTGACAATCGCACCGCTTTCGCGCGCACGGGCACGGGTGTCGTCCTGACTGGCGTCATCAACCACGATGATCTCGTAGGGGATGCCAAGCGGTTCGAGATGCTCGCGTACATCGTCGACCGTGCTGCGAACAGCGTTTTCCTCGTTGTAAGCCGGGATAACCACGCTGAGTTCCATGCCCGCCGTATTTGGCGCGGCCAGCTCTTCCGTGGCGGTCATTTCAGTTACATTGTTCATTGAATTGAACTGTCCTTTATCTGAAATCCAGTCACCGGGCCGGATCTGACTTTTCAGTTTGAATCTGGATCAAGCCGATTTGGTTTCTGCCTTCGCATCCTATCCATATTGGTCCTAACCGAGCATAGTTGGCAAATTTGGCAAAAATCGAACGATCAAAAGCAAAGTTATGTTCGTTCATCAATTGGCACCAGATTTGAGCCGCCGTGCTTGATGGACCCGAAACATGCCGCCGGTCAGTCGTGGAAGCCGCCCTCGGCCATACGGGTGTGGTGAGATATATGTGAAAAAGAAAGCCGTAGCATTTGAACAGGTACCCAACCAATCAGAAAAATCACTTGCGCCCATTGTGTTGTTCTGCGTTTCGAAGTCCAGAACAAGGTTATGCGGCGAATTAATTTTGTTTCGCGCGTGTCCAAAACGGCAACAATGGCGCGTTCAAGCTGGCTATAGTTGCCTAAAGGGCTCACGCCTTTCCAAGCGCTTTTTTGAAACTCACCTCTGCCAGCTCTGCGCCTTTTTCCCAACTGAACTTTGATGCCTGTGCCAGTGCCCTGGTGGAATAGGCATCGCGCAGACCCGGTTCGGTCAAAAGTCGGATCGCCTGTTGCGCCAATTCGGTCTCGGAAAGTGGATCAAAGTACAGACCTCCATCGCCCACGACCTCGGGCAAACTGCCACGGTCAGAGCTGAGAACAGGCGTACCGCAGGACATCGCTTCGAGCGCGGGCAGGCCGAACCCCTCCCACAGAGAAGGAAAGATCAAGGCGTCCGACGTGTTGAGCAGTAATGTCAGCTGTTCGTCGTCAATCTCACCAGTAAAAACGATGCTATTGGAGCGCGCCGCGTCTGAAGCGGCGCTGGCTTTGAGGTCTTCCACATTGTCCCAGAACCGCGCGCCCGTTGTGCGTCCGACTATTGCCAGCCGAGTTTCTGGTACTCGGGCCAGGATACTTGGCATCGCCTCGATCAGGCGCAGCACGTTCTTGTGCCGGTTGAAGCCCCCGACATATACCAGCAGCGGCGCATTGTTCGGTATCCCGTATGACTGCCGGGTTTGTTCCAATAGTCGCGCATCGTGGATTTGCCGAAACACCGGCTCTGCGCCTTCGGTGATAATATCAGTGCGGTTTGTCGGGACGTTCAGGATGCGCTCCAGATCGTCCGCCGAAGCCTGCGAGATCGTCATCACCCGCGTGGCCTGTTTCTTGGCCAGCCAGCATTTCGCCTGCCACAATCTAAAATTCAACGTCTTGGGGAATATCAGATCGGGGAAGCGTTCAGGAATGGTGTCATGAAAACACACGACCGAGGGGCGTCGGGTCAGTTGTGGAAAATAGGAATAGACGGCCGGATAGAAGAACAGATCGCAGTCCATCCGCTGAGCCGTTCTGGCCATTGTGATCAGGTCCGCCCCACCACGCACCGCCGCGCCCGAGGATGCCTCGGACATGGATCTGTCCGACCCGGCGATTCTGACATCGACGCCTTCTGGCACAGGTCTTGTCGGTTCCTGATCGAACAGCAGGGTATAGCGAAAGCCCGTCTGACGGGCGGCAAGTGCAGTGATCAGATTGCGCGTGAAACGTCCGAACCCACGCTCATTTTCCCAGGAACTGGCGTCAACACCGATATGCAGCATACTAAAACCTAAATGGCGGCCCCGAGATCCAGGTTACGCGTTTCAAACGACAGGTCCGTATCAGCCATACCGGTCCCTTAAATAGTCTGCTGTGGCGGCCAGTCCGTTTTCAAGCGGATATTTGGGCTCATACGCCAATCGGGCTTTTGCATGATCGATCCGGCATCCGCCCCGTGCGGTAAAGAGCTCAAGCAAATGCCGGTCCGGATATGCGAACCCGTCGCCTTTTGCTGTGCGTTTTTTGATGGTTCTGACCAGCGCTTCGAACCGCTGGCGCCCCAGCACAGTTCGGCCAATCGCCCCGATGCGCGCCGCAGCCGAGACGGTGTCGGATCCATTACCGACCTCCGGTTCGGGACCAAGGCGTCGGTCAAGCGCTTCATATGGCTCCGTTCGAATGTCGCCCCCACCGATGATCTTGGAATACCCCTGTAGCAACGAGGACCACAGGATAGGTTCGGGCCCTGAGATGACGAACTTTTCCTGGCCCAGATCATTGAGCAGCGCAGCTTTGAGAATGGCCTGAACGACGTCATCGACAAACACGGCGTTACACAGGCCTTCCGGTTCGGGCATCACTTGCGTTCCCGCTGCAAGATTTGCAGCCAGTTGATCCGTCCACAAGGCGCTGCCGGGCCCATAAATCAAAGTGGGTTGAAGAATTGCCGCAGGGATCGAACCTGCCATCAGTTTCTTTTCCATCTCGATTTTTGCCTGGCGGTACGGGCTGCCGCCGGGACGGTTCATCGGGCTGGTTTCGTCCAGGTTTTCGTTGGGCCAGTCGTCATAGACGACAATGGAACTTGTATGGATGATCCTGCCAACGCCCGCATCCTGCGCCGCGCCAAATAGCGAGTCGAAATCCGAAAGGTTCTTTTCCGCAGTGTCGCGCACGTCATAAGCCAGATGCACCAAAACGTCGTGTCCGCGCAGTGAGGCTGCGACTGCCGCGCGTTCACCAAGTGCGCCGATCACCACATTTGCACCCATCGCCTCCAGTTCCTTGGCGCCGTGGCGGCTGCGCAACAGGGTTGAGACTGTTGCTCCGTTGGCCAGCAGGGCGGGAACCAGACGCGCCCCGAGAAACCCGGTCGCACCGGTCACAAAGACTGTTTGCCCCTGCAGTTTTTCAGATCCCGCGAATTCCACTGTTGCCAATCCCCTACCAATTCAAACTCAATCATGAAATCGTTGCGCTTCAGAAGCCTAGCGCAGGGTGATCGCACATGCTACTCCGCATGAAAGTGATTTGCTGTTATAGATGTCCGGGGTCTGGCACCCCATGGTTTTTGAGTGAGGAATTTGATGAGGATCGGTGTGATCGGGGCGGCCGGTAAGATCGGCCAGATGCGGGTTCAGAACATTCACGAGTCTCCTGATGCCGAGCTGGCGGCGGTCCTGGATCTTGAGTTTCATCGCGCCGTGGCTGTGGCGGATGGCGCGCCGGCCTTTACTGATCTCGACCGGTTCTTTGCGATACCGATGGATGCGGTGGTCATCTCGACCCCGGCGCATGTGCGCGAACCGCTGTGCCTGCGGGCCTTCGAAGAAGGGTTGCATGTGCTGACCGAAAAGCCGCTGGCTCCGACGGTGGAGGGCGCAAGGCGGATCGTCGATGCCGCCAAAAAGGCGGGCAAGGCCCTGGGGGCAGGGTTCAACATGCGCTACTACCCCTCCTTCGCTCATGTGAAGGAGGTCGCATCCTCTGGTGAGATCGGCGAGATCGACCATGTCCGTGTCTACGGCGGTCATGACGGGCTGGGCCACTTCACTCATGATTGGGAGTATCAGGCTGAATTCTCTGGCGGCGGCGCCTTGTGGGATGTGGGCATTCACATGACCGACATGGCGCGCTTCATTCTGGGCGAAATTACCAGTGTTTACGGCGTGGCCACCAACACGGTCTGGAAGGTGCTGGGGTCCGAGGACAACGCGGTGGCAATCTTCAAGAACCCCGAGGGCATTCCGGCGATCTATCAGGCCTGCTGGAACGACTGGAAAGGGTATCAGAGCGTGATCGAGGTTTATGGCGCGCGCGGTATGGTGCGCGGGGCCTATGCGCCGATGCAGAACCTCGTCATCACCATGGACAAGCCGGGCGGCGCACCCAAGCGGGTGCGCAAGTTCTATCCGGAAATAATGGTGCGCGAGAAACTGAAATCCTGGAAATCGACCGCCATCCTGTCCTTTGGCGAGGAACTGGCCGATTTCATCCGGCTGACCCGGGGTGAAACCGGATTGAACTGTGCCGACGGCCATGCCGGCTTGCGCGCGGTTGAGATTGCCGCTGCGGTTCCGGAAAGCACGCGCAGCGGTCAGCCGGTTGAACTGGACAATCTTGGGGACATGAAAATCTGATGAGCAGCGATCCGACCCTTTCCATCGTTCTGACCATCGTGCAAGGCGGCAGCTATGTGCGTGATTTTCTGGAGGCAGTGCACAGTTTCGACAATCCACCTCCGCTGGATGTGATCATCCCCTACGACGCCAGCGTCGCCGATGTCGCGCAATATGCCGAAGATTACCCCGAGGTACGGTTTCTGGACCTTGGCGTGATCGAACCCATCCGCCCGATTACCTCGGAAGCCGGCAAGCACGAACTATATGACCGTCGTCGTTCGGCGGGTCTGGCGGCGGCCAAGGGTGACATCATCGGTATTCTTGAAGATCGCGGCCTGCCGCAATCCGACTGGGCGCGCACCATCGTGCGTCTTTATGCGGAAACCGGAAAGAACGTGATTGGCGGCGCGATTGAATGCATGGAGCCGGTCAGCCCGTTGAACTGGGCTTTTTACGTCACCGATTTCGGTCGCTACGGGCGACCGTTTGAGACAGGACCGGCCGATTGGGTATCGGATGTGAACCTGACCTACAGCCGGAAGGCATTGGATGAGACCCAGCACCTGTGGAAGGACCGGTATCACGAGCCGATCGTGCACTGGTATCTGATCGAACAGGGCGAGCAACTTTGGCTATCGAACGAGGTGGTCGTGCATCACCATCGCCCCAAGGCAACCTTTCGCGAGTTGTTGCCCGAGCGGTTCGACTGGGGCCGCCTGTTCGGCGAGATTAGGGTGCGCAATCAAAGCAACGCAAAACGGCTGATGCTGATTCTGGCAGGTCCGCTGATCCCGCCGCTGCTGTGGGTGCGCCATTACAAGCTGCAGGCCAGCAAGGGGCGCGGCATGCGCTATCTCAAGGCATTGCCCTATGTCATGCTGTTGTCGACGGCGTGGACGCTGGGAGAAGTCTGGGGCTACATCACCAAACGCCCCTGACATGCGACATCACCTTTGGCGCCCAGCCAGATCGTAATAAGTCCTTTCGAACTGGTGATGCACCCAATCCGGGTCGAACCGGTCCTCTCGGCTGCGATTCAGGGCATTCTCTGCCAAGATTTGGCGGCGGGCCTCGTCTGACAGAACATCCGCAACCGCAGCGCAGATCGCGTCGATGTTGCCGATGGGCACGACCGCGCCAACGCTCTCGTCGATCAGTTCGACTACCCCGGAACAGGCGGTTGCCACAGCCGGGGTTCCGGCTTGAAACGCCTCGGCGATGGTAAAGGGCAGCGCCTCCCACCGCGAAGTCAGCAAAAACAGGTCCGCTGCCCGTAAATGGCGGATCGGCTTATCGGTCCGACCAATGAACTGCAGATGTTTGCCTAGCCCCTTTTCCAAAGCAAGCGCGTGCAATTGCGCCTCGTCCGGCCCGTCGCCAGCGACCACGAAACGAAATCCGGGATGCGTGTCCTTCATTCGTGCGACGCAGTCGATCAGAATGTCGATCCCCTTCTGAGGCAGCAGCCGGGCCAGCGTGACAATCAATCGGTCGCCATCTCCCAGCAACTCCGCCCGGAGGCTTGCGATGTCCTCTGCGCTGTCCTCGAGGGGTGAGGTGACGCCGAGACCGATAACCTTCAGCTTGTCTCGCGGAACGTTGCCGATGGTTGCCAGGTCTTCTGCCGAATGGTGGCTTGGCGTAATCACCAGATCGCATTTTGCGGCGATGCGGCCAAAGGCTGCGATCCGTTCAGGTTCTGATCCATGATAGGTGACGGCAACCGGAACGTGCCGCCCGATACGGGCGAGATTGGCGACCAGAGCGGGGGCGGATTCATGGCAATGGATCAGGTCGGCCGGGTTGTCCGCCAGCCAGCGCCGCAATCGCCAGGCCGCGCCCGCCGTATGACGCAGCCGGTTCGCAATACCGCCGCCGTCACCGGCAACATAGCGTGTGGGCAGGTCCAAAAACCCTGATTGCCGGTCCGGACCCGCCCAGATATCGGCGGTACCCGCCAGAGTGATGCGGTGATCCCGCGCCCGCAACCAGTCGCTTAACCCAAGGATATGCCGGGTAATGCCACCCATACCGAACTGGGTGCCCATTTCGACGACATGAAGAGGGTCTGCAGAGGGCGTGGTTTGCATCTGAAGCGGGTTGGGGTCAAATTTCTGAGTTATTCTCTATTCATAGCATGTGCATCGCGTTTGCACATACTGAGGTCACGCCTTGGCGCAGCCGAAGTGCAATTGAAGCATGTCCGCAACACCAGGTGCCAACCGATTGCCTACAGGGCTTCCTTCTTTAGATTGTCGCAGGGATCGTGTTTCATACTGGAAAGTCATTGGTAATCTGGTCCAATTCGCATGCAGCCATTGCGCATTTTGATGTTCACCACATTCTATCCGCCGTATTCCTTCGGAGGCGACGCCGTAGGGATACAACGCATGGCCCGGGCGTTGATCGCGCGGGGTCACGACGTGACGGTTGTACATGACGAAGACAGCTACCTCATCCTGGGTGGCAAACCGCAGCCAGAAGGGGCAACCGACGGGATCAGGCGGATCGGATTGCGCAGTCGCAACGGCATGATGTCGAATTTGCTGACCCAACAACTTGGCCGTCCAGTTGTGCATGCCGCTCGCATCCGCGAAATACTGGCCGAGCAGAAGCCGGATATCATCTGGCACAACAACACATCCCTGATTGGTGGCCCCGGCCTGCTGCCGATGGGCGAGGGATTGAAAGTCTACGAAGCGCATGAGCATTGGCTGGTCTGTCCGACTCACGTTCTGTGGCGTCATGGGCGCGAGTTGTGTGACGACCGTCAGTGCCTGCGTTGCGTGCTGAATTACAAGCGCCCGCCGCAGCTTTGGCGCTATACCGGCGCGCTGGACCGGGCACTTGATCACATGGATCTGATCATTGCCAAAAGCGAATTCAGCCGAGCCAAACACCGCGAGTTCGGTCTGCGCCAGGACATGCAGGTTCTGCCATATTTTCTTCCCGATCTCGATCAGTCGGCCCTGCCTGAACCGGCAGCGCACGAGCGGCCTTATTTCCTGTTCGTTGGACGCCTGGAAAAGATCAAGGGGTTGCAGGATGTATTCCCGGCCTTTGATCAGTATCCCGACGCCGACCTGCTCATACTTGGGGATGGTGACTATGCCGACGCTTTGCAGAAACAGGCGGCCGGCAACGAACGGATCAGGTTTCTGGGTCGAAAGACGCTGGAAGAACTCAACGCATACTATCGTGGTGCAATCGGGCTAGTTGTGCCTTCTGTGTGTTACGAAACCTTTGGCATTATTCTGATCGAGAGCTTCCGTCTGGGAACGCCGGTGATTGCGCGACGGCTGGGCCCTTTCCCAGAAATTGTCGAGCGGGCAGAGGGCGGTATCTTGTTTGAAACACAAGACGAATTGCTTGCCGCAATGCGCGGGCTGCAGCACGATCCGGGTCGCCGAGAGGCGCAGGCACAGTCCGCACGGCGGGCGTACGAAGAAATCTGGCACGAGGATCGGGTGTTGGCCGCATACGGCGAAGCTTTTGCCCGCGCAGCGCATAAGAAAGGCCACCGCAGCCTGAGCCAAAGATTGGAATCGGGTTTGCTGGAAACCGGCGGCTAGCCCGCCAGTGTTCCGATCCGATGAGCGTTGGCCATTACCGAGAACGTAATTGTCGTCGCCGGAATGCTTGGCAGCACGGATGCATCGACAATATGAATTCGGGAAAGACCCTTGGGACGGCCCAGGACATCGGCTTGACCCGGTCCGGGATCGGATGCCATCGGAACCGAACCGCCCACGTGAAAACCTGACCCCGGCTCCCCGGCGCGCGCGGCGAATGACAATGTTGAAAGACCTGATTTGTTCAACGCTTTGGCCAGTCGGGATGTGGTTGCGGTCATGACGTTCCGGGTTTCCGGATTGTGGACCACCGAAGGTGTCAGGCGTCCATCGGGTGCGAGGGACAGGTCAATCCGAGCCGAGTGATCGGAATGCAAGAACACCTGAGCCACGATCAGTCGCCGCGCCAGTGCGCGCCAAAACGGCGCCGTTCCGGGCAATTTCGAACCGTAATTGGTGACCAGGTCATGCGCGAAAAACTCGTTCCAGGTATAGATCTGCGCGTGAATCAGATGTGGCGAGATACCCGGATCGGCGATCTCCAAAAAGGCCTGCGGCAGAGTGTGAAACGGGGGGTGGTCGGGCCGCCGCGGCGCCGGCCACCTGTGCAGGTTGGGCAAGAAGAAGTGCTGGCTGTCCTTCAGCGTCATGGTCGCGTGGGCATCGTCACCTGAGGCCAGCATCAGCCGCGCGGTTTCCAGCACGCCGGTTGCGACAAAAACGCGATCCGCTGTCAAGCTTTCACCATTGTCCAGCGTCAGGGTCACACTGTCAGCAGTCTCCTCAAACCGACGAACAATGCCGGAGCGGTGTTCAAATTCCGGTCGCTTGCGCAGAGTGCCGAGCGTTTCCCGGGCCGACCAGATATATCCCCACGGACACCCGTGAAGGCATTGCCCACAATGTTTGCAACCCGGTGCCACAGCCAAACGTGAGGCCCCTCCGAACACACCCAAATCCGCAAGCTTCGATTTTTGCCGGTCCAGCTTGTCCAAGAAACGCTCGGCCTGCGGAGAAGGGGTCAGAGTCGTGCGACCGTGCATGGAAAAAGCCGGCAACAGAGTTTCAAGATCGTCGCTCCGCCCGCTCACCGGCATGAACTCGGCGACTGCTTTGTAGTGTGGGGCCAGATCATCGACTTTGACTGGCCAGTCGGAAATGTCCTCGGCCCGGTTGGGCAATACGGCAGACCCCCAAAGATTTGACAAGCCGCCCTCGGCTCGCGATGCACGCAGCCCGAAATCGTCCCCGGTCGTCAACGAATTCTCCGAGGGTTCCATCGCGAAATCCGAACCAAATCGGCGTATCTGGCCGGGCGGCGCATCAAACTGCGGTTCCTGCCAGGCGGTCCGCATGTCTTGTGACCAGTTGTCAGGCGAACACTCTGCCATGCGCCTGCGCCGCGTATCCGAGTCCGGCTCCGGGACCTTCCCGCCGTCCAGCATCAACACCCGCCGTCCGCGCGCCAGAAGGGCGGTTGCGACTGACACCCCCGAAGGGCCGGATCCAATAACCAGGTCAGTCATGCCCGATGCGTTTGAGAATAAGGATGTCGCCATCTCCGAGGGTTCCCGGGAACCGGTGAACCAACTCAAAAACCGGTCCGATATCGTTTTTCAATGTTGGGATCATTCTGAGTGAGCGCGACGGAAATGGCACAACCAGAACAATTGGTCGAGGTTGGGTCAAAGCGGCATCATAGTCTTGTTGCGACGTCAGGTTGCCCCAATCTGCGCCAAAGTACCCAGAGAACAATGGGCCACTATGGCCCACCGAATAGACATCGGTATTGGCAGTTCTAATGTCCTCTGCCATCGCATAGGCACCCGCCATGTCCTGTTTGGGGGCCGCGTAATTTCGCTGTACCATGGCAATGGACACAGCAACCATGACAATGGAAGCGGCGATGAATACGTATCGCTCCAGGAACGGTTTTCGAAGCAGTCGTCCCGCGAAGCCCGCGCAGGCAGAAACGCCAGCCACCACAAGGATCAGAATAAAGCCGATGTCCGAAAAGAAAAAGCGCGGCCAGACCCGCATGCCCAGTGCCAGCAGCACTACCACCATGAGAACGATATGAGCCAGCACCAAGGGTGCAAAAAGCGGGGCGCGACTGTGCAGAGCCGCTGCGCCGATGCCGGAAGCCGCCAAAACGCAAACGGCAACAAACAAAGGTAGAAAACCTGCAGCGCCGATTGCTGTCCGGACACCTTCGAAAACGGTCCAGAGCGGATTTTGGTATTCTTGCATCAAATCGACTGCAGAGGTCTCTGAGACTGTTCCCACTGTGTTCAGAACGTACGGAAGCACCGGTGCGTAAAACGCAGCGAGCAAGAGCAGTCCAACAGATGCACCGATCAAGGGCGAGAGAACAAGGCCGCGCGGCAAGCGCCCCTGAACGGCCAGCACGGTGATCAGAACAAGCCAGACCAGCCCCTGCGCGGCAAAGAAAAACGCACCAGTCAGGTGTGTGAAGACAGCCGCCGCAAAAACAACACCGTATGCAACCCAGATACCGGGCCGAGGCGATTGCACCCCGCGCAGAAAAATTATCATGCCCAGGGTGCTCCAGAACGCAAGTTCGGTGTAGCCGCGCGCATTCTGGGAAAACCAGACCTGATGATAAGACAGCGCGACCAACAGGGCGGACACATGGGCCACTGCCACGCCCGCAACATCCCGGGCGAGCCACCAGATTGCAAGAACGGTACCGGTTCCGAACAGGACGGCCGGAAGCCGATAGGCCCAGATGTGGTCGCCGAACAGAGAGGCGAAAAACTTGGATTGCAGAGTGAACAGGAAGTGATTGTTCATGGAATAGGTCTGCATGACTTCCGCCCACGGACCGGCCACATAGTTCTGAATGGTGACGATTTCATCAAACCACAGCGGGGCACTGAGGCCGATCAGCCGCAACACAACTGCCAGCGTCAGAATGGCCGCCAGTAAGATGTAGTCTATTGACCGGAGCACGGGGTGCTGCATCGCTGAAATCTATGCCGTCATCGGAAGCCGCATCTCATTGGTGATATCATCAATGATCTGGCTTAAAGGCAACATCGGCCGGAAACCGGTGAAACGCTCCAGCTTGGATACATCAGGCAAGCGTCGCTGCATGTCCTCGAACCCGGCGGGGTATACCTGATCATACGGTACGAATTGAATCTCCGATGACGAGCCTACAGCCTTGATGATTTGCTCGGCCAGAGCGCGGATGGTGATTTCTTGGTCGGTGCCGATATTGAACACTTCTCCTTTGGCGTCAGGCGTGTTCATCAGCCGACACACGGCCTCGACGACATCGGCGACGTGCCCAAAACAACGCGATTGCTCGCCGGTGCCATGGACGATCAACGGAGCATTCTCCAATGCCGATTTGACGAAATTCGGCAGCACCATTCCGTATCGGCCGGTTTGTCGTGGGCCGGTGGTGTTGAAGAATCTCAGAATCGTGACTGGAAGGCCGGACTCGCGCGCATGTGCCAGGGCGAGGAATTCATCCAAAGTTTTGGCGCACGCATATGACCAACGCAGGTTCTTTGTCGACCCGATCGTCAGGTCATCATCTTCCTGAAACGGGAATTTCGATGATTTCCCGTACACTTCCGAAGTGGACGCCACGAACGTATGCGCCTTGTTCCGAAGCGCTGCATCCAACACGTTCTCGGTGCCGGCGACATTGGTCAGCATCGACCGGCTGGGTTCATCCATGATCAGCTTGACCCCAACCGCCGCAGCAAGGTGAAAAACGACATCCGCCGGTTGAACCAATTCGGCGACCAGTGTCCGGTCCAAGACATTGCCTTCGACGAAATTGAACGTGGTTTGGCCGGAAAGGGCCGAGAGGTTTGACAATTGTCCGGTCGAAAGATCATCCAGCACTGTGACTGTGTGGCCTTCGCGGACCAGACGTTCAGAAAGGTGTGAGCCAATAAACCCGGCGCCGCCGGTGATCAGAATATGCATTTTAACTCGCCAGACTTACTACGGAAAACCAATTTCGCCCGTTATAGCACGTCGTTGAGGGTGCTTCCACAATCCCTGAGCGAATGTTGGGAAGCGGCAGAGAATTGGCACTTCGGACCAATCCAAATGGGAAACAATTCACAAAGTTCGGTGCGATTGATTTTTTGACGATTCACAGCGATTTTTCCGGTTCTTCCTTCGGCGGGCGGACAAAAGACAACAGCAGATCCAGCCTGTCGCGAAGACAGAGAAAGGCAAAACCTGAAAACAGTATCAGGCCAACCAAGGTACCTGAAGCGAGTATGACGATCCCCGACGTGCCAACCATTTGGCGGCTCAGATAGTGCACGCCGATCGCCATAAGAGCCGCCAGAATCAAAGGGGCCATATGAAGACTCACCAGTGTGCCGGCACTGAGGCCAGAGATAGCGGCGAGATTGAGAAAACGCATTGGCCACAAAACCAGAAACGCCGCAACAAATGCGGTGGCTGCCGCCGGAAGACCGAAGGGAATAGCAAAATAGATCAGCACAACGCCGAGCCCAACTTCGCACCAGGCCAGCAACGCCAGAATACCGACACGTCCGGCAGCGAGGCAATAAGTCTGCTGCACCTTTTCAATACAGAGATACATCCCAAAGACGGACATGATGCTCAGAACAGGTGCTGCCGGGGCCCATTTCTGACCGAAAAGGACCGTAAGTACTGGTTCTGCAAGGACAGCCAGACCCGCAAACGCCGGAAAAACCACCAGCCCGGTCATGCGCATGATGTCCCGCAGCAATTGTGATGCTTGCGCCCCCTCGCGCATGACGGCGCCGATGGCGGGGAGTGTTACCATGCGCAATGGTGTGGTGACCAGAAAAGATGCAATTTCAATGACCCGCCAGGCGATCGAGAATAACCCTGCCTGGGTTGGGCCAAGTGCGGCTCCGATAATGACGGAAGGCATCTGAACTGCGACCAGCTCTGCGGCGCGCAAGCCGACCATCCGGTGACCGAAATGCAGAACTTCGCGGATATGCGCGGAGGATATGTGCAGTCCCGGCCTCCAGGAAACGGCGGCCCATGCCATGATCACGTTCACCCCTACCTGAGTGACGCGCTGGCCTGCGAGGCTCCAGACGCCATACCCCGAAAGTGCCATGCCAATCCCGACCAAGCCGCCTGCGATGACACCGCACACAGCCCGCAAGGCCAGCGTGCGAAACTGCATGTCGCGCCGCAACAACGCCACCGGAACCGCTGTCAATGCAATCAGGGGCACAGTTGGCGACAATGCGGCAATCAGTGGAGCAACTTGTGCCTCCTTGTAGAACGCCGCGATTGGACCTGACGCAACAAGAAGCAACCCAGCCAGACCGAGGCCGAATGCAGCCAACAGCCAAAACACCGAGTTGAGACGTTGCGGAGACAAGCCTTCGTTTGTCAATAAAATCTCTGAGACGGACTCACGAACCAGAAACTCCGGCAGCAACACGAACGCCGCTGCCATTGCCAGAATGCCAAATGCTTCGACGCCAAGAAGGCGCGCAAGCAAGGCGAAAACCACGAAATTGATTGCCTGTTCTACCCAGCCGCCCGCCGACATCCAGGCGACACCCTTGGCAAATTTCCGTTCAAGTGACATCGCAACCTTGTCGTTTGGCAAAAAATGATACCGGACCTGAGGTGAGTTAGGAAGGGTGGATCACAACTAAGCAGGCAAATCCGGGCTGTTCACAGCGCGTAGTGATAAATCGTGGCGGCAATCATCCCCAAGACCATTAGTCCATAAGCCCAGCGGAACACTCCAAGCGCCATCCAAACCTTCCGAATTGCGCTCATGCTTTCGTGCTCGGGTCCAGCCTGGCGCGCGGCGAATGTCAGCATTCCGCTGACTGCCACGCCAAAACCCGCCAAACCCAGACCGAACCAGAGCAGTTTGGAAAACAGGCCGCCCCAGATTCCATAGTGGAGTTGGATAAAAAGTTCGCCCATGCGCGCGATGCCCGTGTTGTTGGCGGGTGTCAGTGTTCCGATAACGTCCATGGTCACGGGGTCGACGAATACTCTGGCCGGACCGATCAGTCTGGAGCCTCCGGCCCAATGTCCGAAGAAAGTGATGCCAGCGCTTGTATTGCGGGGGGGAACCATGACCTTCGGGTCAAAATCGGGCAAAGCAGTTCGGGCAACGGACTCGGCCTGATCAATGATCGCGGCGCCAAAATCTTCCGGCAGCACCGTGGTTCGTTCCTGTCCAGGCGGAGGGGAAGGTGTATGCCCGTTGATACCCAGCCCTCCGAGAAAGAAGAAGACGGTTGTAACGGCAATCAACAGCATCAGAACCGCAGACCAAACAGCCAGTAGCCGATGCAGCCCTCCAAACCATCCGCGCCGACCCGAGCGGTCGGAAGGGGGGCGAAAGAAGCCTTTCCAGAACCGTCGGTAGCTTACCAAACCCGAAACGACCAGACCCAGCAACAGGAACGAACTGGCGGAAACAAGCAAGTAGCCCAATCGGTGGTCGGTCATCAGGGTTTCGTGCAGCGGGTCGAGAATCCCTGTTAGACTCAAACCTCGTTCGACAAACAGTACGGCGCCGCTTGTTGGGTCCGTCCATAAGGCTTCTGCACCGCTGGAAGAATGAACATAAACCTTGTCCAGCTGCCAGGCGCTGGCGTGCCTTTCGATGACGTTCACTGCACGAACATCTTCGTCGGACATGGCGGACTCGTAGATTGTTCCAAAGCTGGCCGTTCCGTCGTTGCTTTCGAATGCGGTCCAGACATTTGGACGGAATGCCAGCTCAAGATCGCCCGCAATTGCAAGAACCGACCCCGTCAAAAACATGAACGCCATGAACAGGGATAAATGCAGCCCCAGCCATGTGTGAATTTTGAACGTCAAATTGCGGAAGCGACGACCCATGCGTGCAAAATACCTTTGTCACCCGAAGTCAAGATTCAGCGCGAAATACCGCCTGTCAAGCAGACAAAGTGATCAGCTCTGGTGTTGTCGTTGGACTATTCGGCGGCGTGGCTCTGACTGGTGATATCGAGCTTGCGGCGGAAGTCATTCGCAAACATCGTCCGCGTAAATCGCCCCAGCCCCGAGGCGTGCTCGCCGAAGGTTTCTATCCTGGACAGCAACGTCGACTTGACGCGGGTATCGACCTGAGTCTGAAACTCCCGAGGGGCGTCGAACCTGTAGTCGCTCAGCGAACCCGAGTAGTCATCAGCACGCCACGCTTCGACGTCGAATTGCGAAACCCAAACCGGCTCGCGCTCCAGATTGTCGGCGAAGGGCACATGCAACATGACCGCATCATAATAACCGATGATCGAATCCAGCATGGCCTGAGCGTTTTGATTCTCTGCGCCCAGAAGGTCAGAAATGGCGCGTTTCAGGAAATCGAGGGCTTCGCTCAGGACGATGAAACGACCGATCATCGAATACTTGCTGAGCAGATTGCCACCCAGCTCGCCGCTGATCAGATCGTCATAATTTACCTTGGCCCATTCCACACAATCGGCGCGGGTTTCAAACAGTTCGGCCTGGTTCTCATCAAGGTATCCGGCGACCGCATCGCGCAGTTCCTGTGGAGCTTCATCCAGGATGTCCTGCATGTACTTGACGACCTGGAACGGTCGAATCCCATGCGCCCTGGCCAACTGGAACGCTTCGTCGAAATTGTCCTCGTAGTAGAAAATTGTCAGCAGCAAATGGAAAACCCGCGTATCCAGATAGTCCTGGAACGAGAATTGTTCTGATTCCACAACCATCTCTTCGGTCTCAACCACGGTGTCACCGGTATATTTGCCCAGGCAACGCGCAACGACGCGGTGGCGGGTTTTGAAACCGAATTTCTCGCGGCTGTCCGGATTGGCCAGCGGTGCGCCGTGCAGCAGCATCAACTGGTGCGCCGCGACACGACTGACGCCTGTCTCAATCAGCTTGTCGACTGCGTCCATAAACGATTCCTTGGTCTCGCCCGGCATACACAGAATAAGTTCGCCGTAAGACTGCATGCCTTTGGAGTGCAGTTCCTGCTGCACCTCGGCATAAGTATCCAGGCTGATATTGTCGCGCTTGATGTTTTTCAGAACAACCGGGTTGAGCGATTGTACCGATGAGGTCATCGGCAGTCGGCCCTTGGCCTTGCGCATCACCTTGATGATCCGGTCGCCGCGGTTCTTGCCGGTCGTGGTGCGGATATACTTCGGCCAGTCGTATTCTTCCATCAGATGGCCCAGATAATCGGCCACTTCTTCGTCCTGTACATACATGCCGAAATTGTCGTCGGCAAAACACAATGGGCTGGCATGGTTGATACGCGCCACGATGTAATCGAGATCTGCCTTGGTGCGCTCGAAGGAATGGCGGAACACCTTGGAGTTCGACTTGACCGCCGAGTTGCAGAACGCGCAGGTAAACGGGCAGCCGCGGGCCAGTTGCATCAGTGCGAATAGGCCGGTGTCAAAGAACTTGTCCATATGCCCGGCCAGATACGGCGATGGGATTTCATCCAGATCCCGTATCCGGGGTACCTCGCCGCCGCGCAGGATTTCACCCGTTTTGGGATGCACGAAAAGCGCACCATCGATGGCCTCGTCCCACATGCCCTCGCGTGCCGAGCCCACATCGATGAAGCGTTGCAATGTGTTCAGAAAGGCTCGTTCCCCTTCATATGTCGGACCCCGGACATGCATGTCGATCTGCGGCATTGTGCGGATCCAGCTATCCTGTTCGTCCTCGGTCAGCGGAAAGTTTGGGCCACCCATCAGCGTCAGCGCATTCGGGTTGGCCGACTTTGCGTAGTCGGCAAAGGACAAAGCCAGGTGATGGTTCCAGGAATAGCTGGAAAACCCGATTACGTCAGGCGAGGCGGCGTCGATTGCGGCCTTCAACTCCTGCGGGTCGCGGAAGATTTCGACATGTACAGGTGACTTGGATTTGGCATAGGCCTTGGCATATGTAGCCAGATTGCCAACGCCCAGCGGATAGGTGTCCGATGTGGCTGTCACAAGGTTATGGCCCAAATCGGCTAGGTAAATACGCATCAAAAAACCCTTATGTCGCAAAACTATTTACCGGATACGGTCTGACTTAGGTAGACGGCAGAGAGGCTATTGCACGAACCCGTACCCTGTCCAGTTTATCAAACCACATCTTATTTGCCTGCACAAAATTAAGAGCTTTCCGATTTCGTTGGCGCGTACTGCGGTGCTGTCACGTTAACAATTGTACCGAAACAGCAACACTGTTCGAATACAGTAGCCATCCGGAATGCGTGTTTTTGACCGAATACTACGCAAATGCAGCACCTGGCCGCCAAAGCGGCGACCGGGATCATGCTAGTGCTTCCGCGAATGCGGCGTTTCCGCTACATTGCTTTCGACTGCCAGAGTTTTCTTTGCGAGTACCCAACGTTTCCCTTCCAGATTGTGCCATGAAAAAAATTTCCGTCGTATCGCCATGCTACAATGAAGAAGACAATGTCGCCGTCTGCTACGAGACGGTGAAGGCTCTCTTCGAAAAAGAACTGCCCAATTACAGTTACGAACACATCTTCATCGACAACGCGTCCAGCGATGACACGGTCGGTGTTTTGCGCGGAATGGCGGAAAACGACCCGAGCGTGAAAGTCGTCGTCAATGCGCGCAATTTCGGCGTGTTCCGCTCGACCTTTAACGGGCTTCGCTATGCCGAAGGTGACGCGATCGTTGTTCTGTTACCCGTGGATCTTCAGGATCCGCCCGAAATGATCCCCGAATTCGTTAAGCTTTGGGAAAACGGATATGATGTGGTCGCAGGCGCGCGCAATACGCGTGAAGAAGGGTTTTTCTTCCGTACCGCACGGAAGCTATTCTATCGCACCATTAATCGGCTGTCTGATGTCGAAATGGAGCCGAACGTAGGAGAGTTTCAGCTGGTCGACCGGCGGGTACTGGATGCTGTGCTCGCCCACAATGACCACTATCCGTATATTCGTGGGATTATCGCGTCCTGCGGGTTTCGTCGGGTCATCGTCCCCTACACATGGCGTGCTCGCAAGCGTGGGCTGTCAAAACACAATATGGGGGCACTCGCGGATCAGGCCCTGAACGCCATCTTTGCCTTCACTCGGGCCCCAATGCGCTTTTGCACCATCAGCGGTTTGGTGATTGCGATTGCTTGCATCCTGTTCTCGATCTTTTCGGTGATCGCCTATTTCATAGCCCCCGATCAGGCGCCACGCGGAACCATGACGATTATCGTTTCGTTGTTTTTCCTGTCGGGTGTGCAGCTTTTGTTCATAGGTATGCTCGGAGAGTACATTACCTCGATTCACAATCAGGTGCGCGGTGGCCCTATCGTGATCGAGCAGGAAAAAATCAACATCGAGTCTCCTACCGCCGCCGAGGCCAAAACCACAGCATGAGCGGTACGTTTTTCTTCCGCCTCGTTGCCCTTACCCTCGTGTTCGCAGTGTTTTCCGGAACTGCTGCGGATGCGGCAAGCACAATGCAAACCAACGCGACACAAGGCGAGATGCTTGTCTGGATGGGGATCGTAACCGGCGTTGGCGTGTTGCTTCTCATTGCATTCGCCCTGCGCGGCTACGGGCTTTTCGCGGGGCTTGCCGCGATGTTTCTGCTCGGAAGCGCCGCACGGTTATGGATGACTCAGCCGCTTTGGTTTCCCAAGCTGGATCTTGCTACCGACATCGGAACATTGGCGATGCTGGGAATTCTGGCTGCGCAGACAATGCTGACCGGATACGTGCTGGTAACCCGATGGCCTGCTCAGGCGATGAATGGCTTCCGCGAGTTTGGGTATGGCCGTGTGTTGATCCTGCTTGTCCTGGTCGCAGTGCTTTCCGTCTCACCAACCCCGTATATCGCCTATGGGCAATACATTCCTCATGCCCTGCAGATCATTGCCGGTGGAATGATATCCACCGTGCAGCTTGCTACGTTGCTTGCGATGTTCTTTGTCGCGGGGCCATTGCAATGCCCGCGTCTGTCACCCGCTGGGCTTGCGGTCTTCGCCTTTGTTGCAAGCGCCCTTCTGGCCTGGTTTGCCTTTGACCGGATGCCGCATATCCAGGACGAAGTTGCGTATCTGTTTCAGGCCAAAACACTCGCAGGCGGAGCGCTGAGCGTACCGGCCCCTCCGCCCGAGGCACAGGCCGCACTGGAATACTACCTGCTTGATATACGCGGCGACCGCTGGCTATCCGTTACCGCTCCGGGTTGGCCGGTGATTTTGAGCCTTGGGATCTTGGCCGGACTGCCTTGGTTGGTAAACCCCGCCTTGACCGGGGCGTCGGTCTGGCTGGCGCATCGGATCGTCCGCCAGACAGTTGGAACGGAACGCGCTGACCTGGTCGCGCTTTTGATGGCAACCTCGCCCTGGGTTCTGGCCATCGGCGCTTCGATGATGACACACGCAGCGGCGCTGTTTCTGGCGTTGTTGGGGTGGTGGATTCTGTTGCAGCCAGTTGCTCCAAAATCCGCGCGAGGAATTCTTCTGGCGCTATCCGCCGGGCTTGCAATGGGATGGTTGTTCACTACACGTCCATTGGAAGGGATCATGATCGGCGGCCTCACCGGGCTTTGGCTGCTGTTTGATTTCCGGCACAACTTTTTTCGCATCGCTGCTTACGGATTAGGTTGTTTTCTGACCGGGTCCGCCTTTTTCCTGTTCAACTACGCAACCACGGGTGATCTGTTGTTGACGCCCCAGGCTGACTACATCAACCGGCTCTGGCCGGGAGCGGGGAATACATTCGGGTTCGGGCCAGATATCGGCCCACCCGCCGGACATTGGCTGGCGCTGGACATCTGGGCCGGGCACAGCCCGGCCGAAGGGTTGCTGAACACACTCAATGGGCTTGCGTCAATGAATTTCGAGCTTCTGGGCTGGACCTTTGGCTCCTTAACCGCCCTATGGGCGGCTTTGCTTTGGTTCCGGCGATTGACCGGATTCGACAAAGCCATGCTTGCCCTGATGCTTGCTGTCGTGGGGGTCATGTTCTTTTACTGGTTTACGGGCACGTTCTTTGTCGGGCCGCGATACTGGTATGTTGCGCTTCTGCCCTTCCTCACACTGTCGGCGGCCGGCATTCTGGAGGTCCGCGGTCGGCTGTCCGAAACCGGGCAAAAGCGGCTTTCAGTCGTGGTTCTGCTGTTATGCGGAGTGGCTTTGGCTGCATTTACGTCTTGGCGCGGGGTCGCCAAATACCACGACTACCTTGCCTACACATCCGAAATCCGAGACCTGGAACGTCGCGAGAATCTGACGAATGCATTGGTTATCATATCCACATCGGAAGATATTGGTCTGGCATTCTATCGGCTTGATCCGTTCCTGTCCCCGGATCGTCCGATCTATGTCCACGATTTGGGGCCAGATGCCAACAAAGCGACAATCGCGGCTTTTCCCGGGCGTGATGTGGTTTACGTCACCCTCGACAAGTAAGGCTCAACCCGTGCCCGCTGACCAGGGAAAGCGGCCCGTCAGCACTCGCCCGATCACGACAAAGGCCAGCACGGCGACGGGCAGTACCAACAATCCCTGTGCCACCATCGCAGGTAACCCGGTGAGCAGCAGCGCCTGAAGACCCAGAGCGTTTATGGCGTACAAGCCAAGATAGGCGAGCACATAGACCGGCAACCGCGACAGGCCGCTGGTGCCAAAAACGAGGCGCGCGTGGGTGATGTAATTCCAAAGGACGCCCCCCGAGAATGCCCATGCCAACGCAGGTTGAGGCGAAAGACCCACCACAAGAAAAATGGCGAATAACAGATAACCGATGCCGGTGTTCAAAACCCCAACGGCGACAAAGCGAAGGAACGCCCATTTCGGATCCGAGGATTTCGCGTTCATCCTTTTCCCTCCGCCGCGAGGACGGCAGCTATTCCTGAACTGACATCGTGCTGCGGCCGGAACCCGATATGCCTTTGTAACTTCTTGATGTTTGCCACCAGACGATCTGGGTCGGTTTCGGCCCGGGGTATCGCGCCCAGACGCACCAGTTCGGGGCGCTTCAATTGGCTTGCAACTTCATTGATCAACATGCGCACTGCAATGGCGTTACCGCTGGCGACGTTAACCGGACCGGTCAGATCGGACGTCACCAGCAATGTCAGTGCTTGGGCCACGTCATCCACGTGCAGAAAGTCGCGCTCTTGCTTGCCGTCCGTACAATCCACGGTTTTGCCCAGGCTCAAATTGCGGATCAGATCACCCAGCAGCCGTCCGGTAGGTTCATTGGGTCCATACAAGAAGAAAATCCGCGCCCAGGCGATTGACAGGCCAAGGCTGGATGCTGAAGCGCAAAGCGCCAACCCGGTGCCGGCCTTGGCCGCACCATAGAGCGTGCGCGGACGCAAGGCCGTGGTTTCGGCCAGTTCGGGGATCGACCAGTCGTATTCAGCACAACTTCCCGCGCAAACCGCACGTTGCCCGCCATTCCGGGCAAACTCCCGTACCAGATGAATTGTGGCTGCCATCCAGTCGAGATTTGCCGGCGACACCCATCGCTTCTTTGGATCATCAAGCCAGGCAAGATGGACGAGGTGCGTCGCACCGGCGTCTTTAATTGTGGCTGATACGTCCGCCGGGTTAAGCAGATCACAGAATACAACGCGATGGGCATCATCCACTTTGCCTTCGCGCGTGAGGGCGATCACCTCATGCCCGGCCTCACCCAGGGTTTCTAACATGGCGCGCCCAATTAAACCGGTTGCACCAGTCAGAAGAACGCGCGCCATCAATCCACCCTGACTTCTGGAACCACGGTCACAAAACTTGTGCCGTAGGCTTGAAGGTCAGACAGTTGGCCAACCACCTCATCCCGAATGTTCCAGGGAAGGATCAGCACGTAATCCGGCGGCTCCAGTTTCAGAGATTCCACGGGATGAACGGGAATGCGACTGCCCGGTAACAGGGTGTTTTGTTTGGCCGGGTTGCGATCGACGCAATAGGAAATCAAATCCGGGCCGACTGAGGCATAGTTCAGCAGTGTGTTTCCCTTGGCTGCGGCACCGTAGGCGGCAACAGTCTTCCCGTCGGTTTTCGCGGTTTTAAGGAAGTTGAGAAGACCGTCGCGCACCTGTTCAACGCGGGCCGTGAAGTTCAAATACCCATCCGGCCGGTCAAGCTGTGCGGCAGCCTCGTCGGCACGAACCTTGGCCAAACCTGACCCTTCCACGTGACCGGCCCCTTCCAGGCAGGCAAACACCCGAAGCGAACCGCCATGCGTTGGCAGCTCTTCCACGTCAAAGACCCGCAGACCGGCTTTGGCAAAGATTTTTTCCACTGCCAAAAGGGAAAGGTATGAGTAATGCTCATGATAGATCGTGTCGAACTGGACCTGTTTGATAAGGTTCAGAAGATGCGGAAACTCGACCGTGTAAACCGCGTCTCCTTGAAGCAGCGTCGCGACACCATCAACGAAATCGTTGATGTCCGGCACGTGTGCCAGAACATTGGCCGAGGCGATCAGGTCGGGCTGCTTTTCTTCCTGAACAAGCTGTTCCGCCAGAGAATTGCCAAAAAACTCCACCAGGGTTGGTACTTTCTTTTCCTCGGCGACCTTTGCCACATTTGCGGAAGGCTCGATCCCAAGAACGGGAACGCCCTGTTGCACAAAATACTGCAGCAGATAACCGTCGTTCGAGGCAATTTCGACCACCAGGCTATCCGACCCAAGATCAAAACGGCGCATCATGTCCTGCGTATAGGCTTTGCAGTGGGTCAGCCAGCTGTCCGAAAAAGACGAGAAATATGCGTAGTCCTGCGAGAAAATGTCTTCCGGGGGAACGGCATCGTCGACCTGTGCCAGCCAACAATTCGTGCAAACTCTGGTGTGCAGGGGATAGGCCGGATCGGGAGTGCTGGCATTTTCAGGCGCAACATACGAATTGGCCAAAGGAGACAGCCCCAAATCCACAAGTGTCAGTTCCAGCGCGGCATCGCAATGACGGCAGCGTGGTTGTGGCGTTTCGATCATCATCGTTCCTGACTCAGTGTTTCATACGCAGCAATCTGCGCGCGACACAGCTCGGCAACGGACCGGCCCTGTGCCCAATCCGCATACCAGTTTGCGGTCATTGTCACGGTTTCCTCGAAGCTCATGACCGGACGCCAGCCCAGTTCAGCGCGCGCCTGGGATACATCCAGCCTCAGCATGCTGGCTTCGTGCAAGGTCGCCGACTTTGGATCAATCTCAATGCGGCCCTGTCCAAGTGCGTGCACCAAAGCGTTGGCCACGTCCAAAACAGGGCGTTCGTCGTCACGGTGCGGCCCGAAGTTCCAGCCACGAGCGAAATTACCGCTGTTGTGATCCAGGGCCTGTGCCAACATCAGGTAACCCCGAAGGGGTTCCAGAACGTGCTGCCAGGGGCGAATGGCGTGGGGATTGCGCAACCGGACGCAGCCGGTTTCACCCAGGCATCCGCGCACGATATCCGGAACCAGCCTGTCCTCGGCCCAATCCCCGCCTCCGATCACATTACCCGCACGAGCCGTCGCAATCCGGGCCGGGTGCGCGTCAGTGGCATGTTCAGAATAATAGCTGCGACGCATCGCGGCGGCCGCAATCTCGGTCGCTCCTTTTGAGGCGGAATAGGGATCATGCCCGCCCATCGGATCGGTTTCCCGATAGCCCCAGATCTGTTCTACGTTCTCGTATGCCTTGTCGGAAGTGGCTACGACAACCGCCTTCAAGTTCCTGGCCGTGCGGAGTGCATCCAGCAGCTGGACCGTGCCCAGCACATTGCTGGCGAACGTTTCAACCGGTTGCCTGTATGATCGCCGCACCAGCGATTGTGCCGCTAAATGGAACACAAACTCCGGATCGGTCTCGGCAATTGCCTTATCCAGCTTGTCGCGATCATTGAGGTCACCCGTAACCGACGATACATCTTTCAGTTCCAGCATGGACCACAGGTTTGGTTCGCCTTCAGGCGACAAGGCATATCCGGTTACCTTCGCGCCAGCCGCCGATAACCACGTCGACAGCCACGCGCCCTTAAAGCCGGTATGTCCGGTGACAAGTACCCGACGTCCAGAGAAATAGGCCGCAGTCATTCCCAGATCTTCCACGGAGCCTCTCCGCTGGACCAGTATTGCTCAAGCTCATGGCGCTCGCGGATCGTGTCCATGGGTTGCCAGAAGCCTTTATGTTCGTAAGCCATCAGCTCGCCGTCACGGGCAAGGCCCGTTAGGGGTTCCTTTTCCCAGGCCATTGTGTCGCTTCCCAAGTACTTTTTCACTTGCGGTGAAAGCACAAAGAAACCCCCATTAATCAAACCGCCGTCGCCCATGGGCTTCTCGGCAAAACTACTGACCTGATTGCCGGATGTTTCCAGCTGCCCAAAGCGCCGTGCCGGTGGAACGGCCGTTACTGTCGCAAGCTTTCCATGGCTTTTGTGAAAGGCGATGCATGCACCGATATCAACATCACCGACGCCGTCACCATATGTCAGGCAGAACGCTTCTTCATCCTGCAACATCGGCAAAACGCGACCAAGCCTCCCGCCGGTTTGGCTGTGTTCACCCGTGTCGACCAATGTCACGCGCCAAGGTTCGGATTTGCTGTTGGCAATTTCCAGACTGCCATTCGCCAAATCGACCGTCACGTCTGAGCTGTGAAGAAAGAAATTGGCGAAGTACTCCTTGATCACATAGCCTTTGTATCCAAGGCAAACGATGAAATCGGTGACACCATGGGCAGCATAAATCTTCATGATGTGCCAAATGATCGGCTTTCCGCCGATCTCTACCATGGGCTTGGGTATCCTGACGGTTTCCTCGCTCAGCCGGGTTCCTAAGCCACCGGCCAGAATAACGCATTTCATCAAATTGCTCCCTCGCTAACAACGAGACTAATCACAAACACAGCGGCCCTTCAAACAGGCCGATACGACCACGTCCATTCAAATCGCAGGGATCAGTAGGATGGCAGCGTGTAATCCATGTCAAGATTCACAACACGTGGCTTGGCTTCGCATGCCATCCCGGTTTCGGGCTATTCAGGATACAGACATAATAGCCCAAAAAGAGTTCAATTGTTTCACCATATTGAGAGCTGTCACCAAAGCGTCATTGTCGACTTTTTACCAATCCTGCGAAGGCGCTGATTGTGATTGGGAAATGCGCACCCCGACAGCTGGCTCGGGTTGTTCTTGCAATGGCAGACTATTTGAAATGGCTAAATCGAAGTTTTCTTGCTTGGTTTACTATACCTATTAAATCAATCGCTTATATCCCCTTGAGTTCATGATCAACGAGCCCTCGTTGCTTTTGAGTTCGAATAGGATTCACAGGTCAACTTGCCGTTCAAGGCGCGCCAGACCCCGATCAAGGGTCGCCGAAAACAGCTGCTTCATAGGATGTGCCAACAGGTCGTCGGGATCATTTGAAGGAATACCAGCCTCGACGCTGCCGCAGTTTTGTCGGTACGGTAGTTTTGGTTGAGAATCTATAGCGACCTCTTGTAGCCTGAGAGCAGCGTATTGGTATGGGTGTTAGTGATTTGAAAAAAGATTTTGTTCCAGTCGTCGTCATCGGAGGCGGCCCAGCTGGCCTGACTGCCGCTTATGAACTTCAGAAGCTGAGCGACACGCATATTCCGAAGGTCTATGAGGCCTCGGACATGGTTGGCGGGATTTCGCGAACCGAAACCCACAATGGATACCGTTTCGATATTGGCGGGCATCGGTTCTTCACCAAGGTGCGCGAAGTCGAAGACATGTGGCATGAAGTGATGGGTGACGATTTCATCACCGTGCAGCGCCTCAGCCGTATTTTCTATCGCGGGAAGTATTACGATTACCCGCTGCGGATCTTCAACGCGCTTGGGAATATTGGCCCATACGAAACCTACAAAATCGTGGGCAGTTTCATCAAATGGAAGCTCCGGCCCAAGCCGCAGGAAGACACGTTTGAAGAGTGGGTGATCAACCGCTTTGGCGGGCGTCTATATATGCATTTCTTCCGCAGCTACACCCAAAAGGTCTGGGGTATTCCGCCATCAGAAATTCGGGCCGACTGGGCTGCGCAGCGGATCAAGAACCTGTCGCTGCCAAAGGCGGTCTGGAACGCAATCTCGGGCGCCAACGACACGGCCAGCCTGATTGAGGAGTTCCAGTATCCCCGTTTGGGTCCCGGTATGATGTGGGAAAAGACTCGCGACCTGATCCAGGAAAAAGGCGGGACCGTTGAAACCCATTCAGAAGTCGTGAAGGTCAACCGCGACGGAAACCGCGTGACGTCGATTGATGTTCGCCACTGGGATGAAAACGGAGAAAGGACCACCGAACGGGTCGAAGGTGAAGAGTTTATCAACTCGATGGCCGTGCGCGACCTGATTCACGCGTTTGATCCGCCGCCGCCGCCCGAGGTTATCGAGGCTGCGGACCGGCTGAGGTACCGTGATTTTCTGATCGTGACGCTGGTGCTCGACCATCCAGACCCGTTCCCGGACAACTGGATTTATATTCACAGTCCGAAAGTGAAAGTTGGCCGTATTCAGAATTTCCGGGCCTGGTCCAAAGAGATGTTGCCGGATCAGGAGACTGCATCGATCGGGATGGAGTATTTCTGTCAAAAAGGTGATGGGCTTTGGTCGTCCTCGGATGAAGAACTCAGGCAGCTTGCCAGTGAGGAACTGGAGAAACTGAACCTGGCCAAATCGACGGATGTCGTCGACTTTGCCGTGATCCGTCAGCCGAAAGCCTATCCGGTTTATGACAGCGAATACAAAGACGCGCTGGATACCGTCAGCGACTGGCTGAAGACGCTCGAAAACTTCCAGACCGTGGGACGCAACGGCCTGCATCGGTACAACAACCAGGACCACTCGATGTTGTCGGCGATGTACGCGGCGCGCAATATCATGGGCGAAGAAAACGATGTGTGGGATGTGAACGTCGAACGGTCGTATCACGAAGAGTTCGAGGTCAAACCGGAAAAGAAAAGGATCCTTGGCCGCAGGACAAACAGAATAGCGCAGTGATGCCGCAAGTGCAGGTCTGAGTGTCAGGTTTTCCAGGCGCTCAGATCTTGATCCAACAAGCGTTCAAGATCCTCGATTTCTGGCATCAGCCGTTCTTGCAGTATGTCTCGGGCACGCGCAGGCATTTGTACGCCACGTTTGAGATTGAATTCTGACAGACGGTCCCGAATTCTCCGCCGGGTCTCCAGCGGCATGACGCGGGCAATCAACTCGGTTACGGGATTTGGTTTCATAAGAAAATCCTGAAATACACGGCTACGCGGAACGCCGCCCGCATTCGCACGTGTCGACATATCCGGAACAAAGCTGGCATCTGCCCCGATGAAGCGGGTAATGTCTTCGATGATTTTCTGCGGATCGGCCTGAAACTCGTCATAAGTGCGGATCAGAAACTGATCGCGATCAAACTGGCGGAAATAACGGGACAACTGCTGCGCATATAATGGGTATTTCGAATAACCGAACAGGGGTTGCCAGCCGGCTGCAAGCCTTTCGTCCTCTGCCATTAGTGCTGTGGTAAAATCCTCCAACGGCTCGATCCGCTGCTTTACTGCGTAAAGATAGTGCGACAGGGCTTGGTCAATCGGATTGCGAAGGATGGCCACCATGCGCACATTTGGCACATGGGCGTGAATTCTTTCCGGCGCATCGGGAGAATAAAGATAAAGTGGCGACGCCTCTCCACGTATTTGTCCCGCGGGAACATCGGCAAACAACGCGCGATATTCATCGATGTTCGTGATCGAGTTGTTGACGTAATCTGCACCGGGTCCGGAATACGTCATCGCCTCGCCTTCGAACGCAAAGAAGTTCGGCTCTTTTGCCGTTGGCATGAATATGGACGGGTTCTGGCGCAAGTAATTGTAAAGCGCAGTCGTTCCGGCGCGCGCTGCCCCTAGAATCAAGAAATCCGGCAGCCCTCCGGCAGCCGTCACCCTGGGTTCGGAGTCAACTGCGTGTGACATGGAGTTTCTGCTTTTGCCCCAGGACGTGATACTCGAACAGGCACCACACATATATTGCGGCTGAGTAAACGTAGTAGACCTGATGGTAGAGCAGGCACTTGAACGCAAACCACGGCCCGCCATGCCCGGACATTGTTCGCGCCAAATCCAAATTGGCAACAAAGGCCGCCATTAGCAGAATTAGTGGCAGGGGCCATGATCCCGGCCAGAATGGCAGTGCAAGAATGGACAGCAGTAGCAACCCGGCAATTCCGGCCCTGACACGTTCGGCCATCGAAGTGTTCAGATCATCCGTCAATCCCTCACGCGAAATCATCAGACGTGCCCAGGGCAGTGCGCGGCAATGGATGTCCGTGGTCAGGCTGTTGCGGATTGTCCAGACTTTCAGATGTTTTCCCTGCAACTGAGGCTCGACCAGGATCCGACGGCCGGTTTCGGCAATACGGTATCCCAGCTCGATATCCTCGATCGAGGGGACCTCATACGTTTTGACATCGAACCCGCCGACCTCGTTGAACACATCCCGCCGGATCGCACCACAACCAGCCCAGAAGGTGCGCGCTTCACGCCGGGCCCGCTGATGATGGTAGCGATGAAGCAGGTTCTTGTATCGCGAAAACCAGGCCTGCCCGTCCGGGGCATCGTCGTAGGAGCCAAAAACGGCCCCGACATTGTCCTCGGACATGGCCCGGCGAATATGTTCCGGCCCATCAGGCCACGCGATGACATCTGAATCGACGAACCATAAGACGTCGCCCTTGGCTTGCTTGGCTGCAAGATTTCGCGCGGCCCCCGGCCCTCCATTCACCGGAGTGGTCAGGACCGTTGCGCCCATTTCCCGCGCAAGGGCGGCGGTATCATCCGGAGATTGATCGTCGACAACCAGGACTTCCTGCACCTGATCTGTGTTCAGCATGTCAATCAGGGGCGGCAAAACCCGAGGCAACAAATGTTCAGCCTTGTATGCAGGCATGACCACACTGATGGAAAGTGGATGATCTGAAGTCACGGTGTTTCTCCGGCGGCATTTTGCGGCGGTCCCGACCACCTGACAAGGAATAGAAAGGCCGCCGAAAACGGCAGCAACCACATGACGCGCGCGCCGTATCGGTCGGCGGGTTGGGACACGCCGCCGCAAACCAGTGCGTTGACCGCAATCCCGATCAAGATGAACAGAACAAAAAGCTTGATGTTCGGCGCCACGCTGCCTGGTCGCAGCAACATGAACACAATGAAGGCAAATGAAGCGGCATAAATCACGCTGTGCAGGGTGTCGACAGGATCGATCCAAGCCCGGTCCCGAGACAATTGCCCTGCTTGAATCAAATAATGCTGGCTCTCTTCGAGACGAGCGAGGTCGCGCGCACTGTCCAATGCTGCATCAGTCGGGATCGTCATGTAAATGCTGTCGCGCAGGACTTGCCGGTAAGCGTTGTTTGCCAGCGCCAATGATGTGGCGACAGGTCGGGACAGGAAAACGTCTTTCGCGAAATCTCTTTGCGTCAGGGCGATCTGTTTCTGTTCCTCGGCGGATAACAGGCGGAACGAACCCAGACGTTGCGAGCGTTCAAATATGATATGAGACGCCGTCATCCTGTAAGGATCATCCGACCAGGACAGCGCCTCGTGCAAGGCGCAGGTCGGGACTTCTGTGTTCGGGCAGATTTCGTTCAGGTAGTCCAATCCCGGGCCGTCGACGATGAGTCGGGCGGTAATATGAGGCGTATATACGACTTCTTTGTTGGTTTTGGTTTCAACCGTAATCTGAAACGCCTTTCGCTCGGCAACGGACAGGGCAAGAACCGCGATCATAAGAACCGTTGCGCGCCAACGCCCACGCATCCTGCTAAACAATGCGGCAAGGATGACAAAGGGTATCATCAACCCGGCAATCGCCAGATGCGACGGATGCAGCAGTGTGCAGACCAGCGCCAGACCGGACATCAGCAAAAGTTCCCAAATCCGCATTGTTCGGCCAAAGGCCGTAAGCGCTGCGATCATGATCAACATGACCGGTGCGAAAATGTCCGGCATCATATACGCAATATAGAATGGCAGTGATGTGCTGGCCGCGACCAGCAGGGGAACCGTGGTCAGAACCGTTGTGTTCGGAGCCACGTTCAAAGACCGGCTGGCTGTTTTCGCCAGCAGCCATGCCGTCAGCAACACAACAAACATGTGCAGGATCGGAACCGCGTTGAGAGCGTTGGCACGAAGAAACGTAGCCATGATGAGTCCGTAGATCAGTGATCGGGACCCGGTCGCGGTATTGTCGTCATCTGCGGTGTACGCTCCGCCCGGCGTGCCGCCTTCGGTCACCGGTGGAAAAATGCTGTTCAGGGCGACGCTGCCCTGTCGGATATAGCTGCCGGTATCAAAATAATATAGTGGTCCGCCATTGATCAGCAGCACTGACAAACAGGCAATAACCGCCGCGAGCACCAGTACAATCGCTCTGGCGCTCAATAGTCGTTTATCAGAGCGAACCGTTACGGTCATATCCGTTCGTCTGCCTTCTCCGCCGCCAATGCGGTCCGCTGGAAGTATGCGATCGTCGCCTTCAACCCGTCTTCCAAAGGCACTTTAGGCGCCCAACCCAGCTGGTCGCGGGCGCGGGTGATATCCGGTTGGCGCTGAATAGGGTCGTCCTGCGGCAACGGGCGCTGAACCAGTTCGGATTTCGACCCGGTCAGACGGATAACGGCCTCTGCCAGCTCTCGGATGCTCAGTTCCACCGGGTTGCCCAGATTTATCGGTCCGGTCACATCCTCGGGCGAATCCATCAGCTTGATCAGACCGTCGATCAAATCGGAAACAAAACAGAAGGACCGGGTTTGACTGCCGTCGCCATAAATGGTGATGGGTTCGTCGTTCAGGGCCTGCATGATGAAGTTCGAGACCACGCGCCCGTCATCGGGGTGCATATTCGGGCCATACGTATTGAATATCCGTGCCACCTTGATCGGCAGATTGTGCTGCCGGAGATAGTCAAAGAACAAGGTCTCGGCGCATCGCTTGCCCTCGTCATAGCACGAGCGCGGTCCGATGGGATTGACGTGGCCGACATAATCCTCGGTTTGCGGATGGATCTGCGGGTCGCCGTAGACTTCGGACGTCGAGGCCTGCAGAATTCGCGCGCCGACGCGTTTGGCCAGCCCAAGCATGTTGATCGCGCCATGCACAGCCGTTTTGGTCGTCTGCACCGGGTCATGCTGGTAATGGAAGGGCGAGGCGGGACAAGCCAGATTGTAAATCTCGTCAACCTCTACATAGAGAGGGAAAGTCACATCGTGCCGCATCACCTCGAAGCAGGGATTGCCCAGAAGATGGCGCAAGTTTCCCCGACGCCCCGTAAAGAAGTTATCGACGCATAAAACCTCGTGCCCCCGCTCCAGCAAGGCGGCGCAAAGATGCGAGCCCAAAAAGCCCGCGCCTCCGGTTACCAGCACACGCTTGGCGTTCAAGTTTATGTTGTTGGGATCAAAATCGGACGCGTTCATAGGCGCTCTCTTCTGTTACATGCCAAAGTGCAGGCGCCCACTTTGGCTGAATAAAACAATCAGGCACTACAAACGGTTTAAGAACATATTCCGGCTGCAAAATGAGCGCCTGTAATAAGTACGTACGGGTTCGTTGAAGTTATACGAAGATTTTTAAGCGACGAAGAGTAAATTTTACAAGTGCCGGGATTTTGTGAACTTTCACAGGTCTTTCGCTTAAAGCGGCGCGATCCGACAGATCTGGCAACGACAATTGCCTGGTAATCTCGGGATTGTTCCGTCTGCTGGCATGTATCACCAACAAAATGGTGTAAGGAATCTGCTCGCCCCGTGCAAAGTGAGCAGCACATCTGTTATCTGTACGGAAAGATGGCTGGCTCCGGATGGCGTGCTTTTGGATGCGCAATGAGGCCGTAGAGTGAGGTCGTGTCGAACTTTCTGGAGATTCGCTTTTTCGCCACATTCTACGCGGAACTGTTGTCGCTCCAGAAACAAACGGAGGTTTAGTGTAAGATTTTTCGGCAAATCAACCTATGCGAACACAAAAAAACCATATTTTTCAAAAAAATCCTCGCGTGCTGGAAAAATAATGTGTTAACTCAAATGGAAGATTGAGTACTGCACCCTGTGATTAAAGCAGGTGCATCCTGACAGTGTAACGAGGGTGGAACATGTTTAAAGCATTAAAGATGATGGCCATTGCCGCAACGGCGGCCCTATTTTTCTCCGGGTCCGCTAACGCAATTACAGTAGTAGTTGACGGTGGCAGCTATGACATCAAATCCGACAACTTCTTCACGGGTACTGTGTCGACCAATGGCGGTCCGGGCATGTACTCGGTGAACTTCACGACTTCCGTTGACCCGTTGAGAGGCGTTGCGAATGCGTCTGTTACGGCGAATATTCTGGGGACATTCACCGGTCTGACTATGAGCTGGGTGGACGCCGCGACCAACACGCTGGTGAACTCAATTTCATTGGTGGCGGGTATCACAACGCTCGACACGATCTTCACCGCGGCCAACACCAACGGTCAGGACCTTGTCTTTACATGGTCGGATTCGCAGTCGGCGAATGGTGGTCCGATCCAGTTTGATTTCGACGTGGCTGCTGTGCCGCTTCCGGCCGGTGGTCTGCTGCTTCTGACCGCGTTGGGTGGTCTGGGTATCGTGCGCCGTCGTCGCAAAGCAGCTTAAAAACATTCGGCCAAGCAAAAACTGGCTTGGCTGGCTTCTATCTTCGGAAGGCCGCGCTTGAAGGCGCGGCTTTTTCGATTTTTGGTGGACGGGTAGTCAGGTTGTGTGTTCGAAAAGCACCTAAACCCATTGTTGGCAACTCGGTTGATGGCTGCGCTTTGAAACCAGTATTCTTGAATAATCGAATTCATACGGCGGGATCGCTCATTGCATCGAGGTCCGGTCTCGAAATCAGCCGGGAGAGAATGGCGTGGTGAGCAGGATTTGGATCGGGCTGATAGCGTTGATCGCCCTGGGCCTTGCCATATTTGCATTTGGGGCGATCGGGACGCCAAGGGGACATTCCTACGGTTTCAACATGAGCTGGACCGTGGCTTTTACGGACGCCCTAGGACCCGGCTCGATTTACCCACGGTTTCTTCCCGCACTTTGGGATGGCGTCGGTGGGTTCGATTTCTTCTTTTACGCTCCGCTTCCCTTCTATGTGGCTGCCGGACCGGTACAATGGCTTTGTCCGGATTGCAGCCCGCAGGTTCTGTTTGGTCTGTCCGGTGGGATTCTGTGCTGGTTGTCCGGCGTGACATTCTGGGTTTTCGGTCGTCAGTTCCTGCCACCGGCGGCCGCCCTGTTTGCGTCGTTTGTCTGGGCGCTGGCGCCCTACCATTTGGGCATAGACTGGATGGTCCGGCAATCAGCGGGTGAGTTCGCGGCATACGTCTTTGTACCCCTGGTCTGCCATGGCGTTCTTGTTGCCTTGAAAGACCGCCGTCCGGCATGGTCATTGCCGATTGGGTTGGCTGGTCTTGGCCTAAGCCATCTGCCGACGCTCCTTCTGGTGGCACATGTGCTGGTGGTTGTTGTCGGTGCATGGCTGTTGATCTATCGCACCCATATCATTCGATCGCTTGCGATCCTCGTCGTTTTGGGAGGGGCAGGTGTAGCTTTGTCCGCTTTCTATTGGTTGCCCGCTGTTGTGCTCATAGGTGATGTTTCACCTGAGGGGTTGTACACGCAGGAACTGATCCCCGAAAATTGGTACCTGTTTGGATTCGACACCCTTCCCAACAACAAATTCAGAATAGCCTTGTTGGTGTGTCAGGAAGCCGCGTGTGTCCTGGCCGGCTTGGCAGCCATTGTCTCCAAAGGCGAAGCAAGGAAGCGGTTGATCGTCTGGGCGCTGATGACTGCTGTTCTTGTTCTTTTGCTGAACGGTTCGTTCTCTCGGGTGATTTGGGACAGTTGGGTGATTGCGAAAGTCCAGTTCCCATTTCGGCTGACGATCATGTCGGATCTAGCGCTCGCGCTCGCGTCAGGAGCGGTGCTAAACGCCGTTCTGCATGGCCACAGTAAAAGGTGGCATGTCTTGTTTGGCGCGGGGTGTCTGGTTCTCTCTTTTGCCTTTGTAGGTTTGCTGGTGCCGGACCGGATCGCAGAAGGTATAGCCTCGCGAGGACAGCCGGTTGTGATGAGGGGTGCGCCAGAATATCTGCCGCCAGCAGTGTTTGAACCCCTGGCTGTGAAAATTGAAGCCGCCGACGCTCCGATCTGGGACCTGCCGCAACATCTTTTGGATTTCGTGGCGACGATCAAAACCCCTGGCTCCGGCTTCACGGAACTAACTGCCGAGGGGCCGCGCCAGTGGCTGATACCTCAAAATCAGGGACAACCGCAGGAGTTGGTGCGGGTCGAGTTGATGTATTGGTCCCATATGAAGGCCATGACTGCTGATGGCACTCACGTTCCGTTGTCCTGGGACCCAAACAACGGATTCCTGACATTTGAACCGGTTGAGGCTGATGTCAGAATCCTGTTGCCTTTGCACTGGAGCGAAAAGGTCGGGCTTGGCCTCACGGGATTGGGTTTGATAGTCGCGCTGCTCTTTGGTTTGTGGATGCGTTCCGAGCAACACCGGACACCCGTCTTGGATGCGCCAACCGGGTGACATTATCTCCTACCCGGGTTTTCGAAACACCCAGAGGGTCGAGATTATGTAATTTGCGACAAATGACGCGCCAATGGCCACCAGCAGGATGAACCAGAAGGGCAGAGCCGTGAAATAGGCCAACCCTTCCACCACTGCGAGGCGTATGCCCAGAGATGACATTACGGCCAGAAAATACTTGCCGTATCCCCTGAGCGATATGGTGCTCTGACTGGTATGTTCGTAACTAAAGATGTTGTGGCCGACATAATTGATGATCGAGCCCAGAATGAATCCCAGAGTCGAGGCTATCGCATAGGGCGTGGACAGAGTTACCGCCAGAAGCAGTGCCAGCACGTAATCAGCGGCCGTTCCGAGGGCACTGATGCCCAGGAATCTAATAAGCTGTCGTTTGTCGTTAAGGTCCGAGATCACGGCGACGGGGCTTTCTCAATGTCAATCATTCAACGGCTTGGGTAATTTTTGACAAGTGTCGAACCGGCTTTGAGGCGATCGATCTCACTGCCGGGACGAACACCATATTCATGAAAGCCATTGGTGGAACCCGTTTTGTAAACGATGAACTCACGATCATAGTAGCCGCCGGCCGAGGGCGACACGTCCTGAATGATGGCATTGTTCAGAACGGCCCAGTCGCGTTGGTTCTCATACCCGGTGATCTCGCTGACGGCGTTCTGTTCAATGACGACAGAAGTCGAGGATGTCACGTTTATGCGAGGGATTGTCACTTTGCCGCTGTTGGATATGGGCACTCGGATAATGGAATTCTTGCGAATGGAAAGATCGTCCACACCATGTACAGAAATACCATGAAGGTGTGCATTGTAGATAACGTTGTTCTCGATCAGAATGTTCCGATGGCGCAATTGCGGATTGCTCGTATCCTTGCCGCTGGCACCCATGAAGATTGTCTGAGTGTAGTCCCCGGCCCCGATGTCGAAAATATTGTCGCGGATCACGATATTGGTGCTGCGGGTATTCGTCGTGCGCATCAGCTGGATCATATCACGGTGATCCCGCGTGCTGCCGGCGCGGAAATTGTGCAAGGTGTTTCTTTCGATTACCACGTCATCAATCCCGCTGAATGCCATCCCGTCCGCACGAATATCGTAGATCTGGTTTCCCCGGATTGTAAGAAAAGTCGTGTGCACCGCCGTGATAGCACGCAACCACTTCCTCATGATGTTGTTGGAGATCGTGATTTTGGAGCTGTCCCGGATAAAAAGACCGCGGCCGTGCCCGATCCGGGCGTTATAGTCACCGTCGAATATCGAGTTTGAGATCGTGATGCCGTGGCTGTTTCTGATCTCAAAGCGGATAACATGCACCTTGTCACCCGGCGCCCGCACATAATCGAGCACCAGCCCGTCAAAGATGATGTTGCTGGACTTGGTCACGCGCAGCTCTGTCAGGCAGGCGGGGGACTGCGGATCAGCGGACCGTATGGTGACAGGCTTTTTGAATGTCTGCCGAACTCTCACCGCGCCATAGTTGCCGCCGGCCAGCAGAAAGGTTTCGCCTCCGCGCGCGCTTTTGAGTGCTGCGGTCAATTCCTGGGCGCTGCTGATGGCCTGACCGCCAGTGGCCTTCGGCAACGCTGCGGTGATGACAAAGCCACGGCAGGCGGTTGCGGCGTGCAATGGCGCGGCAAGAGCAAGCTGGAAAACGCAGACAATCAGCATCAGGCCAACGGAGGGGTATGTGAATCGCATGTGCAGTCACTCTTCCTGATGTAGGGTGCAGAATTACCCTACGAACACTCAAAAGCCTTGTCCATGACACGATCCGGCAGGTTTCGAAGAGATGACTCGGCGGGCTTACGTACCGGAAAGGGGCAATTTACCGCCTACGATTAGCGCGGATACGCGGCCCAATGCCTGAAAAATGGCAAAACTGTGTCCTTTGTTGCGGAACGGGAATCAATTCGCCAAACCCTTAATTACCGCAAAGGGAAGAGGAACAATTCCCAGTATCGAGTATCGAGTTTAACTCGGAAATGACGGCAAAGGGGCAGTATTGTCCCAATTCGGGCGACAATTTCCAATCATAGCCATATTCCGGCCAACGTGTCGCCATTGTGCGGCTGTTCCATCTGCCCAAGTGAGCGGAAACTCGTGCGCTGCCACTCATAGCGCCACTGATACAGAAGGTGAAAGATGTCGACGATAATTACGGTAACGTCTGCGGCAGAGTTGAAGCAAGCTCTCTCACAGGCAACTGGTGGGGAAACGATACTGTTGGCAACCGGCGACTACGGTCGCCTGGATGTCAGCAATCAGTTCGCATCCAATGTCACAATCAAATCAGCAGATCTGAACGCGCCTGCTACAATCTCGGAACTGCGCGTCAAAAATGCAGCGAATATCACGTTTGAAGAAGTGAAATTCGACTACACGTTCAATGGCGAAGCTCAAAGCTACAGGCCATTCCAGATTCAGGGCAGTTCGAACGTCACAATCAAGGATTCGGTCTTTGATGGGGATGTGGCGTCAGGCGTGTCCTCGGCTGCGGATGGCTTTGGTACGGGTTACGGCCTGTATGTGCGAAACAGCTCGGGCGTAACCGTTGAAAACAACGAGTATTTCAACTGGCTCAATGCGCTGCATGTCGGTGCCAGCAGCAATGTTGCCATCAAGGGGAACAATATCCACTCGATACGCGCAGACGGGATGTATCTGGATGGCAACCAGGGCATTCTGGTTGAAGGGAACTACCTGCACGATTTCAACCGGTCGCTCAACTCGGGTGATCACGGAGACTTCATCCAGTTCTCCAAACTGCTTGGCCCGAGCACCGACATTACCATTCGTGGCAATGTCATCGATATGGCCGGCGGTGACTACGCGCAGGCGATCTTCATGGGAAGCGGTCATGCCGACCCCAGTGATCCCAACATGTTCTACCAGAATCTTCTGATCGAAGATAACATGATCTACAATGGTCATATTCACGGCATCACCGTGTCTGGCGCCAACAATCTGACAATATCGAACAACACTACACTGGCGGTGCCGGGCTTGCTGACCGGTGGGGTATCGGTGCCCGCGATAAACGTGTCGGGTGCTTCGACGAATGTCACGATCGACAAGAACGTTACATCTGGAGTTATCGGCCATAACGGGCAATCAGACTGGAACGTATCGAGCAACGTGTTTGCCCAGAATACAAATCCAAACGCGGCCAACTACTACGACAACCTGTTCACGTATTACGCCACCGGAGCGAAGGACGGTTACAACCAGTTTGGCGTCAAGCAAGGCAGCGTCATTGACAACCTGGGCGCAGGCTCGAGCCTGGCGCAGCAACTCCCGATGTCCTACGACAATTGGGTTGGTACCAGCACAACCGGGTCAACCGGATCGAACACTGGCACCACCAGCCCGGACAATGGGACCAACAACCCTGATTCAGGTGCGTCGAACCCGGATAACGGAACCAACAACCCTGATTCAGGTGCGTCGAACCCGGATAACGGAACCAACAACCCTGATTCAGGTGCGTCGAGCCCGGACAATGGGACCGACAACCCCGATTCAGGTGCGTCGAGCCCGGACAACGGGACCGACAATCCCGATTCAGGTGCGTCGAACCCGGACAACGGGACCGACAATCCCGATTCAGGTGCGTCGAGCCCGGACAATGGGACCAACAACCCTGATTCAGGTGCGTCGAGCCCGGACAACGGGACCAACAACCCCGATTCAGGTGCGTCAAACCCGGACAACGGAACTACCAAACCGGATACAGACACTTCCAGCCCGGATACAGGTCCTACAAGCCCGGATACCGGCCAATCGTCTGGCATGATCTTCGATGACTTCATCTTGGATATCGCAAACCTGCCGGGTAACGATCAGGCTTCGCTGAGAGGCGATGCGCATATCGCGGATACCGGGTCCGGTCCGGCGATTCAGTTGGATGGCACGGACGATTTCGTCAAAATCGGCCGGTTGAAAGAGTTCGAGGACTCGGATCAAATCGCCTTTACGATTGAA
This sequence comes from Ruegeria sp. HKCCD9138, assembly GCF_057220975.1. Taxonomy (NCBI): domain Bacteria; kingdom Pseudomonadati; phylum Pseudomonadota; class Alphaproteobacteria; order Rhodobacterales; family Roseobacteraceae; genus Ruegeria; species Ruegeria sp. HKCCD9138. The sequence goes on along the minus strand of NZ_JBWVAZ010000002.1, from coordinate 47,791 downwards.
TACGCCCGCGACGAGGCCGACGGCAGCACGCAGCGCCTGGTCTGGAACCACAAAAAATTCGGTGTGATGCTGACCAAAGACGGTCTGAAGGTGCATGTCGCAAATGACGACGCCAAGTTCCACAAGGGGTTCACTGCAGAAAACATCGGTCTGAACGACACTGAAACGCACGAGATCACCGTGCTGGCGGATCAGAGTGCGGATCGTCTGCAGGTTCTGGTCGATGGCCAAGTGGTCATTGATGAATCCAGTGTCGACTTCGACTTCACCGGTGGGCGTGAATACGGTTGGATGCTTGGATCTCCGTGGGGCGCCGACATGGATGGAGAGATCAGTGCGTTTGCCATCGATAATGAGGTCGAGTTCGTAAACACCTGGGTTCAGGATGACGCGCAGTTCATCTGATGCGTGATATTCTGAACAATAAGTAAACTACTTTCGGAATGTTTAAGCGGGGCGTACAGTGTTGCGCCCCGTTTTTTTCATTCTTAGGCCGAAGACTGGTGTAGTTGGGAACTATCGGCCAACTGGTTTCGGACATATTGCGAAGCAAATTTTACACTTCGATCGCCCGCCAGGACATCAGCGGGTTTGGATGCATGAGTTTTCTCTATGATTCTGTGGCAATTGAGCTGAACAGGCGGAGGTTCGGCGTTGCGTTTTTTAATGCGGCCACGGGCAATAACATATCCAGGGCCGGGTCCATCCTTGTATGGTCGCGTTCCTACCCATCAGATATAGGGTGAAAACAATTTGGCTTTTGGTAGTATGAAAGACGATTTTGAGCGTTGGGCAGCGAGGGGTTCGCTGCGCGGCAGACACCCGAGTTCGGGGATTTGAAACGAAGTCAGACAAAGTTCAGTGGTAGCATCGGCAGATACAGCAAGAACGTTACACGCACCGGGGGCGCGGGCCGGTGCGAAGGGAAGCCCGTTTGTCATCCCTCTGCTTTTTTGCGGCTTTGTCCTGCCATTCTATTTTGAAGTCGCCGGATTGCAGATCGGTACATATCGACTGGTACTGCTGATCTTCTTTATTCCAGCCATGGTCCGCTGGCTTGATGGTTCCGGACGATACTATTTTGCCGATTACATGATGATCTTCTATGCACTTTGGAGCAGCTTGGCGATCCTCATAAACCATGGCATCGCCCGGTGGGAATACATCGGAATCGCCGCCGTCGAGACGCTCGGCCCCTATTTCATTGCACGCTGGATGATACGAGACGCAGACGCGTTTCGAGCCTTTGCCAAGTGGATGTTCATTCTGATTTTGTTCATGCTGCCGTTCAGCATCTATCAGTCGCTGATGGACAAATCCATCATTCTGGACTTCTTTTCCAAGTTCGCGAAAGTGCCCAATGTTGTTCACTATGAACCGCGACTTGGATTCTATCGCGCGCAGGGGTCCATGCCGCACCCCATTCTGTTCGGAATATTCTGTAGCGTCGCGTTTTCTCTGACGTGGTACGTGCTGGGCTATGGCAAAGGGATGGGCAACAAGGCGAGCCGTGTCAGTGTCGTGCTTGCGGCGACCTTCACCTCCTTGTCTTCGGGGGCATGGCTTTCGGTGGCCGTGCAGATTGCCCTGATGATGTGGAAGGTCACGTTTGCTTCGATCAAGAAAAAGTGGAACCTGCTGCTGTACCTGTTTGCCGGGTTTTATGTGTTGCTCGATGTTGTGGCAACGCGGCCTCCGGCGCAGTTGTTTGCGGCCTATCTCACGCTGAACAGCAATTCTGCCTGGTACAGGATTCATATTTTCAACTACGCCTATGATGACGTCGTAAACAATCCGATTTTCGGCATTGGCCTCAGAACATTCAGCAGACCGGCCTGGATGGTTGCGAGCCTAGATAACTTCTGGATGGTTGTTGCTTTGCGCTATGGATTGCCCGCGCTGTTTGTGCTGCTTGCAACAATAGTGGTGATCTTCGTGGTCGTCGGGCGTGCGCCGCTGTCGGGCCGGTTGGCTAGCTATCGGTTGGGTTACCTGTTTGCGATGACAGGATTCAGCATCGCAGCCATCACGGTGCATTTGTGGGAGGCAACCTATTGCCTTCTGATGTTCATGCTGGGTGCCGGTGCCTGGATGATCGATGCGAAAGATGAAGCAGCGCAGTCCGAAAACGATGCGCGGGCACCGCAGGCGAAAAAGATAAGGTATACCCGGTTCGAACCCACGGAAAGGCAATCTGCCAAGGATGCGTGATCAGAGGAACCGAGGTTGGGGTGTTTAGTATAAGGAAGTTATTGAGTGTCAGCTCAGCCTGAAAAAATCATGACGGATGCCGGAATTGGCCGCAAACCCAAACGATCGGGATTGCGAAAGGCCGTCACGCAAATCCCCATTTCGTTTCGCAAGAACTATGGCCTGTTAAAGAACCCCGAACTGTGGCGGATGATGCCCCTGTTTCTGGCGTGCAGACGCGAGGCAAAAGGGGCTGCAAAGCTGCAGCACAGGATATTTGTAGGGACCCATCACAAAGCGATGACCACCTATTTCAAGGCTGTGCTCAAGTTGCTGGCCTTTGGTCTTGGTGAACGGTTCGAGGACATTTCGCGACAGGCACCGGCGAAAGACACGAATGTTTTTCTTTCGATACACAGTCAGACGCCGCTATCCGAAATCGGACCGTACCGCGGTATTCACATCATGCGCGATCCGCGCGACATGATCGTCTCGTCCTACCACTACCATCTTTGGACAAACGAGATCTGGGCGCATGTGCCCGACGAGAATGGGCAGACCTATCAGGAGAAGCTGCTGGCGGCAGACAAGACCGAAGGGCTGTTCATGGCCATTCGCCACTTTATCTTTTTCAGCCGCGAAACGCTGGAAAACTGGGATCTGAACGACCCGGACATTCTTGAGGTCTCCTATGATGACTTGATGGGTGAAAACCGCGACGAACTGTATGATGAAATGTTTTCCTTTCTTGGATTGAACAGCAAAGCGCATGAACTGGGGATTCGCCTGATGCGCCTGTTCGAGGCCGGTAAGCGCAGCAAGATCTCGGCAACAAAAACCAATGAACGAGCGCATATACGCAGCGGGCGAAGCGGGCAGTGGAAAGACGAGCTGGAACCAGAACATATTGCGTATATCGAACATGAGCTGGGGCATATTCTGGACAAGTTCGGATATGCCCGGTCATCCGCTGACAGCTCGCAAGGCGCGGTGTGACCGTTGACTAACGCAGCGGAAACAGTCGCTTTCTGATCATGCCAATGGCACGCCGCAATTGTCTGGCGGGGGGTATATGGCCGGCAAGAATCGCATCGAATTCAGTCTGGGTCATATCTCTGCGCAGGGAAGTGCGGGGGCGCAGAAAGACCGCGTCGTTCATTAACCCGGTGTCGCTGGAAAACGCTGCACGGTAACCATGGCGGCTCAGCGCGCGCAGGACGCGGGCGTTGTAGCGGCCAAAAGGTATCCCGGCTTCGGTCACTTGTTGGGCGCACAAGTCCTGCAATTCGTCGCGCGATTTAGACAATTCCATATCCAGCGCAGCAGGCGCCAACTGGCTCCAGTCGACATGTGCTATACCGTGGCTGCCTATACCCATCCCTGCGGCGACCAGGGCTTTGACATGATCACGCCGCAGCGAACCGGGCTCATCCAATCGCCCCGTCAAAACAAAGAAACTGGCGGTCAGATCTCGCTGCTGCAAGGCAGGCAAGGCGATCTCGTAGTCCGAGAAGTTGCCATCGTCGAAGGTGATAACGAATTTTCGCGGGTCCGGCGCAGAAGCAACGCGGTCCAGGATATCCGTGAACTGCGTTTCCGACAGCCAGTACGGTGCCTCGCCGTCTTCCAGATCCCGCGCCGGAGTACCGATTCCGTGGAAATTTATGCCAATTTTCTGCACCACGTCAGGACTTCAGCTTTCTGTGCATGGATTCCGCAATGTCGATCAGGCTGGCACCATACCCGGCAGGCCGGGCTTCGTAAGGTCCAGCAGCAACGGATTCCTTGCCCCCGGTTCGCAGCTTGAATCGGGTAACGCTTGGGTTTGTCTCGGGATCAATGCCGCCCAAGTCGAAGCATTTGACCCCCTGCTCGCGGCAGTAGAGCATGGCTTGCCACATCAAGTAATGCCCTGCATTCAGTCGCCGCCCAGCTTCCGACGTCGCGCCGAATAAATACGTCGCGTTTCGGCCGGCACACCCAATGGTCATCGCACCGATATCCTCGCCATCTTTACGCGCGATCAACACGTCATGGTCGAAATCCTGCCCCGACAGATCGTAGTAGAAGTCCGGAGGGATATCGGGTTGAAACCCCTTGGCTTCCCGCACCTGTTCGTACAGATGGGAGAAGCGATCTGACAACTCTGATATCGCGCCCCTTTCCAGTTCCAGCCCGGCCTTCAATGCGTTGCGCAGCGGATTGCGCCATTTGCCATGTAAGGCGCGCATCAGGTCGTCATCATCGTGATCCGGATCAATCAACACAGTTCGATACACTGCGGCCCTATCCGTCGGTTCAAAACCGGCTTGTACAATGGCCTGTTCCGGCGGAACCGCCTGCACAGGAAATCGCAGGCGCAATACGTGACCTGCGTCATACGTATAGTCGCGCAATTTCGACAGGATCGTGCCCATCATCGCCGCAGATGGTTCGGGCTGGCTGCTGCTACACGTCAGTGGACCGGCCGCAATCCAGGCGATACCCCGGTTCAGTAGCGGGATTTTCTTGATCCTCAGACAAGCCGCGGCAACCGGGATGTTCTGCGCGTTGTAAAGGGCAACGAATTTTGCATTGGCGCCGATGCGGTGCGCAGCCGCCTGCGCGTAGGTCAGGCTCTGTTCATATGTCAGATCACTGAACAGGCCACTGATGCGGGGCCAGTCTTCTGGTGTGACGGTTCGAAGGGAGAGCTGGTTTTGATCCATCAATCCGCCACCCTGACGTCCTGACGTCCCAGCAAACCTTTCAGCAAGCCCTCTTCGTCGGCTTCGAGTGGCTTGGAAGGTCTGAGAGTGAATTGTTCGGGAAGCGTGTTTTGCTGCAACGCCACTGCGGGGACACTGTGCGCGGACAGAAATCCGGCCACATCGGACAGTGTTCCCTTTGGGTCGGCACAAAGCGCCGCGTAATCGATCACGAAGCGCCGGTCCACGCCGACATGGGCACAATCGCGTTCGATATCTTCAGCCACGCCACGGACCTGACGGCATGCCCGTTCGATATCCGTGTCACCCCCTGCGTTCGATGGGCGAACGGACCACCAGTCGTCCTCGTGCGCCTCCGGTCCCTTTTTGCGGCGCTGTGCCCGCAGGATCGATCTGGCGGTGTCTTTGGCGTCGCGCCGCACTTCCATAAACAGGCAATTGGGAAACAAGGCATCCAGCAGACGCACCCGGTTCGAGTGCATGACGTTCTTGTTGATAAAGGGCGAGGAAGACAGGTTCGACATTCCGGATATCGTTGATCTGATCTCATCGACTGGCAGCGTCGCAATCCTGCTCTCATCTGCCCATGGGCCATCCTCCAGCCAGCGCTGCCAAATCCAACCCCCTTCATTTGGCGCGGCCCAACCGGAAATATGGCCATAGTCACTTTGGTAGGACGGAATATGACGAGAGATGAAAGGTCGCCCGAACCTGGTTGCCGCCAGAGGTGTCTTGAAAAACCGATGTGCCAGGTTGGTGAAATAAGAGAACTCGAACTGCGTCGTCATCAGTTCATAGAACAACGACGTCCCGGATCTTGGTGCGCCCAGAATAAACACGTGGGGCCATCTGGCCGCGGGCTGCTGCGACAGCATTCTGGCCTCCATCGGACCAAGAGCCGTATGCACCGTCCCGCGCACGATGGATTTCGCCAAAGCCTTCATGTCACCAACCCGATATCAGGTTGCGGAGGCGTTTGCCCTTTCGGTTGCCTGAACAAAGCGCCTAGCAAGAATGCAGTCCGCGCGCGCCAGGCTTCGGCTCCTTTGTGGCCAGGTCGGACCAGAGAGATGGGCAGAAACCAGACGGCGCGAAGAAGATCGGCCAGCGTCATAAGCGCGGTTCCAAGCCAAGCGATAAAGGGGCCACGCGTAAAACGAAGGAAAAGAATGTGGCCCTTGGCGATTTCAACGGACTTCCACGGAGAGGTCTGACCCGTAGAGACGGCGCCATAGTGCATGAGGCGAATATCAGGATTGTAGCGCACTTTCAATCCGGCCTGCCGGACGCGCCAACACCATTCGGATTCCTCGCTATACATGAAAAAGCGGTCATCCATCATCCCTACCTTTTCAACGACATCCCGCGAGATCATCATGAAGCAACCTGCGACGACCTCTACGTCCTGCACCGCATCACGCGATAACGAGGCATAGCGCTGATCACCGAACAACTGGCTGCGACGCAGGACCCGGTTCGGGACAACGAGACCCCAGAACAACTTGCCGAGCGAAACTTCCCGGAACAGGGTCGGCTGTTGCGTGCCGTTTTCCAGAGATACATGACCACCCAAAATGCCGACCTGCGGGTTCTCTTCCATGTAGCAGACTGCACGTTCGAGCGTTCCCTCATAAACCAGCGCGTCGGGATTAAGGACCAGCAGAAAGCGCCCCCGCGCGCTTCGGATACCGACATTGTTCCCCCAAGCGTATCCGCCGTTATGACCGGCTGCCAGTATAGTTGCTTGCGGATGGGCTTTGCGCAACGCTTGGACACTGCCATCCTGGGAATCGTTGTCGACCACGATCACTTCGATATCCAGTGACCCGGAGTGATCCAGTACAGACTGTATCGCCTTCGATGTAACGTCAGGGGTTTTGTAGTTTACAATAATGACGCTGAGATCGATCCGAGGTGTCGCGGTTTGTGTCATGGTCCGCAACTTTCCCTTTTATTGCTAGTGGAAGACATGTCTGCGCATCTTCCCGGCCAGCCTGAATACCGCGCTTTCCACACCTTCGGGCCGTTTGGACAGGTGCCAGAGCAACAAGTGAGTACCGACATAGGCCCCGGCCCCCACCAGAACCTTCACAATGAAGCGAAAGCGCAACAGGGGCAGATCGTCGAATGACTCGTACGCCCAGCCGATCACTTCGGTGCTGCCATAGGCGCTGCCGACAAACAGCACAGCGGCAATCATGACCAGTGTCGAGACAAAAGACCGCCAGGCAACTGTCAATGGGCCGACAAATGTGCGTTTGCCATATCGCTTTGCCAAAAACAGGGTCGTCACGATTGCGGCTGCACTTCCGGCCCCCGCGCCAGCGAGCGCCCCGGTGAAGCCGTAGCCCACCCCGACCCACATAAACAGGCATACAATTACCAAAAGGAAAGTGTTGCGGATCAGTAGAATCCTGGTCGATCCTTCGACATAGGAAGCCGACTGGACGTTCTCCTGCAGTGTTTCCAGTGCTTTCAGCGGCGCCAGAACCCATATGACCTGGGCCGCGCCCAACCATTGCGGACCAAGCACCACGATCACGACGTGATTGGCCACCAATGCCATTCCAACCGAAACGGGCAAGACGATGGCAAGCAGCAATTCGTTCAGCCGGTTAAACGTTTCGTCCTGCCTGTTCGTGTTGCGTGAAATATCTGCAAGTCCAGGATAAAGCACGCGTTGCAACGGGGCGAACAGTTGCGTGGTGACCAGCGTGCTCAGCCGGTTTCCCAGCCGAAATACCCCTGCATCCGAAAGCCCCAGCGTTGCACCAACAATCAGCTGCGGCATATTTCTTGAAAAGAACTGGGCCACCAGGGCACCGGTGGACCAGATTGAAAAAGAAAAGCAATCGTGCCAGCGCGCCAGTGACAGTTTCGGAACCATCGGCGCAAAGTAGAATGTCCAGGCGCAGCGTGTGGTCAAAGCGCAGAAATTGGCCACGACGATGGCCCAGAAATCCCCCCAGTACCAGGCCAGGCTGATTGCGATGGCCGAGTAAATGATCCGGCTCAGCGTTTCTTCTCCGGCGGCGAAGCCGAAGCGCAGATTGCGTTCGTAAAGAACGAAACGCGGGCTCTTGATGGCTATAATCAGAGACAGCACGCAAAGAAGAGGAGTCAGCGGAACCAGTTCCGGCAGCCCGATGAATTCAACAAAGGGTCGGGACGCATAAAACAACAAACCGGCAGTGACGCCGAGGATCACCTGAAAGGTGAATACCGTCTCAAGATGTTCATGGATGACGTCTTCGAGCCGGATGAGTACGTTGGAAATCTGCCGTTGCATCATTTCCAGAAAGGCGGTGGCGACCAGAAAATATGCGGCGATACCAAAATCCTTCGGCGTCAGCAGCCGCGCCGTCACCACCAATGTCACCAGCCCCAGAACTTGACGAAACAGGCTGGATGCCAGCAATGTCGTGGCCCCGACGGCCAGAGCGGCGCTGCGCGACGAGTTACCATTCTGCTTCGGTTCGGTTGATCGCTTCAAGTTCTTTAACTTTCCATACTCGCAACAAATTACGTCAAATCGCGCCAGTGTTTCCAGATCGCGCATACATCAGAACCTCGGTCAGTACCGGAAAACGTGATTCCGGAACAGTGGCCGGGGGCGGAAAACTACACTGATAGTGCTATAATATATGCGGTTCGCAACGATTTAGTTCCATTTGTCAAAGGGCACTTGTTTTACCTGTCAGCACATTGAATTCTGCGTCAAATTGTAATTTCACTCGGTGTCATGAATTGGACACTAATTGCGTGAATATGCCAAGCAGGTGAAGATTTTTTGCTTGTGAATGGTTTACGAGTATCGAGTTTCGAAATGGTGTGACGGAATGAAGATTGCGATTTTCGGTTTGGGGTATGTGGGGTTCACCGCGGCGTGTTGCCTGACCCGTGAAGGGCATGAGGTAATCGGCATCGATGTGAATGCCGACAAGGTCTCGGAAATCAACGCTGGCCAACCGCCGATCAAAGAGCCCCAGGTGGCCGGGTTGCTGACTGCGGCACTCGGGAAAGCGTTGATCCGGGCCACCGTTGAAATGCCGGACCTTTCAGATGTGGATCTGGCTATTGTCTGCGTTGGCACGCCCAGTTCCACCGATGGCTCGCACAACATGAGCTTTGTGGCAGAGGTGACGCGCCAGATTGCCGAAACCGTGTCACCCGACCGGGCACGGCCTCTGACCGTCGCGTATCGCTCGACCTTCCGGCCCGGCACCGTGCGTCAACTGATCGAGCCGATCTTCCAAAGTTATCTGGGCGACCGGACGGCGCAGGCGGTCGAAATTGTCTATAACCCCGAGTTCCTGCGCGAAGCCTCGGCTGTGGAAGATTTTTTCAACCCGCCGAAGATTGTTGTCGGCACCGCAGATGGCAAGCGATCGGGGGTGATGGACGAGATGCACGAAGGTCTGGATGCACCGGTCTTTTATACTGCCTTTGAAGAGGCCGAGATCACCAAATTCGTCGACAACACCTGGCATGCAACCAAAGTGGCATTTGCCAATGAGATCGGCCGGATCTGTCATCGGATGGGCGTGTCGGCTAAGACCATGCACGAGATATTCGTCTCGGACACCAAGCTGAACATCTCGTCCTATTACATGCGCCCCGGTGGTGCGTTCGGGGGGTCCTGCCTGCCCAAGGACGTCCGCGCGCTGCAGCACATCGCGGGTGAGGTTGGCGCGCATACCCATCTTATCGACAGCCTGTTGCAGACCAATCAGGCGCACAAAAGCTATCAGGCGCAGGACATCATGGCCCGGCTGCCTGAAGGCGCGCGCGTTCTGATGGCGGGGTTGGCCTTCAAGGCCGGAACTGATGATCTACGCGAAAGCCCCAATGTGGATATTGCCCGGCGGCTGCTGCAGGCGGGATATCAGCTGTCGGTCTATGATCCGGCGATCAAGCCAGCCGACCTGCGGGGGCAGAACCTGGGCTATGCCTTCACCCACTTACCGTCGGTGGGTCGCCTATTGGTGGATCGTGCCACGGCCGAGGCCGGACCCTGGGATCTGGTGATTGGATCGAACAGGATTGTGGACGAGCTGAGCCTTGGCGATACAAAGGTGGTGAGAACCTATGAATATGACTAGCCCTGTGCCCGCCGTTCAGCCGATTTCATTCGAAGAGCTGCGCCAGAGCCAGCCCCTGAAGGGCCTCAAGGTTCTGATCGTAGTGGAAAACCTGCCCGTCCCCTTTGACCGTCGCGTCTGGATGGAGGCCCGCACGCTGGCCGCGGCCGGCGCGCTGGTTTCGGTCATCTGCCCTACCGGCAAGGGCCATGAGGAACGCGTCTGGGAAGACGAAGGCATCAAGGTTTATCGCCACCCGCTGCCGCTGGATGCCAGCGGTGCGCTGGGGTATCTGCTTGAATATGGCGCGGCGCTGTTCTGGGAAAGCTGGCTGGCGCTGCGGATCAAGCTGACGCGCGGCTTTCACGTCATTCATGGCTGTAACCCGCCCGATCTGATTTTTTTGGTGGCGCTGCCGTTCAAGCTGTTTGGCGTGCGCTATCTGTTCGATCACCACGACATCAACCCCGAGCTTTATGAGGCCAAGTTCGACAAGCGAGGATTCTTCTGGAAGCTGATGAAGACGTTTGAACGCCTGACCTTCGCCTCGGCGCGGGTGTCGATTGCCACCAATGAAAGCTATCGCAAGATCGCCATCGAACGGGGTGGAATGGCGCCTGAGGATGTCTTCGTAGTCCGCTCAGGCCCCGATCTGAGCCGCCTGCAGCACCTGCCCCCGAACCCCGAATGGCGCAACGGGCGAAAATACATGGTGGGCTATGTCGGCGTGATGGGCGATCAGGAGGGGATCGACCTCCTGCTGGAATCCGTGGCGCATCTGGTTGGGGTTCAGGGGCACGAGGATATCCAGTTCTGTCTTGTGGGCGGTGGCCCCAGCCTGGACAAGCTGCGGGAACTGTCCATCGAAATGGGCCTGTCGGATTACGTGACTTTCACCGGCCGCGCGCCGGATCATGATCTGTTCGAGATCCTGTCAACCGCGGATGTCTGCGTGAACCCGGACCGGGTGAACGAGATGAACGACAAATCCACCATGAACAAGATCCTCGAATACATGGCCTTCGAGAAGCCCATCGTTCAGTTCGACGTGACCGAAGGCCGATTCTCGGCGCAGGAGGCATCGCTATATGCGAAGGCTAACGATCCGGTGGATATGGCTGACAAGATCACCGAATTGCTGGCGGATGAGGAACGCCGCGCGGCCATGGGACGCTACGGTCGCGCGCGTGTCGAGGCCGAGATGGCCTGGCCACATCAGGTACCCGCGCTGATTGCAGCCTACAAGAGAATCTGGAAAAGCTAGCCGGACCGCCCGGTTTATTTTGCAGTTTGCTTTGACTCCACCGGCTTTGGAGATTTGGAGCGATGGCGCAGTTTCATCGCCGGCGCCTCGACAAGGTGCCAGGACAGCACCGCGCAGACAAGCGTGAAGGGCAGGGAAATCGCGATATTGATGGCAGGCGTGGTGACCCCGGACTGCGCGACCAATTGTTGGATCGGAAACGCATAAATATAGACGCCATAGGAATAATCCCCCAGCTTGTTGTAAAGCAAAAGCCGGGGCGTTCTTGCATACCCGCAAAAGAACACTGCATAAGACAGGCCGACTGCGAAAACCGGCATAAACAGCGGCGTAAACCAGGCCGCAACGGTGACAGCAGTCACCCCGCCTAGCGTTCCCAAGGACAGCGGTATGTTGTGTCGGAACAGGTAAAAGATCATTCCGGTAATGAAGGGCAATCCAAGCCGTGCAAGCTGCTCGATACGCGGGTTCAGCTCAAAGATCATCGTTGCGGCGTAGACGCACAAAAACAGCAGTGAAAGTCCGACAAAGGCTTTGCGGTGCCCGAGCAACCCAAGTACCCCGCAGAGGAAGACACCGGCGTAACAGGTCACTTCGTAGGACAGTGACCAGAGCGATCCGTTGATGCCGCCGCCGCCAGGGTTGTCGCCGAATACGCCAGGCAAAGAGTACTGTAAGTTGAACAGGGTGATATTTCGGACGAAATATTCTCCTGTCGCGGCCCAATAGACCGATGGGGCCGCTTCGGTCAGAAACAACCCTGCAAACAGGATCGTCACAATCAGTACCGTGGCCAGCGCAGGGAAAAGGCGTAGGACCCGGGCCAACAGGAACGACGATATGGACGACGTCCGGTCAAAGCTGCGGGTAATGAAAAAGCCTGAGATGGCGAAGAATATCCAGACGCAAACGGTTCCCAAGGCCGTACCGTGCAACAATGCTTCGAGCGGTTGGCGAGCACCGACGCCCCAGCTCAGCGGAAAGGCGTGCGAAACCAGCACCCCGGCGGCTGCCAGAATGCGGATCAGGTTGAAGTTGTTGTCGCGCCCGCCTGACCGGTCAGAAATGAATTCAACCCGGTTCCCGGTGGCTGCGCGCGTCGGTTCAGCTTTCATCTGCGGTTCCCTGGGCTGATATTATCATGAACTCAGAATAGGGCTATTGCGCGGCAGTTCTTTGGTACAGAGTCCACGGAGCGGTTGCTGCCAGGATGTGGAAGCCCTGAACTTCTGCTCGAAATGAGTCCATCGAACATATTACAACTGTATCTGTTCTTACGTCCTCCAGAACAGACAAAGCGGAAACTACTGTGTGGTTCGCCTCGGAACTGATCTGCTGGGTGGCCGCCTGCACATTGCGCAAAGTGCCAACAATGCGAATAGGTTGCTGTGTGGGGTTGGCGAATGTGGGAATGGCGGTTTCGTTGAAAGCCATCAGAAACGGCAACGGCATGCAACTGGAAGCAACAGCACCGGGGTCTTCAGTGCCTTCAAGATAAATGCCCGCGCCCAAGCTGCGCGTGTCGTGCTGGTTGAGGGCGTCCAGATAAGATGAATAGACCAAGCCATCCTGATACCAAGAAATGCTTAGTATCAAATTGCGTGTCAGAAAGACGGCCCCCACCGCCAGAAGTGCAATTTGCCGATGCTTTGTGGGTGCCTGAGGGTTCTGGGACAGGCTTGCGGCGAGAAGTGCCAGCAACAATAGAGGGATGCGTTCGCTCAGATGCCCGACGCCGAATAAGTTTGGGGGAGTGATAACAACCAGAACAGCACAGAGCGCCACAGCAAGTTTCATGCGTTTGTCGATTTGCCACACACCGACCAGCAGACCGATAATCAACATGCTCCAGATTACCAGTCCAAGACCATAATCGGCCATGCGCGCGGTCGATTCAGCCACGCGCAGAATGCCGTCGATCCGTAGCGAGATTTCCGTGCTCAGACGGGCTGCAAGCGTTCCCTGTTCTGCATGAGCCACGAAATTCGTAAATGTCGTGGTTGCGCCGCCACCGACCGTTTTTGTCTGGAGAAACAAAAGAACCGGAGCCACGGCAATCAGCAGCAACCGTCCCGCCCGACGCGCAAGATTCGGCAGGTTTACATGACCTGCCTGACGCGCAATCGCGAGCTCAACCATGCACAGCAGCAGACCCCACAGCGCGAAAGCCAGGCCATGGATAAAAAACAGGATCAGACCAAGGCCGGCCGTGACCGACAGTTGCCGAGTGGGCCGGTCCTGCGTCGCAATCCAATACCCCGTCGCACCCAACAGAAAGCCCAGCCCAAGCAGGAAATTCGAAAACCCCCAAATCAGAATGTGGTTATATGCGACCAACCCGGCCAGCAGGACATTCAGTGTTGAAACTCTGCCATGCAGAACATGTGCGAGGTAAAGCACACCAGCAACGAGTGCGGAAATGATCAGACCCGCAATCAATTTGGCGCCGAGTAACGGGGAGAGCAGCTTCATGATACCGACACCAATGATGTCGAGGCCCAGATTGGGCAGCAACTGCCAGGCGGCTTCATAACTTTGTTGGAACGCGACCGAGTCGGTGAGATTGGCCAGAATATAATATCGCGCAATGTGAGCGTAAAAATCCGTCAGCGGAAGGACGGGTGTAACGAAGAGAGGAACAAGGCTGGCAATCAGCACGAGCAACAGAACCAGGCGCAATTGGCCACCACGAGTCATGATATCTGGTTCGGCTTTTGACACACTGTTTCCATATGACAGAATATTGGTCATCGCGTTATTTTGCTGCTCGAAGGCCCTATGGCCTTACGTTTGATGGGCAGAGTTGCCTCGGCGCATCACGTGTCCCTGAGTAGCGGTGAGTGGATGACACGTGTTTTGGGATCAGGTTGAATATGGTGCTTTCCTTTGGTGTGAACATGAGGGTTTCGGTCATGCGATTTGGCCGGGATACTTGTTAAAATGGTACGAATTGTGGCAAGCGGTTAAGACTTGGCTCCATAAAGCGTTGCAACCGCGCATCCGCGTCTGCTTCGGTTTCTCCGGCCCGGATCGGTGTGACAAAGCGAACCAGCGCTCCATCCGTGCGCCCCATCGTGAACCCGTCCTGAATTACACTCAGCTTGGCACGGAAGTCGTTGACCATGCGCTTGCCGCGTTGTTCAAACCAGTAATAGACAAGCTGCTTTGACAATTCCTTCTGGATCACGGCGCGGTTGACCGTGAAACTGCCATACGGGGTGTTGCCGGGATTAACCTCGAACGGTTCAAGGCTGAAGATTTCCCAGCCGCCAACGGGGAGACAGACCTCTGGTGAGTGAATGCCGTCGCCATCTGTTTGCTTGTCGTAGAACGCGACGAACATGTTCACGTAATCGCCCGACTCGGTATCTATGTAGCTGGTATTGAGATAATCGCTGGCACCAAGAATTTGCTCGACTTCCGGATCAAGACTGGTGGTCGCACCCGACCAGGGCCCAAGCTGCCTGGGGTACAACACAAAAGGATCCCGTTCGATCGGTTGGATTTCCGATGCGGGACGCAACGCCCAGGCGGTTGAAACCGCAAGCGTCAAAAGGGCCGCTACTGCCATCGCCGCCGAGGCTTTGATGCTCAGGATGCGCAGTGCAATGGGGCCGAACCCTTCGGTATCCAGATCAATCGTTTCGGTAAATGGTTGCGGGTTGGGCGTCAGGCGTTGAAGCCCGATTGCCATGAGAAACAGTATAGCCACGCAGAGCAGGAAGATGATCCAACCTTCGAAGAAATGCATGAACCCTTCGGCCTGTTCGATCCCGTTGTGATTGACCAGAACGCCAATCACCCCGATGCGGATTGAATTCATCAGCACGGTCAAAGGCGCCGCGGAAAGCATCAAAACCGCCTTGTGCCAGACCGGACCTCGATAAAGCAGGGCGAAGAGGTAAGAGAAGCTCAGAATCGGGAACAGGTAGCGCAACCCGGAACAGGCCTCGGCCACCTGCAGCTTATAGACGCCCAGATCGATAACATTGCCTTCGATAAAAACCGAGACGCCGGCCATTTGCACAAACCAGACGCCAAGTTCCGAAGACACCCATTGAAGAAAGATCGTCAGCTTCCAATAGATGAACTGAGGCAGCGGCAGCATGAAAACCAGATGGATCACTGGCAACTGATGGTATTTGCCGCGCTCCCAGCCGAACACGACCAGCATGACACCGCCGACCCAAATGATCATCGCATAGGTGACGATGTCCGGAATGCGAGCCAGGTTGCCCAGAACGGCAACCAAAAGCGCCACCAAGATGACGGCAATACCCGGCCAGCGGTCATTCACTGTAGGGCTGGGCGTGGGATAGTTGCGCAGCTCGCGCAGGAATAGATACAACGAGATGACAGGGATCAGTGGTCCGTGGCTGTACTCGGGCGTAGTCCACGCCGCGCCCAATGAGACAATTCCGATCCAGAAAATCGGTACTGACCCGATCAGAAGCAGGCAAAACCAGAACAGCCCCGCCGCGTTTATACTGGGCAGGGCATTCCGGGCTACGTCAAGCGTAGAGCCCTGACTATCATTCGAGTCGAGACGGTGCATTGCCGACAATCATACTAAAATAACACCTGCATTTAAATTGTTCGGTCACGGTTCGCGCAGTTTTGAACCTCCGTCGAAACAATAGGTGTATTTCGACAACATTATTGCAGATCTAATAGTAAGCCTTTGAAAGTCAGGGCCTTAGTGTGAACCGGCGCCCAAGTGTCACAAAAACCATGTTGGAATCAGCTCTGAAACCGTTCTGATCATCATATTCATACTGATACCCAACGTTCATAGCCCAGTCCCGGGTGATCGCGCGGGTATACCCGGCGCTGAATGTGCCGCGCTGGCGAGGGTTGGTCGAGGCTGTTCCTTCATCTTCCTGGTCGATGTAGCTGACGCCAAAATTCAGGGCAGATACCGGGTTGATGAAATAATCATATGTCAGAAAAACAAGGGTCTGACGGGTTTCCACGCTCTGCGTGCTGGTGCCGACCCGTCTTTGGACCGTTGCCCCGATCTGAGAACTGGCCAGCCGGTGTCGATAATCGATCTGCCCGATTGGGGTAACCTCGTCGAAGGGGCCTCTGGTAAATCCTGCATTGAAAGCAAGCGTAGAACTGGCCCGCTGGTAGCTCCGGCCGAATGTCGCGTTGATCCGGGACCCATTCACACCAAATGTCTGGTCGAACAGGATATCGGCAGTCCCGTCCGGCAGCGTTTTGGTCCAGGCGAAATTCCAAACGAAATCTTCAGTTACGTTGTTATTGCTGGTCGTGCGTTCGGTGTCGTCCACCCGACTGTAGCCAAGGTTCGCGCTGACCGTGGTGACGGCGGAGACATCATAGGAAGCACCGGCCGACGCCACTGTTGTTCGCCGATCGGTCCGCACGCTGTCCTCGGCCTTGAAATCCTGGTAGCTGATGCGAAGGTTACCCTGCAGGGTAGGAGAGAACCGAAACAACGTTGTCGCGATGTAGTCGTCGAAACTGTTGTCGAACAGGGACGGATCGATTGTACCCGAATATGTCCGCTCGCGGTGGGCGTAGTTGAAGCGGAAACCCACGGGATCGTTCAGGCCAACCTCCCAATCCAGACCAGCGCGCGTGTTGACCTGATCGCCAACTGTACCGAGGACGTCCGACGAGTCGATGACGCCATCAAGGTTCGTGTCGGTCAGCGAGCGGTTAAAGGCCAGATCTCTTTCGCGATATTCCAGCAGCAGTCCAAGTTGGCTGTTGGCGCGCGTGCGCTGATAGGCCAGGCGCGCCAGCGGATCCGAAAAGTCGTATTCCGTGCCGATAACCGGTTCATTTGCGATCCGGTAAAGCCCCGACAGATCAAAGTTCAGAGTGGAATCGGCCGTTTGTTTAATAACACTCAGCGCCAGGGTGTTTTCCCACCAGGTGGTGGCCCCGAGAGACGGATCGGTCAGACGGAGATTATCGTCGTGCCTGAGCGACGAAAAGTAATCCAGCGTGACGGTAAGACCGGTCCCGGTGCCTGTCTGCTGACCAATTGCCGGCTGGCCGACACGGCGGGCGGGGTTTCGCTGCGCTTGCTGTGTAATAAGCTGCAGGCTGGGTACCTGCTGAACTTGCGCCGACTGAACCGTGGTCTGCTGCACAGTCGTTTGCTGCGTTGTCGCCAGGGTTTGCTGGGTGGACGCTGCCTGTTGCTGTGTTGACGTTTGCTGCCCGATCGCCGGTGTTATTAGAGTGAAAGCAGCGACCCCACCCCCAATTGCAGAGGTAAGCCTGAATTTGGATTTCCCCACCTGTATCAGCCCCTATTCGAACAAGCGGCGCGATGGAACCACAACGACGTCTCCGGGTTTAAGCACAGTATTGCCTTTGATGCCGCTGCCCGATCCATTGTAATTGTATGTATATTTGTTCATCACGCCTGTTTTACTGTCAGCCCTGCGCAATTCGATGCGTTTTGGGGCCGCGAAGTTGGTCAGGCCACCGGCCTGAGCCAAAACCTGAAGAATGGTTGTGCCTTGAGTTGCCAGATGTTTGCCCGGAATACTCACTTCACCCATGATAAAGACCTCAATCGTCGGTCCGGATGCAGCAAGCCCGCCCTGAAGTGGCGGCGGAGCAAGCGACGCGATCGAGATGAAAACTGTCGGTGGCGTATTGAAATTGGGCGCCAGCGCAGAAGACAGAGATGACCCGAGCCCGCCGGTCGATTGACCCGCGGCACGAAGTGTTCCAGCCAATGGAAAGTTTATTGATCCGTCCGGCAGAACCAGAACTGTTCTGTTGAGCGTTGGATCTTCCAGAACCTCTACTCGCAATGCATCACCCGGTTGGATCTGATATGACTGCGCCCAGGCGTGGCTTGCTACGACCAAGGTCACGACAAACGCGATCAGCGATCCAATTGCATTCCGCATACTAAAATCTCTCATCTTTTTTCCCCTTATGCCTTGTTCTATTTTTCTAAACAATCCCCGTTGAATTCGCCGAAGGCATGATGCGGCAGAATTGCAGCGGTGTCTATTACTGCCCAGCAGCAATTTCGTCGCTTAGTCTTTGTATCTCGTCATTTAATCCCAGCGTTACTTTCAGGGTGATCATGGTATTTTGCGCGGCTTCGAAGGCTTTCAGCGCGTCTTCTTTCCGACCAACGGCCTCGTAAGCTTTGCCCAGGTGATACAAGACCAGCGGGTGATCTGGCATGGCTTCAGCAGCGGGTTCCAGATAGGTCAGAGCCTCTTCGAAATTGCCGAGGCGGTAGGCCACCCAGCCATATGTTTCCTGAAATGCCGGAACCCGTGTTCCACGCAACCGGCGCGCCAGACGCTGCGCTTCCTGCAGGCTTTCTTCGTCCGTGCGATGGGTCGTCAGCAGGCTGGCGAGGTTGTTGGCGACAACCAAAGAACGGTTGCTGAGTGGATACAGCTTTTCGTAGACAGCAATCGCGTCATCCAACTCACCGGCGCGTTCGTGTTCCGCAGCCTGAAGCATCAGCAAATCCGGGTTGTCCGGAACAACCTGCAATGCTTCCTTCAAAGTCACAGTGGCTTGTTCCGGCCTGTCGAGTTCGGATTGCAGCAGATAGAGCGCAAGCCATGCCCGGTCCGTGTTGGGACGATCCCGCAGAATTCCGCGATAAAGTTGCTCTGCTTCGTCGAACTTCTCTTCGGTGACCAACGCGCGTGCTTTCACGAAACGAAGGATCAGGGAATCGGGGTCTTTTTTAAGCAACTCATCAAGATGCGCCGTAGCGCCGGCAACATCGTCCTGAGTCAGCATCAGTCGGATCAGAGCGATATCCGCGGGCAAACCGAATTCGGGGTCGTTGGCCAGTTCGTTCAGCAGTTCGGTCAATTCGTCCATCCGCCTCTGAGCCGCCAGCATCTGCGCCCTGAGTTCACTGGACTGACGCATCGCGTCGACATTGTCCAAGTCCTCGATGGTGTTCAGAACCGCCGCCAACCGATTCCAATCCTGCATAATCAGATAGACCTGTCCCAGTTGAACCAGCAGGTCGGGGTTGTCCGGGTTTTGGCTCAATGCTTCAATCAGAATGCCCTCGGCGATTTTGTTGTCGCCACCCTGAATCAGGAAATTTGAATAGCGCAGCGCTTCTTCCGGCGCGCTGTTCGAGACTTCGACAGCAAGCGCCAGCATCTCGCCCATCAATTCCCGGTCACCATTGCGTTCATGCGCCTGCGCCATGAGAGACATCAGCTGAAAGTCGCGAGGGGCGGCGCTCAAGGCTTCGCGCAACAGCAGGATTGCGTCGCCTATCTTGTCTTCTTCGATCAACCACGCCGCCTTGAATTTGACTGCATCCGCCTGGGAAACGTCTTCTTCCAGCACCTTTTCGATCAACGCGCGCCCGGCCTCGATTTGACCTGATGCAAACAGCATGCGCGCGTATTCCACCTCGCTCTCGCGGGTCTGGGTCGTGCGTTCAGCGCCTTCCAGCAGCTCTTGCATCTCGGCAAGCGCCTGTTCTCTGTCACCCGATTGAAACTTCAACGCGGCACGCATGGTTTTGAACCGGGATGTGTTGCTTCCACCTTCAGTGATGATAGCGCCCAATTCGGCAATCGCTGCGTCAGCACCGCGGTGCTCAACCAAAAAAGCAACCAGTCTTTGAACAGGCAGTGTGTTGTCAGACTCAGGTTCCAATTGGTTCCGCAGGATTTGCTCAGCGGCGTCGAGGTTGCCTTGGTCCACGTGGTGTTCAAAGAGCATCTGAACGACACCAGTGTCCTCGGGGAACAGAACCAACATCTTCTTGAGCTGAGCTTCGATTTCCGCAGGTTTTTCCAACTCCTGCAAAGCCCGAAGCCGAATTGCGTACAGGTTGGCTTCTTTCGGCGCAAAGGTCAGAGCTGCGTCGATCTGGTCCAGCAGGGTATCCCACTCCTGGGCACGTACCAGGTGGTCGACGACAATCTGACGTGCAGAGATCAGTTCAGGGTGCTCGTCCAGCAAGGTGCGGGCGTTGTTTACCGCAAGATCCACCGCAGCAGCGTTTCCGTTACGAATACCATCCGTGTAGGCCAGCGTGTTGTTGATCGAGTAGATTTCAACGTCATCCGGGGCGAGTTCTTCGGCGGATTTGGCGTACCGTCGCAGATCTTCCCAATTGCCCAATTGCAAGGCCATTTCCGCCAAGGCGCGATGACCTTCCAGATTGTCGGGATATTGCTCGATCACAAGCAGGTACTGGCTGTACGCGATGGGAATGTTTCCGCGTTCGCGTTCAAGCCGCGCATAAGTTAGACGGGCCTCCTTGTGCTCACCGTTCAGTTTGAAAACATTCCTGAATTCGATCAGAGCACGATCGACGTCGCCCTCTTCCAGATGAGCAAGGCCAGCTTGATAATGTGCCTCGGCCCGTTCTTCGGCAGAGTCGCAGGCGCTCAGAAACAAAGACAGGGCGAGAACGACAACCGCCAGACCCTTGCCGGTCGGGAACCCAGATTTGTTTAGTTTTGTCATTCTTAATCTATCCTGCGACGTGTTTTGCTGCGTGATCCGATTAGACCCGGCAGCAAACTATGGCGTCAACAGCCAGTACCGCGCAGAACGACGGAAACCGTCCGCATCAGAATGCTGGAATCCGACGCAAATGACATCGTTTCCCAGTATTCGGTGTCGTGGTGGGCACGCTCGGCGAACGAGGAATTGTTGCGCTTGGAAACCTGCCACAGACCTGTGATTCCGGGCAGCATCGAGTAATAGCGACTGCCGGGATACAGGTCCTGCTGGTTTACCATCATCGGGCGCGGGCCGACCATTGACATCTCACCCACCAGCACATTCCAGAATTGCGGCAGCTCATCCAAAGAGCTTTTGCGCAGGAACGACCCAAATTTGATGATCCGCGGGTCATCGCGCAGTTTCTGATTACGGCTCCACTCGTCCTGCGCCTCGGGATTCGCGGCAAGGTGTTTTTTCAACACGGTTTCGGCGTCATGCACCATCGTGCGCAACTTGAGCAGTTTGAAGATCTGACCGTTCCGGCCAACTCTTTCCTGGCGGTAGAACGGTGATACGCCCTGGCACGCCAGAAAGACCGCCAGGACAAGAATAACGGGCACCACGAACGGCGCGCTCAACACAACGAAAGCGACGTCGAGAATGCGTTTTCCATTTCGTCTGTAGTACCCCGATTTATGTACCGAGGTCCGTGGAACAGAAATCTTCGGATAGACCGCACGAGCGTCGGCTACCTCTTTCGAATGAATTGTCACTATTTAAACCCCCGGCACACACAACAACCCAAGAATCACCTACCCAACTCAGGAACCAACTACGCTCAACCTCAAATCTTGCTCAAAACTGTTATACTTTTATGTCTCTTTTGACCTCCGCCGATACTCACACGTTATGGCGGGCGACCTGAGATCAAGTTTTAACAAATTCTTACCTTCTTGCAAAACAAAATTCATGTTCTGCCGGGCGCCCGAACGCTGCATTTGCGTGGAGTCCGGAATACAACGAGATAGCGGTTCCTTTTGATTTAAATGCATTTTCCGCGTATTTTGTTGCCTATTTGGAAACAGTAATCGATTTTAGAATAGATAGGTTCCTGGAATCAGGTTTTTTGGGAACTATGAAGGTGCTGAAAATTACATCACTGCAGAGGCGCGCAGCCATTTTCCCGACCAGAACACTAAACGCGCATTGCGAAACAATCGCCCGATTAGTCCGAGATTGAGGCCGCCCAAAGGTCAATACGCCGCCTGTAAAGTTCTATGGCTTACACTATCTTGATTTTGTGGCACAGACGTAGCCTAGTTCAACTGGGTCGTGTAACGTCTCTGTATTGTGTAATGGTTTTCTAGTGGTTCAGGGCGCAAGTATGAGTAACCTCCGAAGTGCCAGGATTAGTTTTGACAAGGCGGAAGGCGACCGTGGAGCCATGGCTTCGAGTGACGGGTTTTATCTAGATTTCTTCGGACTTGACCGGCGGCCGTTCACCTTGCTGCCAGATCCCGGATTTCTGTACTGGTCACCTCTTCACAAACGGGGCTATTCGGTCTTGCAGTTCGGGGTGTTGAGCTGCGCTCCGATTACTGTTCTCACCGGAGAGGTGGGCGCGGGGAAAACGACGCTGGTTCAGCATCTCCTGAGTGAGATGGAACAATCAATCACGGTTGGGTTGGTCTCGAATGCCCAGGGCGGCCGCGGCGAACTGCTGCAATGGGTCCTGCATGCGTTGGGGCTGCCAATCGACAAAGATGCAACCTATGTACAACTGTTCCGCGAGTTGCAGGATTTCCTCGTCTCGGAATACGCCGAGGGGCGGCGGGTAATCTTGATCTTTGACGAAGCGCAGAACCTGACCGTCGAAGGTTTGGAAGAAATTCGAATGCTCACCAACATCAACGCCAACACGGACGAGTTGTTGCAGCTTGTTCTGGTGGGACAACCCGAGTTGCGGGACATGGTTCTGGATCCCAAGATGCGTCAGCTGACGCAAAGGGTCGCCGCAAGTTTTCATCTGGAGCGGATGGATGAAGCTTCGGTCGAGCGTTATATTAAACACAGAATGAAGATTGCCGCCGGCACAGGTGAAGAGTTCACGGAAGACGCCTGCAAGTTGATTTTTCAGCAGACCCGTGGTGTCCCGCGTCTTGTGAACCAGTTTTGCGATTTCGCCCTGCTTTATGCCTGGACGAATGAATCGGAAAAAGTGGACGAAGAAATCGTCAACCAAGTGATCCAGGACGGTGTGTTCTTTGGAGGAAATTCGCTTGAGAAGGAGCTGACAGACTGAAATGGGCCTGGTTCGTTACTATCTTTCAATTTTTTTAAGACGGCTTCCGTATTTCCTGATCGTGGCCACCATTGTGTCGGCGGCTTCGATTATCATCGCGTTGAACCTGCCACCGACATACGTGTCGCAGATGCGTTTGATTGTTGAGTCTCCGCAGATTCCCGGGAACCTGGCGGCAAGCACGGTGAATACGACGGCAGGCGAGCAGCTTCAGATCATCGAGCAGCGTCTGCTGACGCGGCCGGTTCTTCTGGATATTGCGCGCAAACATTCGGTTTTGCCTAATCTGGACGAGGCCAGCCCTGACCAGATTGTCGACGTGATGAGGGCAAACACAAGAGTGAGAATCAGCGCCGGGCAAAACCAGGCCAGCCTGATGACGATCACTTTCGATGCAAGGTCCGGGCCGATCGCGGCTGGTGTGTTGAACGACTATCTTACCGAAGTTCAAAAACTTGACGTGTCCTACCGCAAGAATCGGGCGTCGGATACTCTGAGCTTTTTTGAACAGGAAGTTGACCGCCTGGGTAAAGAGCTTGATCAGCGCAGCGCGCGAATTCTCGAGTTCAAGAGAGAGAATTCAGGAGCTTTGCCAGACAGTCTACAGTTCCGTCTGGCCCAGCAAGGTTCTATGCAGACAAACATCGAACAGATGGACCAGCAGATATTTGGGCTAAAGGGTCAACGCGAAAAGCTTATTGAGACTTACAGATCGACTGGTCAGATTCTGGGGGTTGCGCAACTGAATATGACGCAATCTCAAATCCAGTTGGAACAATTGCGCAACCAGCTGGACGCACAACGGGCCATCTATTCCGAGAACAATCCGTCGATCAGATTGTTACGCGCAAGGATTGCTCGGCTTGAAGAAACGGTGGCGGCGGAACAGGCGGCCAACGTCAACTCGAATACAGTGCCGAGTGCGACCTCCACCACAGGAAATGCCACCCTTGATCTTCAACTGGCCCAGATTGACAGCCAGATCGAAGCCACTGCGGACCAAAGGGCATTGCTTCAGGATCGCCTGAACAAACTGACATTGACGATAGACCAGACGCCCGCCAACGCAATCGCGCTGGCTGAATTGCAGCGGGATCACGACAACATTCAGGCCCAGTACAACAACGCCGTGGGCCGGCTGGCATCCGCGTCCACGGGCGAACGGATCGAGGTCACGTCCCAAGGTCAGCGTATTTCGGTGATCGAATACCCTGCGGTGCCCAGCTCTCCGACAAAACCCAATCGCATGGCTATTGCGGGCGGTGGTGTGTTCTTCGGAATTGCGCTGGGTGTCGGGTTGATCGTACTGCTGGAAATCCTGAACAGATCAGTGCGCCGTCCAGAGGACCTGATCAACAAACTCGAGGTCTGGCCGATTGCCGCGATCCCTTACGTGCGTTCCCGGGGCGAGTTGATCCGGGTTCGGGTGGCGTGGTCCTTGGTTGTTCTGGCCATTCTTATCGGTGTGCCAGCCGGGGTCTGGGCCATCCATACCTATTATTTGCCCCTGGATCTTATCGCCGAGCGGGTGATCGACAAGTTGGAGGTTTATTGGTGATTGTAACTCCTGCGAAATTGGGGAGGGCGTAATGGAACGTCTTCAAGAGGCCATTCAGAAGGCCCGCAAGGCACGTGAAAACCGCCAAGTTGAACCGCTTGTTCTGTCCGAAGCGCACGGTCCCATTGAACCTGAGATGGAAGAGGATCTGTGGCATTCTTTGCCAGAGATGAAGATTGACCAGTCTCTTGTTGCGCGAAATCGTCTGATCTCGTTTCAGGGCGGTCCAAGTGCGACACCCTATGACATGCTGCGTACGAAAATGTTGCAGCAAACCTTGTCCAACGGCTGGCGCCGCGTGGCATTGACCTCTCCCTACAGTGGGTGCGGCAAAAGCACGGCGGCTGCAAATCTGGCTTTCAGTCTGGGTCGACAGGTCGATCTGCGTACCATTGTCATCGATCTTGATATGCGCCGCCGAGGGTTGGGCGACATCCTCAAGCAAACCGGAAACCGAAGCATGGCGGACGTGTTGCAGGGAAAGGTACCGTTTCGCGAGCACGCCCGGCGATATGGCGACAACGTGATTTTCGGGCTGAATTATACGCCGACGCACAATTCAGCGGAAATACTGCAAAGCCGCCAGACAATCGAAGTCCTGGAGCAGATCGAGAACGAGTTCAAACCGGATATCATTCTGTTCGATACGCCTCCGCTGATGGTCAGCGATGATAGCCACGGATTCCTGAAGAATGTCGATTGCGCCCTTCTGCTGGCCGCGGCCGAGGAAACCAGCATCGACCACATTGATGTGGCCGAGCGGCAGTTGGCGGAACTGACGCAGGTCATGGGCATCGTGTTGAACAAATGCCGCTATATCAGTGGGTCCTTTGGCAATGAACAAGGTTACTACTGAAAACGCTCCGGCCGACGCGGTCATAATTCCGCATTATAACGACATCCCAAGACTGGAGCGCTGCCTGCGGGCGCTCTTGGCCAATGACATCTCTGATACTGAGATCGTTGTGGTCGACAACGCGTCCCCGGTTTCGCTGGACGACATGCGCCGCGCCTTTCCCATGGTGCGTTTCATTGTCGAGACCCAAAAGGGGGCCGCGCATGCCCGAAACAGGGGCATTGCCGAGACGACGGCACAGCGTTTGTTCTTCATCGACGCGGATTGCGTGCCAGACTCGGATTGGCTGGAAGTGGGACGAAAGATTGCGGCCCGCGCCGACCTGATCGGCGGGCGTGTCGATGTCTTCGACGAAACGCCGCCCCCTCGCACCGGTGCCGAGGCTTTCGAGGCGGTTTTCGCCTTCAATTTCCGCAGATACATCGAGGTTCAGGGCTTTTCGGGCGCAGGCAATCTTTTGACCCGCCGCGATGTGTTTGACGCGATCGGCGGTTTCATCAATGGCGTTTCCGAAGACCGGGAATGGACCATGCGCGCAGTCGAACAAGGCTACAGCTTGATCTATGAAGACCGATTCCGGGTAAGCCATCCATCCCGCCAGGATTGGCCGGCACTCAAGGCAAAATGGAGGCGAACGACACAGGAAGCCTTCATGCTGCACGGAAACGGCGGAATTGCACGATTGCGCTGGGCGCTTCGTGGTCTGGCGATGCCGGCAAGCGCTGTTGCGCATACCCCAAAGGTTCTGATCAGCAAGAAGGTGACCTCACCGGGTGAGGTGCTGCGTGCGATCACAACATTGGTGCGCCTAAGGTGTACACGTATGGTCTGGATGTTGCGTCAGGCCATGGGCGGTACGATCTGAAGCAGAGGTTCTGAACAGGGGTGCTGGGTGAGCTGGCTTTTGACGGCTAGGTTTTGACCTGCGCACGCAGCATCTGCCCCATCATCTGCCCGAATTTGCCCGAACCGCGCTGATAGAGCGCGCCGTCGACCGCCAGAACTGTTCCGCTGATATAGCTGGCAAGGTCGGAGCTCAGGAACAGGCAGGCATTTGCCACGTCCTGCGGTTGCCCCCACCGGCCCAGCGGCACGTCGCGGCGCAATTGCTCTCCGGCATCCGGAGTGGGGGCCAGACGCCTGGCGCCTTCGGTGCCTTCTATGAAGCCCGGCACGACCGAGTTCACGCGGATACCCTCTACTCCCCACTCCATCGACAATGTACGCGTGATCTGGTCCACGCCGGCCTTGGCTGCGCAGACATGGGCCTGACCTTCATAGGGCAGATAGGATTGCGGTGCCGAGATGTTGATGATGCTGGCACCGGGGCGTTTGAGATATGGGTAGGCCCCTTTCATCACATGGATCGTGCCCATCAGGTCGATATCGATCACTGTCTTGAAAGCGTTGACCGACATTTCGGCGGCAAGTGCAGGGAAGTTGCCGGCCGCACCTGACACCAGAACGTCGAAATCGCCAAAAGCGTCGTGGAACTGCTTCAGGCCCTCGGCCACGGCCTCCGGGTCGCGCACGTCAAACGCCGCCCCGATGGCGTCCGCCGCACCCGACGCTTTTAGCGCGGCAACGGTATCATCAACCTTTTCCTGCGACCGGCTTGCGACCGCCAGTTTGGCCCCCGAGGCCGCAAAAGCCTCGGCAATGCCGCGGTTGATCCCGCTGGTTCCGCCTATGACGATGACGGTCTTCCCTGAAAAGTCCATTTAGGCCTCCCATGATGCGAGAGCCCTATTCTCCGTAGGGCACCCAGATGTTTTTAACTTCGGTCGAAGCCTGAAGGAACCGGCGGGAATGGTCCATGTTCCAATCAAATGCCGTCGCGTTATTCACCCAGGTTCGTTTCAGGTTGCCTGCCGAGACGGCCTCGATCTCTTTAGACAGGTCAGAGGACGAGAACGACCACACAGCATCCACGTTCAGGTGCGAGGCCAGCGGTTTGGCCAGCTCTGAATGGCTGCCGGTCAGGATATTCACCACGCCAGCAGGAACGTCCGAGGTTTCGAGGATCTGGTAGAAGTCGGTTGCCGCCAACGGATAAGGCTCCGAGGTTACCAGAACCGTCCGGTTGCCCATCGCAATCGCCGGAGCCATCGCTGAAACCAGACCCAGCAGCGGCGCTTCGTCCGCGCATAGCGTACCGATCACGCCCACCGGTTCCTTCATCGCAATGGCGACGCCCCGGATCGGAACACCATGCACCTGACCGTCATATTTGTCGGCCCAGGCGGCAGCGGTGAACAGGCGCTGGATCGAGGCCTCGACCTCATTCGCGCCGTCTTTCTTTCCGGTCATGGCGTCGATACGCGCGGCGAACTCATCGGCGCGGGCCGAGAGGTTTTCGCCGATGTAGTACAGGATCTGTGCCCGCAGATGGCCGGTGGTACTGGACCAGCCTTTGGCCCCCGCCGCAGCTTCGACTGCGTTGCGGACATCTTTGCGGTTGGCAAGGCCGACATGACCCAGCAGGCCGGACTTGCCCCAGATCGGTTTCGAGTAGCCGCCGTCGGGCCGCGCCTGCTTGCCGCCGACATACATCTTGGCTGTGCGGTCAATCGGATCGACCGGCGCACCTTCGCCCATGATTGCTTCGACCTTCGCCAGTGGTTTGGCCTTGCCCTTGGGCTTGGTGTAGGCCGCCAGGCCTTCCCAGCCGCCTTCACGGCCAAAGCCGCTTTCGCGCACACCGCCGAACCCGGCAGCGGCATCGAACAGGTTGGTCGCATTCACCCAGACCACGCCCGCAACCAGCTTGGGCGCGATATCCAGCGCGAGGTTCACATTCTCGGTCCACACAGTCGCAGCCAGTCCGTAACGAGTGTTGTTGGCCAACTCGATCGCTTCTTCCGGAGTGCGGAAGGTGGACGAAACCAGAACCGGGCCAAAGATTTCCTCCTGCATCAGCGGGTCCGAAGTTTCGAGGCCCGAGATCAGCGTCGGCGGATAGTAGCAGCCATTCGCGGGCAACTCGCAAGCTGCCTGATGCACGTGGCCAACCGTGTTGCTTTCGACCAAGCCCTTGATGGTCTGCAGCTGAACCGGATCCACAACAGCGCCCACGTCGATGCACTTGTCCAGCGGATTTCCAACGCGCAAATTGTCCATCCGTGCGCGCAGTTTTTCATGGAAGCGATCCGCGACGCCTTCCTGCACAAGCAAACGAGACCCGGCGCAGCAAACCTGGCCCTGATTGAACCAGATCGCATCGACCAGACCTTCGATGGCACTGTCGATGTCGGCATCGTCGAACACGATGTACGCGGACTTGCCGCCCAGCTCCAGCGTCAGTTCCTTGCCCGAGCCGGCGGTCGCCTCACGGATACGACGACCTACAACGGTAGAGCCGGTAAAGGCAATCTTGTCCACGTCCGAGGCCACGATCATCTCACCCACCGCGCCATCTCCGGTGACGATGTTCACGACACCCTTCGGCAGCCCGGCCTGCGAGCAGATATCTGCAAACAGCAGCGCCGTCAGCGAGGTATATTCGGCCGGTTTGAGAACCACAGTGTTGCCCATCGCCAGCGCCGGGGCAATTTTCCAGGCCAGCATCAACAGCGGGAAGTTCCACGGGATGATCTGCCCGCAAACACCCAGCGCTTCTGCGTCGGGCAATTCGCTCTCCATCAGCTGCGCCATGCCCGCGTGGTAATAGAAATGCCGCTGCGCCAGCGGAATGTCGATGTCGCGCGATTCACGGATGGGTTTACCATTATCCAGGCTTTCCAGCACGGCAAACAGACGCGAATGCTTCTGCAAAAGGCGCGCAATCGCATAAAGGTACCGCGCTCGGACCGAGCCGCCCAGTTTCTCCCACTTCGGCTGCGCCTTGCGGGCGGCGGCAACAGCGGCATCCACATCGGCCTGTTTCGCCTGCGTCAGCTTGGCCAAAACCTCACCAGTTGCCGGGTTGCGGCTATCAAATCCTTTACCGGGTTTCGTGAATACCCCGTCTATATAGTGACCGAATTTGTCGCCCTGATCGACCAGCCAGGCCAGAGCCTCGGCTGCGCTTTCGGGGGCAGGGCCGTAGTCCATGGTCTCAAAAATCTCTTTGATTGTCATAGCCACATCCATCCGTCTCGGGATTTGTCAATTTTTGCTTCGTCAACTAGAGCCTGGGCTGCCCAACGCATCTCATACTGCCAAGTAAGAAATAGAGCTTCGTCTTTGCGTAGTTCCTGCTCGTGCTTGCGCCACATTTCTCGCGCAACCTCGACGATTGTCATTCTTTGAGTAGATGCGCTTAGAATTTCTGCTACCCAAGGCTTAAGCAATTGTTTTATTTCTTTTGAAGTCATTGCGTCAGCCCATTGAGTGTCTGTAGCCAGCCGAGTACGACCCGGTGACATAGTGTTCCAACTGCCGCTCAATATCGCCCAGCAGTGATGAGGCGCCAAAGCGGAACAGATCGGGCTCCAGCCAGCGGTCGCCCAGCTCGTCCTTGATCAGCGACAGGTAGACCAGCGCATCTTTGGCTTTCGAAATCCCACCTGCGGGCTTGTAGCCTACGCGGTATCCCGTGCGGTCATAATAATCCCGGATCGCGCGGATCATTACCAGCGAAACGGGCAAGGTGGCGTTCACGCTTTCCTTGCCGGTCGATGTCTTGATGAAATCCGCCCCGGCCATCATGCAGACCAACGAGGCGCGGGCGACGTTTCTCAGACTACCCAATTCACCGGTTGCCAGAATAGATTTGACATGCGCATCGCCGCAGGCGATGCGGAAAGCTTTCATCTCATCATACAAAGCCTGCCAGTTGCCTGACAGAACGTGGCGGCGCGAGATGACGATGTCGATCTCTTCGGCGCCTGCTTTCACGCTTTCCTCGATCTCGGCCACACGCAGGTGGAAGGGGGACAAACCCGCCGGAAAACCGGTCGAGACGGCGGCGACCGGAATGCCGGTACCCTTCAGCGCATCGACTGCAGTTTCGATCATGTCGTGATAGACGCAAACCGCTCCTGTCGTGATCGCCGGCATGTCCATCGCCTGCAACAACGCGGGCGACACCGGCTGACGCGCCTTGGCGCACAGGCGGCGCACGCGACCGACCGTGTCATCACCGGACAGGGTCGTCAGATCGATCATCGTGATCGCCTTGAGCAGCCAAGCGGCCTGGTAGTCTTTTTTCACCGACCGCCGACCGGGCAAGGTGGCCGCACGGCGTTCAATGGCCGAGGTGTTGGCCTGTACGGCCCGCACCCAATCCAGATCCAGGTCCATTCCCGGATTTCTGGGTTCGGTCACTTGCGGCAGATGCGCGGTGCGCACGGGGCTTTCTGTGCTCTGCGTTTCCATCATCGCGTCCTTTGGGAGATTTGCGCCAAATTCGCATGGGACACGAGCAAATGGAAGGCACCTGAGGGGTGCGAAGCAAAAAAATTTGACCAATTGGACAAAAACAGGGGTTTTCTTGCGAATAATTCTCAATTGCGTTGACTTAGTTGCGAATGGTTCGCATATTCATTCTCAACTGGATACCGAAATGGGGTCGGAAATGATTCGTCGCAGCTTTCTTGCAGCAATTGCCTTCGCCACTGCTCTGCCGTTTGCCGCCTGGGCGCAGGCGCCTCTCAAGGTGGTCGCCACGACCGGCATGATCGCCGACGCCGCGCGGCAGGTCGGAGGTGATCAGGTCGAGGTGAAAGGCCTGATGGGGCCGGGCGTCGATCCGCACGCCTACCGCCAGACCCGCAGTGACATCGTGGCTATGACACGCGCTGATCTGATCCTGTGGCATGGGCTCTATCTGGAAGCGCAGATGGAAGAGTTCTTTCACGACCTCGGCCGCAAGCGGAATGTCGTCGCGGTGGCGGACGGCGTGGATAAGTCCAAGCTGCGTGCGCATGACGATTACGCGGACAAATACGATCCTCATCTTTGGATGAGCCCGGTTCTATGGCGCGACGTGGTGGTTCAGGTGCAAAAGGCATTGACGGACGCGCGGCCCGAAGCTGCCGAGGAATTTGAGGCCAACACACAGGCGTTTCTGGCGCAGATCGACCAGTTGGATGCATATGGCAAACAGGTTCTTGCCGATGTGCCCGAAAACAATCGCGTTCTGGTCACCGCCCACGACGCCTTTGGCTATTTTGGTGAGGAATTCGGCTATGAGGTGTTGGGCATTCAGGGCATCTCGACTCAATCCGAAGCAGGCCTGAACCGGGTCGGTGAACTGGTTGATACGCTGGTGGATCGTCAGCTAACGGCTGTGTTTGTCGAAAGTTCGGTTTCAGACCGCTCGATGCGGGCCTTGATCGAAGGCGCTGCGGCCAAAGGGCACGATGTCACCGTTGGCGGGGAGCTGTATTCCGATGCCATGGGCGAGCCGGGCACATACGAAGGCACATATATCGGGATGCTGGATCACAACATCACCGTTATCGCACGGGCGCTGGGCGCAGATGCCCCCGCGCGCGGAATGAACAGCAAATTGTCCGCGGGGTTTTGAATGACGCTCGAGCTTGCATCCGTTCAGGGGATCGCGGTCGAAGATCCGGGGATCGCGAACAGCCCGCTGGCCATTCGGGGGCTGACAGTCTCTTACGGTCAGAAGCCGGCCGTGTTTTCCGTGGACATGACCGCGCAGCCCGGGGCGATGACGGCGATCATCGGCCCGAACGGAGCAGGAAAGTCGACGCTGCTCAAGGCGGCACTTGGCATTTTGAAGCCGCTGTCCGGGCAGGTGACTGTTTTCGGTCAGCCGATAGACCGGCAGCGCGCGAGAATTGCCTATGTTCCTCAGCGCTCCAGCGTGGATTGGGATTTCCCGACGCGCGTGCTTGACGTCGTACTGATGGGTCTGTCGCGTGAGCTGGGCCTGCTGGGCCGAGTCCGTGCCCGGCATCTGTCCCGCGCGATGGACTGCTTGCACCGCGTCGGTATGCGCGACTTTGCGGATCGTCAGATCGGGCAGCTCTCTGGCGGTCAGCAACAGCGGGTCTTTCTGGCTCGTGCTCTGGCGCAGGATGCCGATCTGTACCTGCTGGACGAACCCTTTGCCGGCGTTGATGCGGCCACGGAAAAAGCCATCATCGCCGTATTGAAGGCGCTGAAAGAGGCCGGCAAGACGGTCATCACCGTGCACCACGATCTGGCCACCGTAACGGACTATTTCGACCATGTGTTCCTGATCAATACCCGAAAGGTTGCCGAAGGTCCGGTATCGGAAGCCTTTACCGCGGAAACGCTGCAATCCGCCTATGGCGGGCGATTGGCCACGGCGCAGATCGACCAGATTTCGCGCGCTTTGGGGTAATTCATGCTTTGGGATGCTCTGAGCCTACAGCTTGGCTATAACGCCACGCTGGTCGCCATTGGCGCGACCTTGCTGGGTGTGTCTGCCGGTGTGACCGGGACATTCCTGTTCCTGCGCAAACGCGCGCTGGTGAGCGATGCGATCAGCCACGCGACGCTTCCGGGCGTGTGCCTGGCCTTTATGGCGCTGGTTGCCCTTGGGGGCGACGGGCGTAACCTGATCGGTCTTCTGGCCGGATCGGCCGTGTCCGCCTGGGTGGGGCTGCTGTGCATGAATTGGCTGACACGGCACACGCGGCTCGCCGAGGATGCCGCCATCGGTGCAGTTCTTTCCGTTTTCTTTGGGTTCGGCATCGTATTGCTGACCGTCATTCAGACCATGGGCGCCGGGCGTCAAGCGGGGCTCGAAGGTTTTTTGCTTGGCTCAACGGCAGGAATGCTCTGGGCGGATGCGATGATCATCGCAATCGGTGGAGCGGCGACCCTGGTTCTGGTCATGATCCTGCGCAGGCCGATGGTGATGGTTGCTTTTGATCCCGAATACGCTACGGCGCGAGGCGTGCCTGTACACCGGGTTGATCTTGCAATGATGGGTCTGGTCATGGCGGTGACCGTCGTCGGGCTGAAAATTGTTGGCCTGATCCTGATCGTTGCCCTGCTGATAATACCTCCCGTGACCGCCCGCTTCTGGTCGGATCGATCTGATCGCGTTGTTCTTCTGGCCGGTTTGGCCGGCGGTCTGGCCGGCTATCTGGGCGCGGCCCTGTCCGCTTCGGCCCCCAACCTGCCGACTGGTCCGATCATCGTTCTGGTGAGTTTCGGGTTCTTCGCAATTTCCATCTTTCTGGCACCGGTGCGCGGTGTTCTGGCAGCCCTTTTGCACCATTTGCGGTTCCAGCGCAGGGTACATATTCGGCAGGGCCTACTGGCCTTGGCACAAGGTCAAAAGATCTATGAACCGCTGACGCTACGCCTGTTGCGCCGTGCGGAAATCGTGCGCGCCGATGGTGTGGCGACCGAGACCGGCAAAGCGCGCGCCGCCAAGGCGCTTCGCGACGAAAAACGGTGGGAAATCGTTCGTGCCGATCAGGCCCATGAGGCCACAGCAGCGCTTTACGACGGGCTACGCGATATCGAGACGGTTTTGACCCGCGACCAGATCGCCGAGATCGACCGCCGAATTGGTGGCCCACAGGAGGTTTCGCCATGAGCGGAGCAGAATTTGTCCCCCTCTCGCTGACCCCCCTGCTGATAGGCACCTTCGCCGCAATCGCCTGCGCTTTGCCCGGAAACTTTCTTGTATTGCGCAAACAGGCCCTGATCGGCGATGCGATCAGCCATGTTGTGCTACCCGGTATCGTGGTGGCATTTCTGCTGACCGGTGTGATTTCGACCTGGCCGATGATGCTGGGCGCTGCGGGCGCCTCCGTGGTCGCAGTTATTCTGATTGAAACAGTCCGCCGTCTGGGTCAGATCGAACCTGGTGCTGCCATGGGTGTCGTCTTCACCACCATGTTTGCAGCGGGTGTATTGTTGCTGGAACAGACCGATACCTCGACCGTGCATCTGGACGTGGAACATGCGCTGTACGGCAATCTGGAAAGCCTGATCTGGCTGGACGCGACGGGCTGGTCCTCGCTGATGGACCCGCAAGCATTGGCGGGCTTGCCGCCGGAGCTGCCGCGGATCGCACTGACCCTGATCGGCGTGACCCTGTTCACCTGGCTGTTCTGGCGGCCGCTCAAAATCTCGACCTTTGACGAAGGGTTTGCCCGTACGATCGGCATCCGCACCGGGGTTTTGGGTATGGCGCTGGTGATCACGGCCGCGATTGCTGCGGTGGCAGCTTTTGATGCCGTCGGTTCGATCATCGTGATCGCCATGTTTATCTGCCCACCTGCCGCCGCGCGCATGATGACCAACCGGCTCGAGGCACAGATCGCGTGGAGCGTTCTCTTCGCCGTTGTATCCGCGGTGTCAGGGTACGTGCTGGCCGGTTACGGCCCGCTGTGGCTGGGCGGAGCGGATGCCGTCAGTGCAGCAGGTATGATCGCCACGATGTCCGGTTTGATTTTGGCACTAAGCGCGGTGTTCGGCCCATGTCGAAACCGGGCCGGCGCACCGGTTGCCACTTGATTTGGCGTCATCCCGCCAGTCATCGCCGCCGGAAATCGGCTAATATTTGCTTAAATGGAAACAACGGGCATACATATGCGGATTTGTTCACCTTTTTGTGGTAACGCTGCTTCAAGTGTTAACCATATAGCAACCACTCACCACGACCCGTTCGGTCCCTCGTTCACAATTTCCGACCTGTTGGTAGCATTGAACGTGGGCCGGACGGGGCTTTTTCTGGCCGGCGTATAACGTTTCAAATAGGTGGCAGAATCGCGCCGTGTTGTGCTAGGTCTAGCGGTATGGTGCAGACAATCCCCAATATGAGCCAAAAACGCCCGGTCATCCGACAGCTTGATGACGCGGCAATCAACAGGATTGCTGCAGGCGAAGTAGTGGAGCGCCCGGCCTCGGCCGTCAAGGAGTTGGTGGAAAACGCGATCGATGCCGGGGCGACGCGCATCGCCATTGACATTGCCGACGGGGGCAAGACGCTGATCCGCGTCACCGATGACGGATGTGGAATTGCGGCCGCGGATTTGCCTCTGGCTCTGTCACGCCATGCGACCTCGAAGATCGACGGCTCGGATCTGTTGAACATTCACACGTTCGGGTTCCGCGGTGAGGCGCTACCGTCTTTGGGGGCGGTCGGGCGGCTAACGATCACCAGCCGGATGCCGGTGGACGAAGCTGCCACGATCCTTGTTGCAGGTGGCAAGGTCGGGCCAGTAAAGCCGGCTGCCCTGCGGGCCGGAACGGTTGTGGAACTGCGTGACCTGTTCTTTGCAACACCGGCGCGCCTGAAGTTCATGCGTACTGACCGGGCCGAGGCGCAGGCGATCTCGGACACAGTGAAGCGTCTGGCTATGGCGGAACCGGCGGTTACATTTACCCTGCGCGATGTTTCTGGCGGCGGCGAAGGGCGCGTGACCTTCCGTGCCGACCGAGAAAACGGCGATTTGTTCGACGCGCTGCACGCGCGACTGGCGCGCGTTCTGGGACGGGAGTTTGCAGAAAACGCCCTGCAGATTGACGCCACGCGAGACGGCATTCGTCTTTATGGCTATGCTGCCTTGCCGACTTATTCACGCGGTGCGGCGGTTGCGCAGTACCTGTTCGTCAACGGGCGTCCGGTGCGTGACAAGATGCTGACCGGCGCGTTGCGTGCGGCCTATTTCGATTTCCTCAGCCGCGACCGACATCCGGCTGCGGCACTGTTCATCGATTGTGATCCGAATTTGGTGGATGTGAATGTGCATCCTGCGAAATCCGAAGTGCGGTTCCGCGATCCGGGTCTGGCGCGCGGACTGATCGTTTCGGCGCTGCGCCATGCGCTGGCCGAAGCCGGGCACCGGGCGTCTTCAACCGTGGCCAACGCAACGCTGGGGGCGATGCGACCTGAACCAGCTTCGGCGGGTCCGGCGCGCGTGTATCAGATGGACCGGCCCTCTCCATCGGCGCGGCAAGCAGCTATTCGGGCCCAGTCTCCGGGCTTTGCCGAAATGGCAAATGACTATAGCGGCAGCATTGTCGAACCGGTGACCACGCCCGCACAGATTTCGGATGCTCCCGACACATCTGCCGATGAGCTGCCACTGGGCGCGGCACGCGGACAGGTGCATGAGAACTATATCATCGCCCAGACTGCGGATGGCATGGTGATCGTCGATCAGCACGCCGCGCATGAGCGACTGGTGTACGAGAAGCTGAAACGCCAGATGGCCGAAAACGGTGTCGCCGCGCAGGCGCTTCTGATCCCTGAAATCGTGGAACTTTCCGAAGGGGATTGTGCCCGTCTGATGGCGGCGGCCGACGACCTGTCGCGCCTTGGTTTGACCATCGAGCCGTTTGGCGGCGGCGCGGTTGCGGTGCGGGAAACCCCCGCCATCCTGGGCGAGGTCGATGCCCGCGCGATGGTTCTGGATATCCTTGATGAACTGGCCGATCAGGGTGACAGCCAAAGCGTTCAGGTGCGGATCGAGGCAATCCTCAGTCGGGTGGCGTGCCATGGCTCGGTCCGCTCGGGCCGTCGGATGCGGGCCGAGGAAATGAACGCCCTGTTGCGCGAGATGGAAGCTACACCGCATTCGGGTCAGTGCAATCACGGGCGGCCCACCTATGTCGAACTGAAGCTGAGCGATATCGAGCGTCTGTTCGGGCGCAGTTGATCCTATGGCCTTGCCGGGCTATGAAGAATAAAACAAGAACATCCGAGGCGATATGATCGAGATTGCTGGAACTGAAATGGCATTGGACGACCCCGTGATCCTGATCGGGTCCGGAGTCATCGTGTTGATTCTGCTGCTGCTGTTTCTGTCGTTGCGCGCGGCCAACCGCTCGGCCCGGTTGACGGAGCCTCTGGCACGCCAAATGGCCCATTTGGGTCAGCATGTTCAGCAACTGGGCCAAGGGCAGGAGCAATTGCGCGGCGGGTTGCAGCATGTCTCGGACACCCAGGCCAATGCGCAGGTACAAGTGATCCAGACGGTCGAATCCCGCCTGTCCTCGGTTCAGCAGCAGATGAATGACCGGCTTGCGGACAATGCGATGAAATCGGCGCGCGCGCTGGCCGAGATGCAGGAGCGGATGAAAGAATCGCTGCACGGATCGTCGAAACAGACAGCAACTTCTCTGACCCAATTGCAGGAGCGGCTGGCCGCCATCGACAAGGCGCAGGACAACATCACCAAACTTTCGGGGGACGTTCTGACATTGCAGGACATTCTGTCGAACAAGCAGACCCGCGGCGCGTTTGGTGAGATTCAACTGAATGACATCGTCTCGAAAGCGTTGCCTCGGGACAGCTTCCAGCTGCAAGCGACGCTGTCAAACGGGCGGCGTGCCGATTGTCTGATCAACTTGCCGAACCCTCCGGGGCCAATCGTAATCGACAGCAAGTTCCCTTTGGAAGCCTATGAAGCGCTGATCGGCTCAACCAATGACGCCGAACTGAAAGCGGCGGTGCAGATGTTCCGCGCCACAGTGCGCAAACACATCACCGACATCTCTGAAAAGTACATCCTGGACGGCGAAACAGCTGATGGCGCGTTGATGTTCCTGCCCTCCGAGGCCGTCTATGCGGAATTGCACGCCAAGTTCCCGGAATTGGTGCAGGAGAGCTTTTCCAAACGTGTCTGGATTGTCTCGCCCACGACCTGCATGGCGACACTGAACACCATGCGGGCGATCTTGAAGGACGCGCGTATGCGCGAACAGGCAGGTGCGATCCGCAAGGAACTCGGGATGCTGCACAAGGATGTCGAACGTCTGGGCGACCGGGTCGCTAACCTCGACCGCCATTTCGGACAGGCGGCCAAGGATATTTCGGACATCAAGATCAGTGCTGAAAAGGCTGGCCGCCGGGCGCAGCGGCTGGACAATTTCGATTTCGAGGAACTGGCCCCTGACGAGCATCCCAATGTAGTTCCATTGGGCAAATCTGAAGCCTAGACTCTACTGGATCGACAGGTCCAGATTGTACCCGACAGTCTTGCCGGTATCGCGATCATTGCCCATCAGGTAGACGCGGATCGTGTAATCTCCGTTTTCGGGCAGGTCGATCCGGGCGGTATTGCCGTCAATCGAACCGATATAGATTGCTTCGCCATCGCTGCCTGGTGGCAGAATGTTGAAATAAATCACACCGTTTCCGTTCGTGTCGCTGACCTGAAGCTCGGCAAACATTTCCTGACCGGCTTTGGCCCCCAGCCTATAGTCGAAATACTCATCCCCGGTGATCGTTCCGCTGACCATCGTTCCATAATTTCCGGGTTGAAACTTCACGTCTGCGGTCATCTGTGCCGAGGCAACGGTTCCGATAAACAGCAGCGATAAGCCAAGAAGTAACTGTCTGAACATATGGTTGTCTCCATTCAATCACCACTTTCGGGTCGCGCGGATGGCCATGAATATTCAAATCCGCAAAAACGGCTGAAACAGTCGCGGCATCAGTTTGTTGAACTTGAGAGGCGCATCCGTGACTGCCAGACAAATGCAATCTTCGGACATATCCGCGATGGGTGTGTGCTCCAGGCTCTCATCAGCAATCTCGACATCGCCGCGCGCAAAGTGATCGACCTCGTCCGTGAATGCACCTTGCAGCACCATGGTCAATTCCATGCCTTTGTGGCCGTGATCCGGAACAGCAGCACCTGCCGGGATAAAAAGCAATCGTGCCGTGGCCTCGCGAGTCGTCGGCAGGATCGCCTGTTTGACACCCATGCCTATGGCTCGCCAGCGGATCGCGTTCACGTCACCGCCGACGTAATCCTGCAAGGGCGTGGGTAGCACGGAACACGGGGGCCGCGTTGGTTTCGGTTTCGGCGCTCCCTGCGCAATCAACGCCATCGTGGCAGCCAGTGACTCGTCACCCAATTGTGCCACGTCCAACTGCTCTTCAAGTACGTGCCCGCCCACGGCTTCAAAGCTTTCGGCCCGGGCACGACAGTGGTCGCAGAGCGAGATATGCGTCGCGACCATCAGGTCGAACGCTTCGGACAGTGAGCCTGCGGCGTAAGCCATCAGCAGGTCGTCTGTCAGGTGATGTTTGATATCTTGTCGCATCATCGTCATCTCAATTCATCGCATGGCGCAAGCGGTCCAGCGCCAGCCGTATTCGTGATTTGATCGTACCCAGCGGCAATCCGGTCTGAGAGGCGATTTCGCGATGGCTGAGATCGCCGAAATAAGCCTTTTCGATCAGTTCCCTTTGCGCATCCGGCAACGCCGACAAAGCGTTCCGCAGCTGCGTGGTTTCCTGCTGCAGCGCAATAACGTCATCCTGATCCGGTTCCGCTTCGGGACCCCAACCAAGATCCTCGGGTTCGGGGCGGCGTTGCTTGCGCAGGACATCAATGCGCTTGTTCCGAGCAATCGTGAAAACCCAGGTGGCAACGGTTGCGCGGGTCGGATCGAACAGATGCGCCTTGTGCCACAGGGTTGCCATGACTTCTTGCGCACATTCCTCTGCCAGCGTCGTGTCAGACCCAGACTTGATCAGGAATGCCTTGATGCGCGGTGCAAAATGCTGAAACAGCTCTGCAAATGCCACCTGATCCTGCGCATCGCGGATGCGTTTTATGTGGCCCACCCATTCAGCCCGGGTCTCGCAGATGTCTTTCGCACCGTTCACCGATTTGCCCCTGATACGTTTGCGCGCGATCCGGGGCGCGTCAACGCCTGACATCGGCGCGGGGTCGTCCAGGGTCACTGTGTCGATCTCGGTAAACATAACAACAATACGGGTAGATACCCAAGCCGGATCACTCGAACCTGTTTTTTTGATCCCCTCCGCCTTGGGATACGTAGAAAATGTTGGACAAAGTGCTGAGATGAACGCGAAATTACACATGCGCTGAGTGACCGGGAGTAGCTACTGGATGTCGGGAATAGAGCAAGTTGCAGCGCACACCTTTCACGGGCGCAAGGGGAAAATCGAAAACGCCTTCCGCTATTCCGTGGACTACATCCTGTTGGACCCAGAGGTGCAGCTGGACACGCCGGCGCTGTTCTCGATCAATCGCGCAAACCTGACAAACTGGCGTGTCACCGACCACGGGGGCGAGCCAAAACAGGGCCGGGGGGCCGATTGGCTGCGTGATCGCTTTGATGATCTTGGGGTCCCGCAACCGGCCCGATTGATGCTGCTGACCCAGCCCAGGGTGTTCGGGCATGTCTTCAATCCGGTCAGCTTCTGGTTTTGTCTGAATAATCAAGGCCAGCTTTTCGCAGTTGTGGCCGAAGTGACGAACACATATGGCACCCGGCACAGTTATCTGTGCCACAAGCCGGATTTGTCACCGATCGAGCCGACCGATCGCATCGTTGCCGACAAGCTGATGCATGTTTCGCCGTTTCAAAAAATCGCTGGCACATATACGTTCCGCTTTGACTATCGGCAGGATCGCGTTGGGGTTTGGATCGACTATGACCG
The DNA here is from genome assembly GCF_057220975.1 of Ruegeria sp. HKCCD9138. Taxonomy (NCBI): domain Bacteria; kingdom Pseudomonadati; phylum Pseudomonadota; class Alphaproteobacteria; order Rhodobacterales; family Roseobacteraceae; genus Ruegeria; species Ruegeria sp. HKCCD9138. The sequence continues at coordinate 7,060 of NZ_JBWVAZ010000002.1, read as the reverse complement.
CCAGCGAGGCGGGTTGATTGCAACCCTTACGGGACCGCGACAACCGCTGACCAATCAAACCATTCTGTGGTCTTTGCTGCGGCGCCCATTTGGCGCGCGCCGTGCAGTGTTTCTGATCCACTACCAGGCGGTCAAGCTGTGGTTCAAAAAAGCAACCTTCCTCCCCTTCCGTACGGCGCCGGTTCCGGAACAGACAGTGTCGCGCGCCCGCCCTAAGACGCATTTCTTGCGTAAGATCAAAGACGGGTACTGTTTCAGGTGATTTTGATAGACTGAAACCGCGAACACGAGGAGTTGGGACAGATGCTGGAAATCTCCGCAAGAAAAATTGCTCAGGTTGCCATGATGGGGCGCGAACTGGAACGGGCCGAGGGCGAACTGCGCGCCTTTATCGATCGGATGGGCGAAGATGAGCAGGCCGAACTGGTCGCTGTTATGTGGATCGGTCGCGAAAGCTTTTTCGCCGAAGATCTGGCCGAGGCCATCGCCACCGCCAAATCCGAGGCCTCAACCCCTTGCGCCGATTACCTGATAGGTACACCGCATATGTCGGACCATCTTGAGAATGGTCTGGATGCGTTGGGCATATCCGCTGAAGATGTGGAAAACGACCTGATGTGATCCTGGCTCGGGCGTCGGACGGCCGCATCCGGACGCCTGTGCCTGTTATGGCGAGTTTCGCCGCGATCTCCGGTCAAAATTGATGCAAATGCCGGACCCCGCTATCCCGACAGAAATCATAAAGAACTCTTAATTTCCTGCCCCTCAATCGTTAACGGGGCGCTCCTTTATCAGAAATCAGAAGACAGCTGATTTTCGGACATAAAGGAGAAAGATATGGAACACGTACAAACAGCCAAGACACAGAACGGCTTCTTTGCGAGCCTGCTCTCCGGCTACACCGAGAAAAAAGTCGAGAATTTCCGCCGTAGAATCTATTCACGGACGGTTCAAAGGCTGAGCAAGCTGACGGACCGGCAGCTGGAAGACATCGGCATCCCGCGCAATGAAATCCATCGCCGGGCATACGAGAGCGTCTACCACAACCAACCCTACCAGCAGTAGGTCTGACACCTGCGTCAGGCGCTTTCGTTGTGATCAATCAGGGAGGTCAGGAACATGCTGGATACAGACACCACGTTCCAAAAAGGCATCTCAAGCAGCGCGCTGGTGCTGTTTGACAGGGCAATGAGCATGCGCGCGATCAGCAGCGACATCGTGTGCGCTGCTCAGGAACTCAATCGCCTGTCGGACCATGAGCTGTCCGAACTTGGAATCAATCGTACCGACGTTGAAGCAATCATCGCTCAGTACATTTGAAAACAGGATAGAAAAGGGGTTAGGCACAGCACCTAACCCCTTTTTTGTTTGGCCCGGTTCGGGCTCATGGATCAAAAAGCCTTTTGGGTGCCGTGTTCAGAAAGGTCGTGGGCAAACTCGGAAAGCGCTGAATAGGGTGACGCCAAATAATCTCTGGCTGATTGAATGAACCCTGATTCCCAAAGGTCGTCCGAGATGGTGGCTTTCATATTGTTCACCTGATCGCCATGCCGGTGGTAATGGCGTTTTTGCCGGTTCAGTCTTGAAGAATGGCATTGGCAACTGGACAAAACTTTTAGTTGAACTCAGAAATAGTCCCGTATTGGCCGAGGCAATAGACTGTCCCGCTGCGGTGCAGGCAATTGACATTGCAATGGTTCAGCAAACGGGTGTCCGCCACGTACGAAAGTTGAAGGGCGGTTTGCAGCAGCAGTGCAGGTATTTGAATTCGTTCTGTTCCTCTTTGCCCATTGGGGAGAAGGACAAAGAGGAACAGAAGACGCAAACTGCTCTAACTTGCCGAGTGATCCACAATCTGCAAATGCTGCGCCAGCGTGTCGATCTCGGCCATCCAACCCTGAACCAGTTTCGGATCGCTGGGTGCGGCGTGGACACCAGCAGGGATGGCGCGGTTCAGAACGGCTTCGACCGCCAGTGACACCGGGATCGATACCAGGCGCGCCATGGCGGTGCCGCGCTCATCGCCCCATGCATCCATGACATAAGTTTTGTGCCAGACTTTGCGGCCCTCTTTTTCGGCCTTCAGCCCCACGCACAGGACTACACGGTCGGGTTCGCCTTCGTCATAGGCGTTTTCTTCCCAAAATTGATCTGACATTTCTTTCAGACGGGCGTCGCCTTCTGGGCCGGTAAGGGTTTCGATCTCGCGGAAAACACCCGACCAGGCATCCGCCCAACCGTTCAGACGCAGGGTGCCGCGGACGAATTCCTTGACGGGCCAGTGTTTCTCGAATTGGTACTGCTCCATGAAGGGGATCGAGTCGCGGTTCGGATAGACTTCGAAACTTTCCGGTGTGGGAAGCGGAGCGATATAGCTGCTGATCGCGTCCCACGGGCGGGCGACGTCCAGCGGCGCGTAATCGCGGATCGACTTTGATGGAGAGCGCAGCGCCTTAAGCACGCCCAAGGGCGACCAGCTAAACTTGTACCGAAATGGGTTGGGGTCCTTCGGAACGCCGCCGCAATACGAAATGAAACTCAGGTGATTTTGCGGATCGAACGCATCCGAGGCGCGATAATCGTCGACCAGAGCGTGTGCCATCAGGTGGTCAATCCCCGGATCCAGCCCAACCTCGTTGACCAGCGCGACTCCGGCCGCGCGCGCCTTGTCGTCCAATGCGCGCATCTCGGGTGCGATGTAGGACGAAGAGACAAAGTTCGATTCTTTCGAAATCGCCAGTTCCGCCAACGGTACATGCCAGTCACCCGGCAGCATCGAAACGATCACGTCGCCCTTTTCCAATACCGCACCCAGCGCGTCGAGGTCGAAGGCGCGGATGTCATCGGTCAGATCGCCGACCTCGGCCTGCGCCTTTTCGACGGTCCGGTTCCAGACAGTGACCTCATTCCCGCTGTCAATCAGGCGGCGCAGGCCGGGGATGGCCGACAGGCCGGTGCCACACCAATGAATCGTCATCGCTCAGATCCCTTCGATATGCGTGTTGTAGGTTGCTTCGGCCCGCCCCCAAATGCCACTTCCCAGATCGGTCAGGGTCAGCAATGAGGGCAGCAATTGCGCGGCGTAGTCTTCCGAGCTTTCGACCGGCAGCATCGACGGCAGGTTGTCGATGGCCATCACGTCCATCACCGGATCAGTGGCCACGCGCAGGGCGGGGGCGTTCCAAGTGGTGGCGCGGTCATAGACCGGCACCGGGTTGTAGTCGCTGTCCGGGTCGCAGGCCACGTCGCCGATGGCTGTCAGTTTGCGCGGGGCGCTCAGCGCCTCGCGGGGGACAAAGACCGGCGTGCCAGGGCGCGCGAAGATGCAGTTCAGGAACAGATCATGGTCCAGGATTTCGGGAAACGGTCCACCGCTGGCGGTCTCGGCCATGTCCCATTTGGTGACGCTGACGCCCATCGCCTCGCAGAGATCCGCAGCACCTGTACCCACGCGGCCCAAAGCGCCGACAACAATTGCGCGGGGGCGTTTGGCACCAGTGGCATCCAGCTCTGCCAACAACTCGGCATTCAGCGCGTCTTTGCCGGAATAAACACCGACGGGTGGGCATTCTTCACCCCTTTGCTGTGCGGCCCATGTTTTAAGTGTGACCGCTGCGCCTGCGTATCCCGCCCAATAGCCGAAGGCAGCCACCCGTCTGCCGTTTTCGTCCACGAGGTACTCCAGATCATACAGCGTACCGCCGCCCGCCTTGAACCGCTCCAACAGCGCGCGGCCGGAATGCTGACCCTTATAGGCATGGCCGAACATGATGTGACGATGGGGCAGGGGCGTACCGTCCTCGGGCAGTTCCTTGAGGCCGAAGATGATGGCGTCCAGCGGAGCATCGGGCCAGGAATTCTCGGGCGTTATCTCGCACCCAACATCCTTGTAGCCGTCGATTGGGATGGCGCGAACCGAGCTTTCCTCGACCGTTACGCGGATACCCGCGGCGATCAGCGCGGCGGCGCCCTCGGGGGTCAATCCCACCCGCTCCTCGTTCGGGCGCTGTTCCGACCGGACCCAGAGATGTGTCATGCAATTTCCTTTTCTCAGAGCATTCCTGCGGCACGGACCGCCTGAACGGAAGGACGCGCCTCCATCGTCGCGCGAAAGGCTTCAATCTTGGGAAAGGCCGGGACGTCGACGCCATCGCCTTCAAGCCAGCTGCAGACGACGTAGAGATACGCATCCGCCATGGAGAACTGTTCACCCAACACCAGCGGCCCGCGCAGCCCGTTCGACACGATGTATTCACAGGATGCAGCCATCGTTTCAGGGACTTTATCGGCCATATCTTTCCAACTGGTTTTCTTGTTTGCCCAGCGATGCCCCCGCAACTTGTGGGCGTGGTTCACATGCATTGTGGAAGCCAGGTAATACATCACCTCCCGCATTCGGGCCGCCATGATCGGATCATCGGGCACGAGGCCGACATTGGGTGCGATTGCAGCGATGTAATCCAGCAATGCGCCGGTCTCGGTCAGAATCCCTCCGTCAACGACCAGGGCCGGGACGCGGCCCTTGGGGTTTATCTGCTTGTAGACCGGTTTTGTCTGTTCCCCGTCCGCAAAGTTCAGGCGGATCGCCTCGTATTCCAACCCGGCCTCTTCCAATGCAATCGCAACAGCGACCGAGATTGTACGGGGGGCATAATATAGCTGCATCAGGAAGCCTCCGAATGGGTTACAAATGCGTCTGGGCGAAATGCCGGTCCGGGGTCTCGAGATGCGGAACGGCATTGAACAGAACCGGGCTTAGCCGAGCGCCAATCGGGTGCAGACGATGCATCGACGTGTTCATGATGGCAAGGGCTACGCGCGCCATCGAAGGGATGTCCAGCCCCATTGCCTGTCGCACCACCATCGAAATCAACCCGCCCGACGTTACGACTATGGCTGGTCCGCCTTCGGTTCCGATGTCACGTAACGCATCGCGGACGCGGGTTTCGAATTGTTCAAAAGTTTCGGGCGCGTCCCTGATGTCACCATTGGCCCAGGCGGCGAATGTCCTGGGCAGATGTTCGACAAAGCCTTCGCGATCAGTTGGAACTTCCACGCCATGTTGCTGCTGAAACAGCTGCGCCAGATTAAAATACTCGATCTCGTTCAGGCGCGGGTCGCAGATTGGATCGGACAACCCCATGCTGCTTGCCGTTTCCAGATGGCGGGTCAGTGTGCCGCAATAAACCCGGGGATGGTGAGCGCGCGTATCTCGCAGATGAGTCCCCAGCCAGCGCGCCTGCTGATGGCCCAGTTCGCTGAGCTTGTCATAGTTTGCCTCGTCTCGTGCGGCCGTGTTGGCCTGCCCGTGACGCACCAGTGTGATATGCGACATGTCGGATCCTCTTGCGCCGAAGTCTTAGGGTAGGTTCCGGGCGCGGACCAGAGGTGTTTCGCCGCCGCCGCGAAAAATCTGATTTCAGGGTGGTTTGCAATCGTGCCTCGCGGCTATGGTCTTGCGAAACTGCGGGAAAGGGGAACCATGGCCATTGATGAAAACCGCTTTCTGGCTGACCTGCACAAGCTGCGCGAGTTCGGAGCCTCAGGTGTTGGAAAAGGCGTGGTGCGCCCGGCATATTCCGACGCCGACATTGCCGCGCGCCGTTGGCTGGCTGACCGCATGACACAGGCCGGTCTGCAACCGCAATTCGACCCCGTTGGCACCCTGTTCGGTTTGGCGCCGGGTCGGTCCCTCCTGCTAGGGTCTCATTCCGACAGCCAGCCCGAGGGCGGTTGGCTGGATGGCGCACTGGGTGTCATTGCTGCACTTGAAGTAGCCCGTTCCACCGATCGTCCGATCTCGGTCGTGAGTTTTCAGGACGAAGAGGGACGATTTGGCGTCACCACCGGTTCTGCAGTTTGGTCGCGCGGTCTATCGTTGGAGCAGGCAGATGTGCTGACTGATGCCGCAGGCGTCAGTTTCGCCACCGCGCGGTCGACCATGGCGGATTTGTCCCAGGAATTTGTAGATCCCGCCCGTTTTAGCGGTTTCATCGAAATGCATATCGAGCAGGGGCCTTTGCTCGACGCGCAAGGCGAACAGCTTGGCGTGGTCACGGACATCGTAGGCATTCGCGATATGGTAATTGGGTTTGACGGCCAACAGAACCACGCGGGCACCACGCCGATGCACCTGCGGCGTGACGCGTTTCAGGCCCTGTCGCAGTTCAACGCGATGATCAATGACCGGTTCCGGAACGTCGTCACCCCCCAAACCGTCTGGACCATTGGCCGGGTCGATCTGCATCCCAACGCCTCGTCCATCGTGCCCGGTCGGGTACGATTCTCAATGCAATGGCGGGACGGTGACGCCGAACGTCTTGCGCGGATGGAAGATATTATCCGAACCACGGCGCAAGACGTCGCTAGGAAACGCTCCATGGAGCTGGATTTTGGACCGATGCTGGGATTGGAGCCGGTTTCCATGGATCCCCACCTTCGCCTTGCGCTGGAAGAAGGGGCTGACAAGATCGCCCCGGGAAAATGGCGATTGATGCCTTCGGGCGCGCTGCATGATGCGACGAACGTATCGCGATTGATGCCGGTCGCCATGTTGTTTGTTCCCTCTATCGGCGGGATCAGCCACGATTTTACCGAGGACACTGCCGAGGCTGATTTGGTCGCCGGATTGCGCGCGCTAAACCACGCGGTGAGCCAATTGGCGGATAACTGATAGGCAAAATACAAATTTGAAACGGCAATTTTGACTGCTAACACGCGAGTGGATTGCGATACGCTTGGGGCAAGGTGACAACGGCACAAGTGATCCTTGCAGGGATGTTGCGCAAGGGAAAAATGTTTCCTATAGGAACATTGAAAATGCATACGCCCGTATACAAGATGAACTTAGTCTTTTTTGTAGGCTCAAATGACCGCCTTCGCGCTGCGAAAACCTCTGTTTCTTCACCGCCTCACGGGCGACGGTTCACCGGGCCGTTGCAAAATGTGCGGCTTCCTTCAAACTGACGCCGATCCATTTGGACGATCCAGGGCGATAAGGAATTCCCGATGACCGATATTAAGCGCACGCCTCTTTACGCTTTGCATGTTGAGTTGGGTG